>JASIAO010000258.1 GCA_030041955.1 Acidobacteriaceae bacterium | reverse complement strand
CTGCGGCAATCTCCTCCGGATACGCTTCGCGCGCGGCATCGAAGGTGCGGTCCAGCGAGCCGTCGTCGATCACAATCACGCGGATGTTTTCGTAATCCGACTTGAGCACCGAGCGAATGGTCCGCACGATGACCACTTCCTCGTTGTAAGCGGGAATGAGCACGGCCACGCGCGGCCGGTAGTCGCCAGGCGGAATGTGCCGCCGCCGCAGGCGGTCGATGAGCGCAAAGATTCCGATCAGCAACAGCCGCGCGCTCATCAGCACGTCGCCAACAAAGAAAATGTCGACGACAAAATGCGCAAAGAAGGAGAAGAAGAAGAACGCGACCCAGTCGATGTGTGCCTGCCAGCGCATTTTCGGCGAGATGGGCGGCATCACCTCGGCTCGCGTTTTGCCCATCAGGTCTGAAACCTGGACGAATTTATAGCCCTTCGCGCGCAGCGTGGTGATCAGCATAGGCAGCGCGGCCACTGTCGCCGAGCGGTTGCCGCCGCCGTCGTGCATCAGGATGATGCTGCCTCGCATCCACGGCAGCGTCTTCATCTCCTGCAGCTGCTGCAGCACGCTGTCGGTAATTTCCTGCGGCGATTTATGCGGGTGCTCGTTCCAGTCGTCGGTGTCGATCTTGTCGCCGATGATGGTGTAGCCCATCTGCTGAATGCGATACGCGGGCGCGGCCTCGTCGTTGGTGTCCGGCTCCTGGTCGATGGAGTACGGCGGCCGGAAGTACAGCGGCTGAATGCCCAGCTCGGCCGCGAACAGACGCTCCGTCCAGTTCAGTTGCAGCTCCAGTTGCTGCGGCGAGATCTCGCTGATGTCGGGGTGCGTAAACGTGTGGTTCCCGATCTCCTCCCCGTCGGCGATATAGCGCTTCAGCAGGCCGATGTTGTCCAGCGCCTCCGCGCCAATCACCATGAAGGTCCCGTGCACGTGGTACTGGTTCAGCACGTCGAGGATCTTCGGCGTCCACACCGGGTCCGGCCCGTCGTCGAAGGTCAGCGCCACCTCATGCGGGTTGTAGCCGTACTGCTCGATGGTGTACGAGCGCGGCAGCCGCACCATATCCTCGTCGATGATGGTGAAATCGTCGGCGTCCATCTGGATGGTGCGCTCGCCCGTCTCCGGCTGCGCGACGATGCGCAGGATGTCCCCCTCGCCCTCGGTGTCCACATCTTCGCCGGGCGGAACCGTGCGCAGCTCATCCGGAGCATTTTTTGCGCCCGGATCGCCCCACACCTGCCACAGCGACGGATCCTCTTCGCCCAGCCTCCACAGCGCGAAGGTACGCACCCCCATCTGCCGTCCCGCGCGCATTTCGTTCAGCGCCGTCACCCCGTCGAGGAACCAGACCTGATGGCGCAGGTGGTTATCCTCGTCGTCGTAGACAAAGTGGGGGTTCAGCTCATCGCCTTCCAGGTGCACGTCGGCGTCGGAGTCGGCCGCACGCTGCCACGCATCCTGCACCGAGAGATCGTCGACGTCAACGACCTGATCGGAAACCTTTTTGCCTTTTTCCGGCAGCGGCAGCGCCCAGTCAAAGCCGTAATTGCCGATCCCGCAGATGACCTTCTCTTTCGGCACGGTCCTGAGCACGCGCGCCAGGTTCGCCTCGAACCATGGCTCGCTGGCCACCGGTCCGGGATCGCTGGTCTCCTCGTGCTCGTCGTAATTCATCAGAATGATGCCGTCGCTGTTCTGCGCCATGCGGCGCAGATAGGCGGCATCGGCCGATGCCTGAACATTCACGTAAACCTTGAGATGTTTCGCCTGAAAATCATCATGCAGCTCGCCGATCCACTCGGCGTAAAGCTGTTCATCCTCGTCCGGAACCTGCTCGAAATCCAGGCAGATCCCCCGGTACGAGGGGTTCGCGTAGAGGAATTTATCCAGCTGGACGTGCAGGCGGTCCCGCGCGCCCCGGTCGTGAAGCATTTGCCCGATCACGTCGCCGCCCCAGTTCCCGGTCAGCGTGTCGTAATCGTTCAGCATCGGATAGATTTCGGTGTCTTCGTGGGCCGCGTCGATCGCGCCCTTCACCTGGTTCTGCGGATCGACGCTGTGCACGCCATGCGCGTCCACCACGCTGTAGAAGTGCACCGGAAACATGGGAGTCGCTCCCACCAGGTTCCCGTCGGGCGAGATCACATGCAGCCAGTCCGGAAACAGCATGTCGATCTGGTGGATGTGCGCCTTGAGCGAGGAGTAATCCGCTTCGTCGTTCTCGTAGAACGCCGCCCGCACGCCCTCATCCTGGTTCAGAACGATCTCCGACGCGCGCCGGCGCAGCCGCTTGTGACCTGGCCGCGTAAGGGCAGCCTTGCGGCTCATTTCCGATTGCCGCTCTTTCAGCGCCTTCAAATTCGGTTTCTGCGTCGGCAGCAGCAGTTCCGGCAGCGTTTGCCGCGAGATGACGCTGAAAATGAACACGGCGAGCACGATGGTAAACGCCACCACCAACACGTCGGTGAGCCGCCGGAGTATCTTCCTGCGTCGTTGCCCGGGATCGTAAAAGACCTGCTTCATCGTTCGCTGTGTATAACTTCAATCGTACGATACCGCCGCGCGCGCTCACGAACCTCCTGTAACTGCTTTAATAGTCGCAGTGCTCTCTCAGAGGTCCAGAAAAGGATGGTTCATAGCGCTGGCGCTTGCTGCCGGCGCGGCGCTGCGCATCTGGTTCATCCAGGCCTATCCCGAAGTACAGGGCGACCCGCTTGTCTACGGCGACATCGCGAAGAACTGGATGCTGCACGGCATCTACGGCCTCTCCACCGCCCAGGGCATTCATCCCACGCTGATCCGCCTGCCCGGCTATCCGCTCTTCCTCATGCTCTGCTTCGGCCTCTTCGGCATGGAGCACTACCGCGCAGTCATGTTCGCCCAGGTGGCCTTCGATCTCGGTACGTGTCTGCTCATCGCCGCCTTCGCGCGGCGCATCTGGAGCAACCGCGCCGGCTGGTGGGCGCTGTGGCTGGCCGCGCTTTGCCCCTTCACCGCGAACTTTACCGCGACCCCGCTCACAGAAACACTGGAGCTC
>JASIAO010000257.1 GCA_030041955.1 Acidobacteriaceae bacterium | reverse complement strand
GGCGAGCTTTGCGCTGCAGCTCAGCGGGCTGGGAGGCACCTCCGGCACCGTCACGCTATCCTGTACCGGCGCGCCTCAGAATGCCACCTGCTCCTTCGGTCTCGCGCAAAACGGCGTGTGTCCGGCGGCAGGCGCTGCCACTGTCCCGATCAGCGGCGCAAATACTTCCACCGCGAACGTCTGCATCGCCACCGGCGTGGCGGCGGCGAGCACCTCCGCGCAGCGTGCAGCTCCGGAACCGCCCTGGGGGAGGGACTTGTCCCTGCTTGCCATGGTCCTCCCGCTGCCATTCCTGGCATTCCGCCGCAGGAAGACGGCGGCGCTGCTGGCGATCGTTGCAGCCATCGTGCTCATCCCGGCCGGCTGTGGCGTTGCGGCCAGCCCGGGATCGGGCGGCACCGGTCCGCCGCAGAATGCTACTCCGCCCGGCGCCTATGTCATCACGGCCACCGGCACAATGTCAGATGTCACGCACAGCGTGGCCCTGGATCTCACCGTGCAGTGAGGCCGGTTATCAAAACCGCGCTGAGTGGAAGACGTAGATCAGCCCGGCCAGCGCCAGCACGCTCACTGTTTCAAAGAGCATGGCCCACATAAAACCGCGGATGCAGCCGCCATTGGGTCCAGGAGGCTGATCGCTGGTGTCGGAGACGCGCAGGACGCGGGCACGCAGCCCCGCCCAGAAGGCAGAAACATTGAAACCCAAAGCAGACAAAGCAGGAATCCTCCGCACATTCAGGGAATCACTGCACAAAGGGAAAAAGTACTTCGCGGTTACTATCGCAAACCGTAGTAACTTCAGCAATGGTACTTAGGTGGTAATGCTGTGCGAAATTGGTACCTAATCTTTGGCTGAGCCTGACAAAGCAAAAGCCGCCCCGATTCCGGAGCGGCTTTGGTATTGGGGACCTGGTGCGTTTACTCGTGCGCCGTGTCCACAAACGCCCGCAGCTTGCGCGAGCGTGATGGGTGACGCAGCTTGCGCAGCGCCTTGGCTTCGATCTGCCGGATGCGTTCGCGGGTGACCTGGAAGCTCTGGCCGACTTCCTCCAGCGTATGCTCGGAGCCGTCTTCGAGGCCAAAGCGCATCTTGACCACGCGCTCTTCGCGTGGCGTCAGGGTACGCAACACCTGTGAGGTGTACTCCTTCAGGTTGACGCTGATGACGGCATCGGAAGGCGAGACGGCCTGGCGATCTTCGATGAAGTCCCCAAGGTGCGAGTCTTCTTCTTCGCCGATGGGCGTCTCGAGCGAGATGGGTTCCTGAGCGATCTTGAGGACTTTACGCACCTTCGCTACCGGAATATCCATCCGCTTTGCGATCTCTTCCGAAGTAGGCTCGCGGCCGAGCTCCTGCACCAGCTGACGCGAGGTGCGGATGAGCTTGTTGATGGTCTCGATCATGTGCACCGGGATACGGATGGTGCGGGCCTGGTCCGCGATGGCGCGCGTAATCGCCTGGCGGATCCACCACGTGGCGTAGGTCGAGAATTTGTAACCGCGGCGGTACTCGAATTTGTCCACCGCCTTCATCAGGCCGATGTTGCCTTCCTGAATCAGGTCGAGGAACTGCAGGCCGCGGTTCGTGTACTTCTTGGCGATGGAGACGACCAGGCGCAGGTTGGCTTCGATCAGCTCGCGCTTGGCCTGCTCGGCGTCCATATCGCCCTGGATCATTTCGCGCTGCGTGCGCTTCAGCTCGGCGATGGAAACGCCCGCTTCTTCCTCGAGCTTCTCGAGATCCGTCTTGCAGTTCTTCTGCTGGCGCCGGTATTCCTTCTTCAGCTCTTCGCTGCGCGACTGCTCCCACTTCTGGTCGAGGGAGCGAATCTGGCGCTCCAGTGTGCGCATTGCCTCGACCGTCTTGTTCACCTTGTCGAGGAGCCGCTTGTTTTCCTGGTTGGTGTACTTCAGCTCGCGGACGATCCGCGAAACCAGCACCTTCTCGCGTGCGATGCTCCAGCGCAGCCGGCGGTGTTCGCGCGGCTTCGCCTTCTGGTTCACCGCGGCCAGCTTCTCATCGAACTGCTGCGCTTTTTTCTGGTGCTTCACGAGAACGTCGATGCGCGCGACGGTCTGGCGCACGCGCGCCTGCACCACTTCTTCGGTGAGCTCCTCATCGTCGAAGATCACCACTTCCTTGATGTTGCGGACGCCGCGCTTCAGATCCTCGCCGAGGGCGACGATCTCGTGGATCACCACCGGTGAGCGCGAAATGGCCTTGAGCACGCGCAGCTGGCCGCGCTCGATGCGCCGCGCGATCTCCACTTCGCCTTCGCGCGTGAGCAGCGGCACGGTGCCCATCTCGCGCAGGTACATGCGCACCGGATCGTTGGTCTTCTCCAGCGTCCCGGGCGTCAGGTCCAGCTCGACGTCCTCGCCCTCTTCGCCTTCGAACTCGTCGCGTTCGCCGCCGATCTTCGGCCCGCCCTCGAGGATGTCGATGCCCTGCGTGCCGATCGTCGTGATCAGATCGTCGAGGTCGTCGGGCGAGTTCATATCGCCCGGCAGAAGGTCGTTGACCTCGTTGTAGGTCAGATAGCCCTTCTCTTTGCCTGCATCGATCAGCTTTTGAATGTCTGCTTCGTATTTGTCGTCAATCGCCAAGCGGATTGGTCCCCCGCATTAAATTTTCGGATCTGTCTGCCTGGAGTGGAC
>JASIAO010000256.1 GCA_030041955.1 Acidobacteriaceae bacterium | reverse complement strand
GCCTGCGCCCAGGGTCACGTTGCCGCCCGCGCCCAGCGTTACATTGCCGCCTGCGCCCAGGGTCACATTGCCGCCGGCGCCCAGGGTTACGTTGCCGCCCGCGCCGAGGGTCACGTTGCCGCCTGCGCCCAGGGTTACGTTGCCGCCTGCGCCCAGGGTTACATTGCCGCCTGCGCCCAGCGTCACATTGCCGCCCGCGGGAACGTCGTACGAACCCCCTGTCGAGGGAATCGTTATCGAACCGCCGCCATCTGGCAGGGTGATGGTGCCGCCTGCGCCCAGGGTCACATTCCCGCCCGCGCCGAGCGTCACCGTTCCGCCGCTGGTGAGCGTGATTGTGGCCGCATTGCTCAGGGTCACGCTGCCGCCGCTCGGCAAGGTCACCTGCCCGCTGCTGCCCGGTGTAATCGTGTTCGGACCGGCTGCGGAAGCGCTGAGCGTCAACGCGCCTCCGGTGGCGAAGGTAATGGTGCCGCCGCCGCTGATCACCGCGCCGCCGCCCACCGTGGCGCTGCCGCCGCTGGTCAGGGTAACGGAACCGCCGTTGCCCACCGTCACTGTGCCGCCCGCGCTCACGGTCGCACTTCCGCCGGCCGCAACGTTCACCGGCGTTGACGAGGCGCCAAACGAAAGGAGGCTCGCCAGTGACGCGTATTCGGCGCCGGTTGCGCCCACCTGGCGCAGATCGACGTTGGCAACATCGTTGTAACCATGCAACGAAGCCGGCGTATATGGACTATCAACGAAGTCGATGTTCTGGCTGGCGTTCCAGGCTGGAGTGATCGGCGCGATGGAGCCTTCCACAAAATATCCCGTGTCGCCGGTCAGCGGACTGCCGTCGCAATGCAACGTGGCGGCGCTTTCTGTCGAACCTGCCGGCAGTGTCGGGCTGTACCAGGAGGAAGTGGGGTACGTGGCAGGATTGCCGGAGGGGTCAGTCAGATTCACCACCGAGCCCAGCGAACCGTAGGTCAAAACAGACGGCGCTCCGTTCTGCGGCTGCCCTTCGAGCAACTGGTTGGAGTAAGCAACGGCTGAGTTCGGGCCCACTCCAACCAGCTGGAACAGGTAATTCATCACGCTCTGGTAGTTGGGCTTGCAATTCTCTTCCAGGGTCGGAATGTAGCTGCCCGGCCCGTTGTTGTAGTAAATGCCGCCGTGGGTCAAGCCAAGCGTGTGCCCGATCTCGTGGAACAGCGTGCCGGCGATGACTTGGGCGCGCTTGCTCATGTCCTGGTTCGGATCTGTCTCCCAGAGCGCCAGGGTCACGGCCGAATCCTGGCCGCCGAGGTCGGAATAACCAGAGATGCTTGTCACCGTGCCGGAGGTAAGACCGATATCCGGCTCCAGCGGCGAGTTGTTGGCGTAGGTCCAGTTGGAGACGCCGGGAGTGGTCAGAATGATGGTTTCCGCATCGGGGCACGACGCCGTGTTGTAGACGCCGTTGAGTCCGGGATAGCTCAGCACGCCGGAGATAGTGAAGCGGCTGGGGCAATAGTCGATGCTGCCCTGGGCGCCACGGTTCGAGGTCGTGATGGTTGTCTGGCCGGTGGAGGCGTTCGCCGCGATCGCCGTCAGCGTTCCGAAGCGCGTGCTCCAGGCCGGAATCGCCAGAGAGTGGCCGAACAGCACGTAGTGATAGCTGTCCTTTTGCCCGTAGGGGAAGCGCGCCGTGCAGTCGCCGCCCGCCTCGCAGGAGCTGATATTGCGCGGCCACAGCTTGGTGAACTCCAGGCTGTTCTTCCAGCCGATGACTCCCGGCTGGCCCGGAAACTCGCAAAGCTCAGAATCGTCATCGGTGCACGTGCTCTCGGGCACGATGTTGCCGATCTCGAGATGGAGGACGATGCCCATGTTGCTGAACGCCGTCTTCACCATGGCCAGCGGATCGTTGCCATTGGAGTCGGGTGACGGGAACAGATCCTCCTGGCTGGGATCGCACTGGCCGTTGGTCAACACGTTGCCGCACATCCAGTCGAGCTGGACAAACAGGTCCTTCTCGCCGTGCTTTGCGCCCGGCAAGGCGACCCACGACTGGGTCCTCACGTCGGTATAGCCGGGCTGGCCGGCAAAGAAACCGGACGCCGGGCCGGCTTTCCATGAATCCAGAATGCCGTCGTTGTCGGAATTGGCCACGGGAACGGAGAGAATGACCGCGGAGTACGCGGCGCCGGCGCTCAGAGGAACGGAATACTGGCTCGTTCCTGCTCCGATTAGGGGACCGCTGTTGCTGACGATCCAATTTCCTCCTGACGTGGAAAGAGTCGTAACATTTCCGAAGTTTCCGGCTGCGTCATAGAATCCCTGCACGTTCTGCGTGGTCGCGGCGGAAGGCACCACCGAGCCGTCGTAGATGACCACCGATTTGAGAGGAACGCTCGTGGACAAAGCGCGATAAATGATCACCATGCTCGCGCCTTCGGTGAGCGGCAAGCCGCTTCCGCCGCTGTCCGGCAAAGTCACCGTGAACGGACCCGAGGCGAGCCGCTCCCCGTTAAAGCTCGGCGGCGCCTGCAAATAGGCGTTGATGTCGGCGCGATAGACGCGCAGCGTGCCGCTGAAGGCGCCGTCCGTGTAGGGTATGTCGCTGCCGATTTGCTGGCCGGTGATCGCATAACCCAGGAAGGTCCCCGTGTTACCCGAAGGCGTGGCCGTGTTCTCGAGCGTCGTCCAATAGAGGAAGCCGTCGATCACATCGGCTCCGTCGGGAACGCCCTGGCTGCAGCCGCAGGTTGTGAGGTCGGGGATGGTGATGGTTCCGGTAGCCACGCCGTTCACGCCTTTGCCGCGCAGCGTCACTCCTCCGGTGGCATAGTCGCCGGTGACAAAGTAGTTGTTTTCGAAGGTGAGCGGGTCGGGTGCCGGCGGCGGCGCTTCACCGGTTGAAATCAGGAGCGCAACCGCGGTTCCCAGATTGACCTGCGCATTGGCCACCGGGTTCTGGCCGATCACGCTGCCTGCCGGCTCGCTGCTGCTGTACTGCGTGGTCACCGAGCCCACGCCCAGCCCCGCAGTCGTGAGGGAGCTTGCCGCTGCCGCCTCCGTCATGCCCACTACATCGGGCACGACCGTCCCGGTTGCGCCGTTCAGACTGCCGATGCCGCTGAGATTGACTGGCTGGAGGACAACTGAGGACGCAAGATTCAGCGTGTTGTCGCTGAAACTCGCCGAATCGGCGAGAGCGCCTGTGCTCTGCGGTGTAAAGCTGAAACTCTCAGCGCAGGATACGCCGGGGATCAGCGCAAATGTGCCGCACGTGGAGCCGGTCGCGTTTTCAACGAAGTTGGAGGTGGTGGTGGCGCTGATCGAGCCCGTCAGCGTCTGGTTGCCGACATTTTGCACAGAAACCGTCTGCGGACTGTCGGCGCTGGTGCTGTCCACGTTGGTGAGAGCAAAGCTCAGCGAGGATGGCTGCGAGCGGTTCAGCTCCACCACCCGGTTGTCATTGAGATCCGCGATGAAGATATCGCCGGCTGCATCCAGCCCCACGCCGGTAAGATGGGGTCCCAGTCCGCTGGCTACGGTCGTCTGAACTCCCGCCGGCGTAAGCTCCATCACCTGCTCGCCGTAGTAATCCGAAGCGAAAACGTCGCCTGCCGCATCCACCGCCACGCCCTGGGGATCATCCAGTCCGGTGAATGGCAGAGTAGTTTGCACTCCGCTCGCTGTCACCTCCACAATCTGGTTGGCCCCGGAGTTGGCGATGAACACATCGCCCAGTCCATCCACGGCTACTCCCTGCGGGACGCTCAGCCCGCTGCCCACCGTGGTCTGAGGGCCGCCTCCTGCCGGGAGCTCCACCACCCGGTTGTTGAGATAATCCGCGATAAAGACGTCGCCTGCCCCGTCCACTGCCACGCCCGCTGGGGCGTTCAGCCCGCTACCCAGCGGAATCGGCTGCCCGCCTCCTGCAGGGATCTCCAACACGGTGTTGCTGTCCTGTTCGGCGGTGTAGACATTGCCCGCTCCATCCACGGCCACGCCTTCGAGTGGAGGGTTCAGTCCGGTGATGAGGTTGGTCTGCACTCCGGTGCCGGCCGCGATCTTCACCACGCGCCCGTCGCCCCAGTCCGCGATGAAAGTATTGCCCGCTGCATCCACCGCGATGCTGTACGGGCCAGCGAGTCCGGTGCCCACGGTGGTCTGCGCGCCTGGGCCAAAAGCGGCCTCCGGCGCCTGGCCGATGCCGTAGATCGGCATGCTTGCCACCAGGGAACCCGCATTGTTATAGAGTTCCGCGGCGCCCATGCGCAAACCGGAAGCCAATGGGGCGAAGTTGATATTGACGCTGCAGGAGCTTCCCGCGCTGAGCGTCCCGGTGCAGGTACCGGCGCTGGCCAGCGAGAAGTCCAGCCCCGCAACTCCCTGCGTGACGACCTGGATCGCGCCCACCGTCATATTCGCCGGGATCTCGAACGTCTCCGCAAGCGTGGTGCTGCACGGCGCGGGCGAATTCTGTCCCTTCGGACAGACATTTACATTGCCAAGATTCTGCTGGTCGAACGCGGCGCTCACATCGTAGGCCGAGTTCGCGGTCAGGGTGCAGGTCAGGCTGGTTCCCGAGCAGGGGGCACCCCAGCCCATGAATTGCGTTCCCGCGGCAGGCGCCGCCGTCAGGGTCAGCTGCGACCCGGCCGCAAAATTCGCACTGCAGGTTCCCGAGCTGACTCCGCCCGTCTGGCTGCAGCTGATCCCCGCGGGGGTGGACGTCACCGTGCCGGCGCCGGATCCCCGTTCCGTCACGCTGATCGTGTCGGCGGTGGAAAAGACCGCGCTCAGAGTGACAAATGGGCTCACGGTCACGTTGCAGGTCGGGCTCGATCCCGCGCTGGCGCAGGCGCCGGCCCAGGTCGTGAACGTGGATCCTGCTGCCGGAGTCTCCTGCAACGTCACGACCGATCCGCCGGTGAAGGAAGCCGTGCAGGTCCCTGAGGCGACTGAGCCCGTGAAAGTGCAGTCGATTCCCGCAGGATTCGAAACCACTGTGCCGCTTCCCCCCCCGGGACCGTTCACGTACAGCTCATCGTTCGGCTCCACAGCCGTGCCTGAGAGATTGAAGGTCTGCGTCGCGGGATTGCCGTTGAGGGAGTTGTTCTGCAGGGTCGCGGGGTAGGTGATATTCCCACCCTCAGTGGGGGCGAAATCCAGGGTCAGGCTGCATCCCTGCCCCGGCGCCAGCGTGAAACTGGCATCGCAGACGGGGGAGATTCCATTCGTCAGCTGAAAGCCAGTCGTGAGGCCGATCGCGGAATTGACCAACGGCTGGTTGCCCGCATTCAGAATCGAGAAGTACTGCGGGTCGCTGGTGCTTCCGACATCGGTCGTCGCAAAGCTCAGCGCCGGCGGCTCGGACTGATTGACCTCGTAAATCTGTGCACGGGTATTGTCGGAGATGAAGACTTGTCCCGCGGCATTGGTCGCGACGCCGTAGGAAATGCCCTGGTAGAGCCATTCCTGGCAACTGCTGCTGGTGCAGCCCGCCGGAACCTCCTCCACGCCGACCGAGCCGTTGTTCACCACGGGGTCGGCGACGAACACATCGCCCGCCGCATCGACTGCGACGCTTTGCGGCGAAGACCATCCGCTGCCGACGGTGGTCTGGCAGGCGGCGCTGGTGCAACCGGCGGGAATCTTGACGATTTCCTTCAGGCCGGCGTCGGCGACGAACAAATCTCCCGTTGCGTCCACGGCTACGCCTTCAGGCTGCGACCACCCGCTGCCCACAGAGACCTGGCAGGCAGCGCTGGCGCAGCCCGCCGGCAGTTCCAGCACTCCTTCGACGGGATCGGCGATGAAGAGATCTCCCAGACCGTCGACGGCCACGCCGGCCGGGCTGGGATGGACAACCGGCGCATACACCGCAACCTGGCAGGCGCTCGTGGTGCAACCGGCCGGGATTTCGACCACTTCGCCCAGGGGCGCATTCAGCCCGGGATCCGCCACGAACAGGTCGCCCGCTCCATCCACCGCAACCCCCTGCGGAGTAACGAAGCCGAAGCCCACGGTGGTCACCGTGCCACTGGGCGTAACCTTCAGCACATTGGACTGGCCGCTGTTCGCGATGTAGAGATTGCCCTGCGCATCGGCCACGATGCCCATAGGGCTCGTCACAGTAAAGGTTCCAGTGGACACCGGCGTACCGTTCACTCCATTCACCGCTGGCGGAGGAGCAAAGGCGATCTCCGGCGCGAGACCGTTGCCGTAGATCGGAGTGCTGGTCAGCAGCGTGCCCGAGTTGTCGACCAGATCCACCGCGCCTGGGCGCAAACCAGGCGCCTGGGGAGCGAAGGTAACGCTGACGGTGCAGGAGGCTCCCCCATTGACGGTGCCGCTGCAGGAGCTGCCGCTGGCAACCGAGAAGTCGAGGCCCGTCGCTCCCTCCGTGACCACCTGGGGCGTGCCAAAAGTCGTGGTCGCCGAAACGTTGTAAGTCAGCGTCAACGTGTTGCTGCAGTTGGGAACAACCGACGTTCCCGGAGCACAGACATTCACGCTGCCGAAGTTTTGCGGCAGGCTCCAGGTCCACGTATCGCTGTAAGTGACAGTCACGTTAGTGTTGCTGTACCCACCGAACTGGACGATCTGGCCAAGCGCCGGATCGTAGGCCATTCCACTCCCGTCCCGCATCCCGGGCGCGTTCGCCGTCGTCTGTTGCACCCAGTTGGTCCCGTCAAACTCCCAGGTGTCGTTGAAATACGAGCTGCTGGTGACGTTCTCTCCGCCGAACAAAACCACCTCGCCCAGCGCATTGTCGTACGTTGCCGCCGCGCTGTCCCGCGGGCCGGGGCTGTTCGCGGTCGACAGCACAGTCCACGTGGTACCGTTCCACGCCCATGTGTCACTCTGGTCTGTCGCATCGGCGTCGCCACCGAACAAAATCACTTCGCCCAGCGCGGCGTCATAGGCCATGGAAGCGCCATCCCGCGCCGAGGGGCTGGTCGTGGGACTGGCCTGAGTCCAGGTCGTCCCGTTCCATAACCAGGTGTCGCCGAGATCGGCATTACTCGTGCCAATGCCGCCGAACAGCACAACCTGTCCGGTGGCCGCATCGTAGGCCATGGAGGCGCTGCTGCGCGCCGGCGGGCTGTTGGAAGGACTCGCCTGCGTCCAGGTCGTCCCGTTCCACAACCACGTATCGTTCACTCGGCCGGCGGGAGGGTTCGTAGACCCTCCGAACATCACCACCTGGCTCGTCGCCGCATCGTAGACCATCGTCTGGTTATCGCGCCCGGTGGGACTGGTGGCGGGGCTCGCCTCTACCCAGTTGGTCCCGTTCCACAACCACGTATCGTTGGCGACGCCGCTATTGATGAAGCCGCCGAACATCATGAGTTGGTTCTGTGCGACATCGTAGACGACGGAATCGCCAAAGCGAGCGGTAGGGATAGTCGCCGGCGACTGCTGTATCCAGTTGGGCTGCAGCGTCGGCGCCTGCGCGGATGCGGGCATCGCAGCCGCCAGCATCGCGGCGCCCGCGAGCGCGGCGAAAACCTGGTGAGGGGCGACCCTTCGCCGCACCCTGTTTCGTCCTGACCCGAAATGCCGGCCGAAGAAACTGTGCGAGGAGAAGCATGCGCATGCGCTGCGCCCTCTTGAATCCACATCAGCGGACTGACCGGACATTTGGGGTCCCCCTAAGAATCGGCGTCGCCGCCAGCAAAAGAAAACGGGCCCGTGAAGCACACCTGTCTCCGAAGCGAAACCGTTCGCTTAGTCGGCAAGCATCCGTACTCTCGGCATAGTCCTTGTCGGTGCCAACGCGAATCCTCAAATGGCCACTGGGGGAGTGGCGAGATCCGAGAGGGGTTTGTCTCCAACAAGCGGAACAGAGCCGTCAGGTACTTAACTGGAGAAAACCGTGGTGGGGGTGGGCATCCACGCTAATCAGACCGGCCAGGCTTGTCAAGAGGATTGGCGCCTGACTCCGCGAGATTCACGAAGAGCGCAGCGCAGTCCCGGTTTCCAGCCCCCCCAAAGGTGTGCCCCTTCGGAACCCAACCAGGCCCGCCGCGCTGTTGGCCGCCCGACGGGCATGGTCGGGCTGGCATTCGTTCAGGTGGAGTGCCGTCCGCCTCAATTGTGAGTGTGAAGGAATGGGCATTCACCATTTCCAGTGCTGCCGGGTATGGCGGTACACGGGTTTTTGGTCAGTTGCGGCAATTTCAAGATTCTGGGAGCATTACGCCTAACTTTAGCTCAGTAACCAGGCAGACTCTGGATCAGCATATCGGGGTTCGAATCCCTGGGGGGCAGCCAAATTTCGCCTCCACCGCCCGGTCGGTGCACAGGGGACTTGGTTCCAGACGTGGCCGGACGCATCAACGACGGAGATGGCATCGGAGATGGCATGCGATCACGGAAGCATGCAAAGACGCGTCCCGCGCCTGTGCCCGTTGCGCTGCTGCTGATCGATGTGCTGACGACGTTTCAGTTTCCGGAGGGAGACGCGATCCTGAAGGGAGCGCTTGGTATGCGGGATGCGCTGGTGAAGCTGAAGGCGCGGGCGCGCGCGGCCGGCATCCCGGCGCTGTATGTCAACGATAACTTCGGCGACTGGCGCAGCGAGAAAGAAGTGCTGATGGGCCGCTGCCTTGAAGCGAAGGGGCGCGAGTTCGTGCGGCCACTGCTGCCGGACAGCGAAGATTACTTCGTGCTGAAGCCGATGCACTCCGCGTTTTACATGACGCCGCTGGAGGTGCTGTTGCAGCATCTGCAGGTGGAAACGCTGATCCTGACTGGGCTGACGTCCAACAGTTGCATCACCGTTACGGCGCATGATGCGAAGATGCGCGGTTTCGACATCTATATTCCGCCGGATTGCTCGTGCGCGCGAAATGCGGAAGAGCACACGCAGGCACTGGTACAACTGGAAGCGATGGCCGGGGCAAACCTCCGGCGTTCTACTTCTCTGAAGCTGCCAGACCTCATTCGGGCAGCGCAGATTTCGCAGCGGCAGCACGAATGAGCTAAGTTACCGACTGCTTAGTTCCGAAACCCGGCCAGTTACCCAGTCACACGGGTGCGCCGAACCGATGGACGTTACCAATGCAATGAAACTGCTTTCTCGATGTATCCCTCGCCCGGCGGAAAGGTAATCTGCATCTGCTGCAGGCCGGACGCGTCTTGCAGCATCGTGGCTCCGCTAACGGTGAGCTTCCTGATTCCGGCATTCTCTCTCACATCCATCGTGGCCAGGGTTCCACCCGGCGCAGCCAGATGCAGAACGAGCGCATGCGGTTCATAGTGTTCGTCCAGCACTTTCATTTGGCTCGTCTCGGATCCGAACGGCGGCAGACTCTCTGTTGCACCCACCTCCACAGCCGGCAACGGGACCAGTAACTCGTCTCCCCGCAGCCGCGCGCCAGGGGTGCGCGAGGCAAGTTTCATGCCTGGTGTGCCACCCTGAACGTGGATTTTAAGATTGGTCCCCTCCCGTTTCACGGAGATATCCAGGTGGCTGCTGCCGAAGGGGACATTGTGCAGCGCCGCGCCCGGCCACTCTGCGGGGAGTTGCGGGGTGATGGTCAGAGTATTGCCCGGCACATTCCATTCAAGACCAAACAGGCCCCGCAACACCGGGGAGATCACCATGGCTGAAGACCAGAGCTGATGCGCTGTGCTGCGGCCCAGGGTTTGAAAGAATTTGCCGGAGAGAAGCTCCGTCACGTCGCCCGGATCCTGAGCCCAGGTAAGATTCACGTTCTGCATCAGGTGAGCGTATCCGGAGAGAGGATGGCCGGCGCGGTATTCGGCAACCGAAACCCATCCCGTGAAGAGCGGCCAGACGCTGCCCTGGTGATAGCTGATCGGATCGTAGAACGAGGTCTTATCGCTGAGGATGCGGGTTCCCCAGTCGGTCGAGAATTCGCTGGACGCCCACCTCTCGAACATGGAGTCGCTGTGCTCGAGACCGAAACTGCCGTCCCACCACGCGACGGAAGGGAAAATGGTCGCGGTGTCATCGGTGGCGCCGTCGGGATTTCGGCTGAAGGCGTAAAAGCCGGAGTCGGGCAGGAAGTATTCTTTTTGAAGCGTCTCGCTCAGGCGCGATGCACGGTCTGCCGCCTGGCTGGCCAATTCGGATTGTCCGGCGGCGCGGGCGAGGCTGGAGAATGCCGTACTTGCCTGCTGGTCGAGGGCGGCGAGATAGATTTCCTGATACGGCATGGAGGGTACCCACGACTCGACCCAGCCGGTGCCTTGCAAATTGTTGTAAATGCCATCAGCGGAAACATGCGAGGTTTCGAATCGCCACGCGCGTTCAAAGGCATCCCAGTGATGGCGGATAAAACCGGCGTCGCCAGTGATGCGCAGGTAATCGGCGGCCGCCATGAGAAAGAGGGGCGTGGAGTCGGCGGCGGCGTATTCATAGGGTAGCGACGACCAGTCGACGAGGTTCGCAGTCTGCGAATACTCGTGCATGATCTTGCCATCCTCGCGCTGGTGGCGAATGAGGACTTCCAGCTCCTCGCGCGCCGTTTGCGGATCGCCATAACTGTTCACCGCGTAGAGAGTCCAGAGCGCATCGCGCCCGAAAAACCAGCCGAAGCCGGGCCGGTCGGAGTCGCCGGAACCGACAAACCCGGCGGTGAGGGCTTCGCCGTGGTGAGCCGGAGTGATCACGCAAAGCTGGTCGATCGCGGTAATCGCCCAGGAGAATGCGTCGTTGAGATGCTGGTCCGGGGTCGCGATGCTGGTGTGGCTGTCGAGGAGATCCTTGTAATAGCCTGCATTGCTCCGATACAGATCGGAGAGCGACGCATCGAGCGCCGCAAGACTGTGAGCGAGCGCGTCGCGCGTCGCCGACTGTGGCGTATCGCCCGTCACCATCAACAGTGGAAAGAACTGGCCGTGGTCTTTTTGTGGATCGAAATGGAGGATGAATTGCAGCGGCCAGTAGTGCGCGCGCTCCTGGTAGGGCGCGAGGATTCCGGGCTGAGCCGTTGGTATAGCCACAGCCGCGGCTTCGCGGGGAAGGTCCTCGTGCAGGATGTAGAAGCCTGAGTGGCCGCCGGCGGTTTCGACCCACTCCGGCGAAGGCTGAGGATCGGAGGGTGCCGGCCACATTCGCTGCATCACCGGCCTGAAGCTGAAGGTCAGATCGATGGGGCGGATGGACTGGATTTGCCAGACCATCACGGCGCCGGCGCCATCCGGAGCGCTTTTTGGCGCAAACATGATCTGGCGAATGGTGAAGTTAGCGTGCGAGTAAGTCAGGATGGTCGTCTGGGGAGTCACATCGATTTCAGCAGCATGGGGATTCACGTCGATGGGCACGTCGTAGTCCTGCATGCGGGCGCTGATGCGAAGGCCGGAGAAAATCTTCCACGGAAAGATCCATGCTTCGCAGACGCCGCTTTCCTGGCCAAGAATGGCTCCGCGCGGGCCGACTACGGAAAAGGGGCGGGATGGATCGGTTTCGCGGGCGATGTGCAGCGCGGGGCCGCCCGTCAGCTCCAGATTACCGACCGGCGGGAGGGCCGGCAGCGATGGTGACTGAGGTTTTGCAGCCGGGAGCAGGATCAGCCCCAAAGTGAGGACTAGCGAGACAGACTTCGGCACGTGTTTCTCCAACGGATGCGTAGAAGGATGCCATAACTTCGGCAGAAGATCACCAGGCCGGTTCGCCGAGGGTTGCCGGGCAAGGCCAGACGGGGCATCTTTCGCCACCAGCGAATGCATCAAAAGCTTCAACGCGAACAATACCTGCTGCAAGTGAGTGCAGAGAATTGTCGTGTACATGCAGCTAACTACTTGGTAAACATACAGTTCCCACGGTCGGGCCCGAGTCTGCATTCCTTCCTGGAGGTCATACTTATGAAGCCGTTCTTTTGCGATCCCTGCTCCCGGACCGGGTACCGGGGAGCGCGCCGCTATCCTAGCCGCCATTCTATTCGCCGGATCATTTTCCTTCTGCTGCCAGTCATAGTCGTGACGTGGGCGCTGCGGACCAACGCACAGGCCGTATTTGGATCGATTGTGGGCACGGTGACCGACCCCACCGGCGCGGTCATTCCCCATGCGACGGTAACGGTGACGGACGTCGACAAAGGCGTCTCGCAGACGGTGGAAACCAACGGCAGCGGAAACTTCACTGTCAGCCGGCTCATTCCCGACACCTATGTGGTGAAGGCGATGAGCAACGGCTTCCGGGCGGCGCAGTCATCGAATATTGCGCTCTTCGCCAACCAGACGCAACAGGTGAACCTGAAGCTGCAGCCGGGCACTGCGGCGCAAACGGTTACGGTGACGACCGCAGCCCCGCCGCTGCAGACCAACAGCGCCGAGGTCACCACCACGCTGTCATCGCATCAGCTGACGACCATCCCCAACATGAACCAGAACGCCAGCCAGATGGAGCTGCTGGTTCCGGGAGCGCAGCGATCGAGCTTCAGCATTGCACCCACACAGAATCCGCAGGGGACGTTCCCGGTGGAAATCAACGGCACGAATTACGGAACGCTGGGCTGGGAACTCGACGGCACCGACAATCGCGAGCCGGTGCTGGGGATCATTGTGATTAATCCGACGCTCGATTCGCTCAGCCAAATGCGCGTGATCACGCAGAACTACCCGGCCGAATTCGGCGGCGCTGTCGGCGGCTTCGTGATCGCCGATACGAAGTCCGGCGGCAACCGCTTCCACGGAGACGCGTTCGAATTCCGGCGCAGCGGCGAATTCATGGCTCGCGATCCCTTCACGCAGTATCCGGGCGTCCTTTTCCCAGGCCAGCTCTACAACCAATTCGGCGGATCGCTGAGCGGTCCGATCCGCAAAGACAAGGAATTCTTCTTTCTGGATTATCAGGGCACGCGCCAGCGCGTCGGGCAGACGCTGCAGCAGAATGTGCCCACGGATCTGGTTCGCAGCACGTGCCTGAGCGGCGCGGGAACCTGCAACCTGAGCCAATATGCCTCCAGCGTCTACGATCCGGGAACCGGCACCACGTACTCCGCGAGCGCCGTTCCGGCATCGGCGCTCACCTCGCAGGGCATCGCGCTGCTGTCGGCGCTGCCGGCGCCAAATTCCGGCCCTGCGGGAGCCACGGCGAACAACTACGTTGCTTCGGGAAACGGGAACAACGACGGCGACGATGCCGATATGCGCATCGATGCGCAGGCCACGCCCACGCTGCACGCTTTTGCACGCTACGACTATGAGAATTACCGCCTGTTTGGCGCCGCGGTCTTTGGAGCCGCAGGCGGCAGCGGATTTGGCGTAGGCAACACCACAGGCACAACCCAGCAGCAGGATCAGAGCGCCTCCGCGGGATTCGACTGGGCCGTCCGCCCCAATCTGCTCACGGACTTCCGCATCGGCTTCATGAATTACCACATCGCGGAGAACATGCTCGGCTATGGCACCAACCCGGCCGCGGCGATCGGTTTGACCAATCTCAACCAGGGAACGCTCGACACTTCCGGCAACCCCACTTACAACGTGGAAGACGGCAGCATCAGTAACTTCGGAACCCAGGGTTGTAACTGCCCGCTGTTACAAAGCGAGCAGATCTTCCAGGCCAACGATAACTGGACCCTGATCCGGGGCAACCACTCCATCCGCGCCGGCGCCGCCCTCGAGTATGCACTGAATCTGCGCAACGCCAGCGACTACACGCGTTCCGGCGAGCTTGGGTTTGGCAACGGCAGCACCCAGATCCCCGGAAATTCCAGCAGCGGCTCAGGGATTGCCTCAATTTTGCTGGGATATGTCGATACCTTCCAACGCTACGATGTTTATTCGCCGACGGCTGCCAACCGGCAGAAGCGCGGCGCCGTCTACGCCGAGGACAGTTGGCGCCTGAGGCCGAACTTCACGCTGGATTATGGGCTGCGCTGGGATATTGTTTTCCCGGAAACGGTGAATTCGCCGGGCCAGGGAGGATTTACCGATTTGCCCGCCGGAGTGATTCGCGTGGCTGGGGTGGGACCCTGGGGAACGAACGGCGGATCTCAGGTTGACCTCACGGATCTGGCAGGGCGGCTCGGCTTCGCGTGGCAGCCTCACAGCAACACCGTTGTCCGCGGCGCCGCTGCTCAGATTTATGACGAGGAGGGCTTTTTCGGGACGATCTTCGGCAGCGCCATGACCCACAATCTGCCGGTCTACATCGATGAGGACGTAACTGAGGGGAACGCTGCCGGGCGGTATGAATACAGCTATGGAAGTTTGCCGGCGCGTCCGGACGCTCCGTACATCCCGGCCAATGGAGATATCCCTCTCGCCAACGGCTACAACGCGCAGTGGCGGCCGAACACGCTTATCCTGCCAAAGATCGATCAGTGGAATGTTTCGGTGCAGCAACAGATCACCGGGCAGATGACGTTCACCCTGGCTTACGTAGGCAATGTCGCCGAGAAGATCTACCCGGGCGAAACATACGGCTTCAGCGCCAACGAGCCGCGGCTGCCCTCCACGCCGGCGGATCTGACGGCGGCTGACCCCACTGCGCCGGCGACCTGCGCGCCGGGAACGCCCTGCAGCCGCAACGGTCGTCGCCCTTACTACGATCACTTTGTCGGCTCCTATAACGGAACGACGGTTTACTGCTGCAATCAGGACATCACCTCGCTCTTTCCGGCGGCGCGCGCCAGCTATAACTCCATGCAGGCGACCGTTCAGCAGCGCCTGGCCCACGGGTTCAATATTCTTGCGAATTACACCTGGTCGCGGGCGCTGAACTACAACGGGACTTACTTCCTGCAGGACCCTCGCGTTGAATATGGGCCCAACGACACGAACCGAACCAACGTTTTCACCATGAGCGGCTCCTGGGCGCTGCCATTTGGCAAAGGCAGGATGTTTTTGGGCAATGCCCCGACGCTCGCGAATGAGCTGATCGGCGGCTGGCAGCTGAACGGCGACACCACCTGGGAAAGCGGGCTGCCGTTCACGCCGACCTACTTCGAATGCGGCGACGACCAGGATATCGACACTAACTACGGAAGCCCGGGGGCGTCCAGCGACTGCCGTCCCGATAAGATCTACGCAAACTTGCCGGGGTCTTCGTTTCCGGTCCGCGTTGGAGCACTCAATCCGACTACACATGCCCGGAGTTACTTCGCGCCGGTCGCACCGCTCTCCACTTATGGATCGACGTCGGGTCCGTTTGCCCGGCCCGCCTTCGGAACGATCGGTAATGTAGGCCGCAACTGGCTCCATGGACCCTCAGAGTATTTCGCCGACGTGTCTGTATTTAAGAACTTTCCGATCCACGAGAAGGTCACAGCGCAGATGCAGTTTCAGGCGTTCAACCTTTTCAATCACGTTCCTCTCGGAGTACCCAGCGCCTCCAACGCCAGATGCATCGACTGCACCAGCGGCGACCCGGGCATGATCACGGAGGCCGATCCCGCGGTGACCGGCTTTGGGCTGCCGTACATGCGGACATTACAGTTCGGTGCGCGGCTGCAGTTCTGATCGGCCGCGCTGGCGACGCACCGACGGGGTTGCTCTCGCGGATGCTGCTTTGAACTACGGGTGAGGCA
>JASIAO010000255.1 GCA_030041955.1 Acidobacteriaceae bacterium | reverse complement strand
CTGGTGTCACGGAAGAGATAGAAGGATGGGACTGAGCTCGAGAAGTTTCCGAAAGCCTCAACCTTGCCTGGCCGCCCCGCTGCCGTACGCCTGGCCTGCGGAGTTTTGGCCGCAAGTCGCTTTTTTGCCATATCTGCGCACGTCACAGCTTTCCCGACCGGCCGGATGGCACAAATACGTCGCAAGTCCTTTGTTTTCCATATTTAGAGGGAAATCGTCGATAAGTCTTTTGTTTCCCACACCTGCGCGCAAGCGTGTCCGTAAGTCCTTTGCATTCCACACTTGCGTAATTTGCTGGAATTCTTTCCAGAGCCGCCGGGCTCCTCCGGATACCGTACCGCTAACCTGTAATCCGTGATCCAGACAAACGAATAGGCCGCAAGTCCGGACCCGGGCACCCTGTTGGGAAGGGAATTTTGGAGGGGGAGGTTGGGGATGGGGTGCGATCGTTCACCACTGATCGCTGATCACTAACTCAAGCTTCACTTCACATCTTTTATGAAGTCACTGTCGATGGTGTTGTAGTCCTCCGCCGGATGCTTCGTCTCGAAAGTGCCCATTCCCTTCGCGACGGTCAGCACAACCAGCGCTGCCAGCACCGTGTACTCGATCATCGCTCCGCCGTACTCTGACGTCCACAGCGAGACGAGGACGCTGCAAAGCTCTTTCATAGCGATCTCCTCGAATTTGAGCCCTGTCGCATTGCGATACATTCCGACAGTAACAGCAAATCCATAATCCGCATCTCCCACAAAAGGGAAGAGATCTGCCACAAAGGGGGCACATTTATTCCGCGCTGGCTGGCCGCTCTGTCCGGCTCTGACCGGCAAGAGATACTTTCCGCGAGAGCCTCGCTTCTTGTATCCTCTGCGAATGCACTACTTCTGGGCGCTCAAGTGCAAAACCGAAGGCTGCGCAGAACAAATCAGGGTGGAATACATTGGCCCGTGGGGTCCCTCACCAAAACCATCCTCCCTTTGGAAACACCCGCTCTACATGCGCTGCCCCAAATGTCGCGGAATTTACCGCTACTCGTTCTATCAGCGTCGCCTGCTGGAGACTGCGGACCCGCCCGACGCCTTCCAGGCCTGGGAATTCGGATGACCCGGGGAAGAGGCCTCTACCAGGCTCAGGCCCTCGAAAGGGCGGTCAAAAAAGCTCCATACCGTGCGGTATGAAAGCCACAACATACCATCCGGTATGCAGCATTATCTATCACATAACAATACGGCTAACCCGTAAACCGTAAACGCTACACCCTGGTCCTTCGCCCTATATCTCGCCGATACACCATCCCTTCGAATGAGATCCGTTCCATCGCAGGGTACGCGGAGCCCAGCGCTTCGCCGAGCGTCGCACCGGTCGCCGTTACGCCCAGCACTCGTCCGCCCGCCGTCCGGTAGGTCGCGCCGTCCCACGTCGTCCCTGCGTGGAAGACCTCGACCGCCGGGACCTTCGCCGCGTCGTCCAGTCCGGTAATGGGATAGCCCACCGTGTAGCTTCCCGGATATCCCTGTGACGCCGCCACCACGCACGCCGACGCGCCCGGCTTCCACCGGAACTCGGTCTCGCTCAGCCGTCCTTGGACGCACGCCTCCAGCGCCTCCACCAGATCGCTCTCGAGGCGCGGCAAAATTGCCTGAGTCTCCGGGTCCCCGAACCTCGCGTTGAACTCCAGCACCATCGGCCCTTTCGCCGTCATCATCAGCCCGCAGTACAGCACGCCCACAAACGGCGTCTCCTCGGCGGCCATCCCGTCAATCGCCTTCTGCACGATGTGGTGCAGGATCCACTCGCTCATCTTCGGGTCCAGCAGCGTGTCCGCTGTGTACACGCCCATGCCGCCCGTGTTCGGCCCGGTGTCGCCCTCGCCGATCCGCTTGTGATCCTGCGCCGGAAGCAGGGGGGTGGCATGTTTCCCGTCGCTCAGCGCCAGGAACGACAGCTCCTCGCCCTTCAGAAACTCCTCGACGACCACGTTTGTCTCCGCCGTGCCCAGCAGCTCACCGCTGAAGAGCCCGGTCACCGCGCGCTCTGCCTCATCTTTCGTCTCGCAGATCAGCACGCCCTTGCCGGCCTGCAAGCCATCGGCCTTAATCACCACTGGATGATGAAACAGCTCCAGCGCCGCAAGCGCCTCTGTGCGCGAACCGCAAACCGCATAGTTAGCCGTCGGAATCGAGTGCCGCTGCATAAACCGCTTCGCAAATCCCTTGCTGGTCTCCAGCATCGCCGCGTCACGCGTCGGCCCAAACACCTTCAGCCCGCGCCGCAGCATCTCGTCCACCAGCCCCAGCGCCAGCGGCAGCTCCGGCCCAACCACGGTTAGATCCGCCTGCTCCTCGGCAACCACGCGCAGCAGATCGCCCAGGTCCTTCTGACTCGCCTTCACGCACCGGGCTACCTGGGCAATGCCGCCATTGCCCGGCGCGCACACCACTTCGCTCACCCGCGGCGAGCGCCGAATCGCCGCGCACAGCGCGTGCTCGCGCCCACCTCCGCCAATCACCAGAACTTTCATCGTGAGTCCGAGCCTAACAGCAGGCGGCAGCGGGTAGCCAGTAGCTGGTAGCTGATCACTGCTCTCTGTTCACTGATCACTGCTCGCCGATCACCGCGTCGCACTCCATGCCTGCCAGAAGACCACCGCCATCATGAACACCACGTATACGCGCAGCGCCCACAGCACGAACAGTTCTCCGCCGCCCAGCCGCCGCCGTGGCACCGGAGCGGCCTTCTCCGTCACCAGTTGGTCGCGCTCCAGCGTCGACAGGATCCAGCTCGCCTCTTCCGGCCCGGCAATGTGTTCTTCGCCCATCGTTTCTTTCCTACCTCGCGCCCAGCCACGCCAGCGCCTGCGGAGTCACCACGCTCAGTCCGTACAGCACGCCCGCCGCGGTCAGCACCACCACCACCGCCCCGGCCACAACGTTGGCCAACCGCGGACTCTTCACATCGCCCATAATCTGCTTGTCGTTCACCAGCAGATACAGGAAGACCAGCGCCGGCGGCATGGCCAGCACCGCGACCACGTTCACCACCAGCACCACAAATACCAGCGGCAATCCCGGAATCAGCACGATCCCCGCCGCCGCCGCCGCGCACAATCCCAGCACCGCATAGAACGATTTGCCCTGGTTCACCGGCAGGTTCAAACTGTGCGGTTTGCGCGCCACCTCGCCAAACGCATACGCCGACGAGGTCGAAATCGTAATCGAGGCCACGATCCCCGCCTCCACCATCCCCAGTGCGAACGCAGCCGCGCCGTAGCGCCCGATCAGCGGCTCCAGCGCCTGCGCAAACTGCGCCGCCTGGAAGCTCGCCGCGTTCATGGCGTGTGAGGCCAGCGGAGCCGTCGCCACGATCGTGCCCAGCGCCGCCGCCGCCGCCAGCAGCGCGCCCACCAACGTGTCGATGCGCCCAAAGTGGATATCCTTCGTCGTCAACCCCTTGTCCACCGTCGCGCTCTGCTGGAAAAAGAGCATCCACGGCGTCACCGTCGCCCCGATATTCGACAGCACGATCAGCACCGTGTCCTGATTCAGGTGCGGCAGCGGCTTCCACGTCACAAACGCATGCCCCACCGCGCCCCAGTGCGGGTGCGTCATCAGCGCCACGGGAATGAAAATCAGATTGAACGCCGCCGCCGCCAGCGTCACCCGCTCCCACGTCCAGTAGCGATGGCTCAGCAGCGCCGAATAGAGCACCCCCAGCGCCACCAGGATCGCCGCCCACGGCGGCACGCCGAAGAACCCCAGACCCGCGCGCACCGCAATGAACTCGGTAATCAGCGTCAGAAAATTGCCGATCCCGAGGTCGATCATCGAAAACCATCCCCAGAACGGCCCGAAGCGCTCGAAAATCAGTTCCGCGTGGCCGCGATGTGTGGCCGCGCCCAACCGGACGGTCATCTCCTGTACGACCAGCGCCATCGCAAAGGTGAGCGCCACGAACGGCAGGAAAAACCCAATCCCGAACTTCGCGCCCGTCGCCGCGTAGCTCAGCATGCTGGGGCCGTCGTTTTCGCCCAGCATCACCAAAATGCCCGGCCCGATCAGCAGCCAGAGCAGCCACGCCCGCGCCCGCAGGCTGTGTGACATCCGCGCCGCCCGCACCTTCGCCCGGTCGCGCGCCCGGTCGATGTCCTCGTGCGTGACAACGACTTCGTCCTCGGCTGGGACGATGGTCACACGCGCGGATTGTGCCCTGGTGCTCAAGCCTGCTGTTCCCGCATGGTTCTGATGAGAAAAATCCCGGAAGAATGGCCGCGCCGTCCCCGCAAACACGAGAGACGCCACAATCGAGAGTCTACGCGGTCTCACGCCATGTTGTAAACCATAGTTAATACAGCATTGTTAAGAATAATTCACAGAGACCGAGCCCAGCGCCTGCCGCTCTCTGCGTCGCCGCCCCGTGCCGGATGGTTCTACAATAAAAGGCGGTGACGACGAGTCTTGCACTCTGGTTTCCGCCGCTCCTGCGGCGCTTCCGCCGTGGCCGTCCCGATCGCGGACGACGCACCTCGGCCTAACCGTGTTTCCCTCGCCGCTCCGCCTCTCCGGCGTGAGCGAGATGAACCCCGTCCGCAGCACCACGACGAAAGGATCTTCCGATGAACACCTTCGGCAGCCAGTCCGAACTCCGAGTCGGCGGCAAGAGCTACGAAATCTTCCGCCTCAGCGCCCTCGAAAAACGCGGCATCCAGCTCGCCCGCCTGCCCTTCAGCCTGCGCATCCTGCTTGAAAACCTTCTCCGCTACGAAGACGGCAAGTCCGTCACCGCCGACGACATCGAATTCCTCGCCAAATGGGATCCGATGGCCGAGCCTTCCCGCGAAATCTCGTGGATGCCGGCGCGCGTCCTCATGCAAGACTTCACCGGCGTCCCCGCCGTCGTCGATCTCGCCGCCATGCGCGACGCAATGAAGGTCCTCGGCGGCGATCCGCAGAGGATCGACCCGCTCCAGCCCGCCGAGCTGGTCATCGACCACTCCGTCCAGGTCGATGAGTTCGGCACTGGCAACGCGTACTCCGTCAACGCCGCGCTCGAATTCCAGCGCAACCGAGAGCGCTACGCCTTCCTCAAATGGGGACAATCGGCCTTCCGCAACTTCTCCGCCGTCCCTCCGGGCATGGGCATCTGCCATCAGGTCAACCTCGAATATCTCTCGCGCGTCGTCTTCACCACAGCCGACAAAAAGCCTCGCGCCTATCCCGACACCCTCGTCGGCACCGACTCCCACACCACCATGATCAATGGCCTCGGCGTCCTCGGCTGGGGTGTCGGCGGCATCGAGGCCGAAGCCGCCATGCTCGGCCAGCCTGTCTCCATGCTGGTTCCGCAGGTCGTCGGCTTCAAACTCACCGGCAAGCTGCGCGAAGGCGCCACGGCCACCGATCTCGTCCTCACCGTTACCGAGATGCTGCGCAAGCTCGGTGTCGTCGGCAAATTCGTCGAGTTCTATGGCCCCGGCATTGCCGAGCTGCCGCTCGCCGATCGCGCCACCATCGGCAACATGGCTCCCGAATACGGCGCCACCTGCGGCCTCTTCCCCGTCGATGCGGAAACCCTCCGCTACCTGCGCCTCACCGGCCGCAGCGATGAGCAGATCGCTCTCGTCGAGGCGTATTTCAAGGAGCAGGGCCTCTTCCACACGCACGACTCACCGGAAGCCGAATACTCCCAGACCATCGCTCTCGATCTCGCCCAGGTTGAGCCCAGCGTCGCCGGGCCGAAGCGCCCGCAGGATCGTGTCCTGCTGCGCGAAGCCGGCGCCAGCTTCAGGAAACAGCTTCCATCGCTCCTCGGACCCAATGCCGATAAGGTCGGCCAGCGCCAGGCCATCCGCTGGGAAGGCGAAGGCGGACACATGTCTTCCAATGGGAATGTCCAGTCCACGCACGCAGCGGCCGAACCCGGCGGCAACGGTCACATCGCGCACACCGTGAAAGAGCGTTTCGGCGTGGACGTCGAGCCTTATCTCGACCACGGCTCCATCGTCATCGCCGCCATCACCAGTTGCACCAACACCTCGAATCCCTCGGTGATGGTCGCCGCCGGCCTGCTGGCAAAGAAAGCCGTCGAGAAAGGACTCAGCGTTCCGCCGTGGGTCAAGACCTCGCTCGCTCCCGGTTCCCGCGTGGTCACCGACTACTACGAGAAATCCGGCCTGACGCCGTGGCTGGACAAGCTTCGCTTTAACACGGTCGGCTACGGCTGCACCACCTGCATCGGCAACTCCGGCCCGCTGCCCGAAGACGTCTCCAAAGCCATCGAGCAGCACGGCCTCGTCGCGGTCAGCGTGCTCAGCGGCAATCGCAACTTCGAAGGCCGAATCAACTCCGACGTCCGCGCCAACTACCTCATGTCGCCGCCGCTGGTCGTCGCCTACGCCCTCGCCGGCCGCATCGACCACGACTTCGACAAGTCCCCCCTGGGCAAGGACAAGTCCGGCCAGCCCGTCTTCCTGCGCGACATCTGGCCCTCCCAGCAGGAAGTCTCCACCGTGATCGCCTCTTCGATCACCTCCGACAGCTTCCGCAAGGAATACTCCACCGTCACCCACGGCGATGCCAACTGGCAAAAACTCAGCTTCCCCACCGGCGACGTCTATCAGTGGGAGCCGGACTCCACCTACATCCGCAAAGCGCCCTACTTCGACGGGATGCCGGCGCAACCCGTGCCCGTCCAGGAAATCTCCGGCGCCCGCGTCCTCGCCGTCCTCGGCGACAGCGTCACCACCGACCACATCTCGCCGGCAGGATCCATCAAGCTCAACGGCCCTGCCGGGAAATACCTCACCGAGCACGGCGTAAAACCCGCCGACTTCAACTCCTACGGCTCGCGCCGCGGCAATCACGAAGTCATGGTGCGCGGCACCTTCGCCAATGTCCGTCTGCGCAACAAGCTTGCGCCGGGAACCGAAGGCGGTGTCACCCGCCTCCTGCCCGAGGGCGAGCAGATGTCCATCTTCGACGCCTCGGTGAAGTACGCCGAGCGCGGCACTCCCCTCATCATTCTCGCCGGCAAGGAATACGGCTCCGGCTCCTCGCGTGACTGGGCCGCTAAGGGCCCGCGTCTGCTGGGCGTCCGCGCCGTCATCGCGGAGAGCTTCGAGCGCATTCATCGGTCGAACCTGGTCGGGATGGGCATCCTGCCGCTGCAGTTCAAAGCGGGCGAAAACGTCGAATCCCTCAGCCTCAGCGGCGAAGAGACTTACGATTTCCCCGGGCTGCGCAAGCTGCTCGACGCCAAATTCGCCGGTGGCAAGACGCTGAAGGTTCGTGCCACGGCCAACGGCAAGACCAAAGAATTCGAGGCGACGGTCCGCATCGACACCCCGCAGGAGATCCTTTACTTCGAGCACGGCGGCATCCTGCAGTACGTCCTGCGGCAACTGGCCGGCAAAACCCAACCCGGCGCATAATCGTCCTGTCGCAGCTGCCACAGAGTCATGCCACCCTTGCTCGGCGAGGGTGGCATTTCTCGTCGCACGAAAAGGGGGGCTGCCATATGAACACGCCTGGCTATCGTCGACTCACTTCCCTGGCTCTCTGGATCGCGCTTCTTGTCGAGGCCGCATGGCTCTCGATGGAGCGCTTCGCGCATCATTCCGGCCGGGACCAACTCGCCCAGCCCGTCATCTTTCTCGCGCTGTTCGCCGCCCTCGCCATCCTGCGCGGACGCGTCTTCTGGTTTCCGCTTCTCATTCGCATTTTTCTCGCCTATGAATTCGGAAGCGCAGTCGCCGACCGCCTCGGCTGGCTTGGGCCTCCGGGATCGGGTGTTGCGTGGGGCGACTTTGCGCATTTTGTCGCCTACACCCATCGCGTGAACGCGTTTCTGCCGGCGAGTTTCGCAACTCCGCTGGCGGTGCTGGCTACGATCTTTGAATCCACGTTTGCCATCACTCTGCTGCTGGGCATCCGTACGCGTCTCGCCTGCCTGGGCGCGGCTGTCCTGCTCTGCCTCTTCGCCTCAGCCATGACCGCTTCAGGACTCGCGCGTGGGCAGTTCTACTACGCGGTCTTTCTGCTTGCGGCCGGCGCCTGGTACATGTCGGCCATCGATCCGACGTGGCTCAGCGTCGATCGACTCCGGGCGCGCCGCCGCTCCAGGCCGGTCGCTGTTCCTGCTGCAAGTAAGTAGCCCGCAAACAAAACGGCCACCGCGAAGGTGGCCATTCTTTCTTGGAATATGTCTCTTGTTCGCCTGGACGGCCAGTCCCCTCAGGCAGCCAGCCTGCGTTGCTCCGCCATCTTCTTCGCCAGCATCGGCAGCCCAAACGCCAGCCCCGTCACCAGCGTGGTCGAGAGCAGGTCGTTCCCGTAGAAAGGCAGCGCGGCCACATAGCAGGCGCCCAGTCCGGCCAGCGTGTGCGGATACAGAACGCTCGCCGCCCACACCGCAAAGTTGCTCAGGACGAAGAACGACGTCGCCGCCAGCACCGGCGCGGCGATCACGCGAGTTACGTTCACCTGGCGGCTCAGCAGCACGCGCCCCAGCACCACGGCTCCTGCGTACCACGCCCAGGTCACGACGTAGTCGGTCACATGGAATGCGTAGTGGTAGGCAAAGACGGTCAGGAAGTAATCGGTGGCCATCAGCGCCGCCACCGGCCAGACCGTCTCGCGCAGCGGCCGCTTCGCGCCGAAGTACAGCAGGCCCCCGCCCACTGCGGTGAAGTTCATCCACGGATGCGGCACCACGCGGCTCATCGCCGCCACAAGAATCAGCAAATATGCGCCCATCGTTCCCTCGCCTGCCCCGAAATCGAGCCTGTTCCCATTCTGCGGACCCGCGCTCGCGCGGTCAAGCCGCAGTTGCAGATTTGGCCTGGTTACGGTTGCGCCTGCTCGTGGCCGCTCATGAACATCCCCTCGATCTCGTTCTGCGGTCCCACGTACACCCATCCGCTCAGCGGCGACTCATGATCGCTGCCCAGCGCCGCATACCCGAAGCGCAGATCCTGAAATTCCACCGTGTGCCAGTCCGGCCGGGGCGCAAAGCCGGCTCCCGGCGCCTGCACGGCCCCGCGATCCTCCACCACCGGCCACTTCGACCAGTCCAGATACACCTTCCCTAGGTACGACTGCTTCGCTGCGGCTACCGCCGGCGTCACCGGCGTCTTATAGATCACGTCAGCGTAATCGTTCGTCGTCACGTGATTGTTCAGCGTGTCCACTTCCGCCGTCTGGTAGTAGTCCTGCGTTTCCATAATCACGCGCCACGCAAACGGGCTCACCATGTGCGGCTCCGCGGCGGCGCGCAGCAGCGGTTCGCGCGTATAGTCGCCCGTGCGCACCAGTTCCAGCGCGTGCAGATGCTCGGCGTTGCGCACGCCCCACCACACCAGGATGAAGCTGAGTGCGGCAATCGCCCAGCCCCGGCCCCGAAACGGCTTCCTGCGCGCGCCGATCTCGCGGTCGGCCAGCCCCAGGATCGACGGAATCACCAGCGCCAGCAGCAGCGCCAGAAACATCCACGGATCGAAGATGAAGACAATGCTCCACGCGTGCCAATTCGTGTTGAAGGGCAGAAACGGCCGTGTTCCGTAGTTGTTCGTATAGTCCAGCAGCGGGTGGCTCAACGCCGCGATCGTCGCGAACAGCCAGATCAACAGCCACCGCGGCGCGATCACCGGATCTTTCCGTCGCACCCGATGCACCAGCCACACAAATCCCATTGCCGCCAGTCCGATCACGGGCGTGAAGATCAGTGCGTGCGTGATGCCGCGGTGATGCTGCAGCTCCGCGACAGGCCCGCGAAACCCCCACAGGATGTCGAGGTCCGCCGCCTCCGCCGCCAGCGTCATTGCCAGCGTCGCATAGGCCGTTTTGCGGTTGAAGCCGGAGCGCCCAAGGCACGCTCCGGTCAGAAAGTGCGTGACAGGTTCCATGCGGTCTTTTCGCGAACCCAGCCGCGAATCGCTGCAGAAGGCAAGCGCCGCCGGTGTACGCGGCGCTCCATCCATGCCCGGCCGGCTTAGGCCAGCTTCGCGTCCAGCGTGATCTGCGTGTTGCCCTTGAACAGCTTCGAAATCGGGCAGCCGTTCTTCGCGTTTTGCGCCGCTTTCTCAAAGCTGTCCGCGGTGGCGCCGGGCACCCTGGCCCGCGTGGTCAGGTGGATCGCCGTAATCGCGAAGCCGTCGTCGGTCTTCTCGAACTTGACCTCCGCCGTGGTTTCCAGCGATTCCGGTGTCAGGTTGGCATTTCCCAGTTGCGCGCTCAGGGCCATCGTGAAGCACCCCGCGTGCGCGGCCGCAATCAGCTCTTCTGGATTAGTCCCGATCCCGTTTTCAAAGCGGGTTCCAAACGAGTACTGCGTCTCCTTCAGCACTCCGCTCTGGCTGGAAATCGTGCCTTTGCCGTCTTTCAGGCCCCCGCGCCAGACGGCGCTCGCCGTGCGTTGCATAGCTGTCTCCTTGTTTTTGAGTGATTACGGAACGAATTTCCCGGAATCAATAATCCATTGGATGCCGGCGAGCCGTGCGCTCCCAACCGCCCGGCATCGCCCCGCCATGAACCGGTCTCATAACCCCCGAATTCTAAGCTAAGCCGAGGATGAGGCCCGCCGTTGAAGCGGCCCTCAAACCTTTCGCGGAGCCAAAGACCCCATGTTTGAGACCGATTCTTATGATAAGCGAATCGCGACCCTCGGTATTGGTCACACCCGCTCCTCGAAACTTTCCCGGCGCTCGGGTATCATGGGCTTTCGCTCGCCATGAAGGCTTATTGCATTGGGGTTGATCTGGGGGGAACCAACCTTCGTATCGCTGCCGTCACCCCGGAGGGCGAGCGCCTCGAGGTCATCAATCTCGCCACGCGCCTTCACGACGGTCCTCACGCCGTGCTGGACGACATGGCCGCGTCGATCCGGCAGCTGATCGAACGCCAGAACGGCCGGCTCCTCGGCATCGGCGTCGGCAGCCCCGGCCCTCTCGAATTGCCGGCCGGCATCCTGCATCATCCACCCAATCTCCCGGGCTTTGACGGCCTCAACCTGAGCACCGAGCTCGAGCGCCGCGTGGGTCGCCCCGTTGCGGTCAACTCCGACGCCAACCTCGCCGCCTATGGCGAGTTCCTGCTCGGCGCGGGCAAATCGTGCCATGTCGACTCGCTCCTGGCGCTGACCCTGGGCACCGGCGTCGGCTGCGGCATCATTCTCGACCGCAAAATCTGGCAGGGCATGCAGGGCGCGGCTGGCGAATCTGGCCACGGCCCCATCGATCCCAACGGCCCGCCATGCCCCTGCGGCGCGCGTGGCTGCCTGGAAATGTATGCTTCGGCGACTGCCATCGTCCGCCGTGCCCGCGAGCTCGGCCTGCGCAGCATGGAGCAGGGAAGCGACGGTGCTGCTGCTCCGCTCACCTCCTCCTCCGTGGCCCGAATGGCTTCCTCAGGCGATCCGCTCGCTCTCCGGATCTTCGACGAAGTCGGCCGCGCCCTCGGCCTTTCGCTCGCCAACCTCGTGAACGCCCTCGATTTGCCCCTCTACGTCCTCTGCGGCGGCGTGGTCGCAGCCTGGCCGCTCTTTGCGCCGCGCATGTTCGCGACCATCCGCGAGATGAGCTACGTCTACCGCATGTCCATGCCCGCCGATCCCAATGTCTTCGAGCCGGGCAAAACCCACATCTGCGCTGCGCAGGTCACCGACGCGGGCATCCTCGGCGCCGCCCTGCTGCCGCTCGCCGCGGGAGCCTCTGCCTCCGCCTGACCCGATCCCGGCCCTGATCCGGCGGCAGCTTCCCGCTTCCTCTCTGCGAACCGGTCCCTGAGCAGGCCGCTGTTATTTCTCATTTCCACCCGTTCCAGCGCTGTGCTATAACCCTGCTCACCGCTGCCAGACCTGCTGCCGTGCAGGAAATCTCGCACAGGAAGCTTCGACATGAAACTGCCTACCGCTTTTTCCGCGCCACTCTCGCTGTTAATTGCCTTAACCGCCGTAGCCGCCGCCCAGACCCCGCCCCCTCTCAAAATGGGGCTGTGGGAACATCAAATCTCGGTCCAGATGTCCGGCATGCCCAGTGGCTCGGCTTCCACGCACAATCTCACGCACCAGTCCTGCTTCACCTCCGACTCCTGGAAGAACGCCATGCAGGAAATGCAGGGCCAGCGGGCGATGCAGCACACAACCTGCTCCACCACCAACATGGAGCAGGATTCCCGCCACATTTCTTTCGACGTGCAGTGCTCCACCACCAACCAGGGCTATCTCAGCAGCATGCATATCGATATGCACTTCGACAGCCCCGAGGCCATGCACGGCAGCAACACCGTCAAAATCAGTGGCCCCGGCATGCCTCAGGGCATGACCGTGGTTTCCACCGTCAAGTCGAGGTGGGTGAGTTCCGATTGCGGCGATGTGAAACCGATCGCCCCACCCCCGGCATCCACTTCCGGCACGCCTCCGTCCTAACGCATTTCTCCTGACCCCGGCGACCTGTACCCTCGGTGCATGGTTCCCACCCTCGAAACCCCGCGCCTGATCCTGCGCCCGCTCGAACTCGCCGACGCGGACTCGATCCAGCGCATCTTTCCTCAGTGGGAGATTGTCCGCTACCTCAACGCCATCGTCCCCTGGCCCTTCCCGGAAGGCGCCGCTCTGGGCCATATCCGCGATTCCGCGCTGCCCGCCATGGCCCAGGGCGATGCCTGGCACTGGACCCTCCGCCTCAAGTCGGCCCCGGAAGAGCTGATCGGCAGGATCCACCTTGCCCGCGGCGAAGACAATAACCGTGGCTTCTGGCTCATTCCTTCCCTGCAGGGCCAGGGCCTGATGACCGAAGCCGTCATCGCCGCCAACGATTTCTGGTTCGATGTTCTGGGATTTCCCGTCCTGCGCGCGCCGAAGGCCTGCGCCAACCTGGCCTCGCGCCGCATTTCTGAAAAGACCGGCATGAGACTCGTCGGCGTCACCGAAAGCGACTACGTCTGCGGCCGCCTGCCCGGCGAAATGTGGGAAATTACCGCGGAGGAATGGCACGCGGTGAAGGAGCGGTTTGCGGCCCGCGGCAATATCCGATACTAGCCGGGATTACTGGTCGTCCTCTGAGGTATCAGGCACCGCGAAGTAGCCCTTGCGCGCCTGCACCTTGAGCTGGCCGTCCTGCTTGTCGCCGCAGAAGACGTCCACTTTCCGGAACGCCCCGTTCATGTTCTTATCGGTTGGGATGTACTGGGCGACGTACTGCGTGCGAAGCTCCTCTTCGATCTGATCAAAAGCATCTTCGAGCTTCTTGCCGTTGTGGCCCACGTTGATCACGCGCCCGCCCGTAGCCTCGGTCAGGTCGCGCATCTGCATATCGCCGGTATACCCGCCCAGCGGAAATCCATTGCCATAGTAGAACTCGCGATCGGCAATCAGGATCACGTAGATGATGGCGTTGGCGTTTTCCGCTGCCGCGATGGCTTCCTTGGGCTTCGTGATGCTGCCTTCGTCTTCGCCATCCGTCAGCAAAATCAACGCTTTCCGCCCCGTCTGCCCGCGCATTTTGCCGTTCGACACCTGGTCGACCGCATCATAAAGCAGCGTCCCCTTGGGCGCGCCCTGCGTCGGCACCGGCCCCTCGCCGATGCCCGGCACACCCACCTGTCCGCTGCCGGCGCCGGTGTTGATCTCCACGTTGTTGATGGCCCGCTCCAGCTCGTGCGTGTTGTTCGTAAAGTCCTGCTCCAGGTGCACGCCAATGTCGAAGCTCACCACAAAGGCCTGGTCCTTCGGCCGCAGAATCCGGCTCAGGAACTCATCCGCTGACTGCTGTTCCAGCGGCAGAACGTACTGCTGGCTTCCGCTGGTGTCGATCAGAATGCCCAGCGTCAGCGGCTGGTTCGGTTCGGCCACAAAGCTGGTCAGCTTCATCGGCTGCTTGTTTTCGAACACCGAGCAGTCGTCTTTCGTCAGGTAGGGAATCAGCGCGTTGCGCTTGTCGCGCACGGTAAAGTACTCGCTCACCAGGTTCGAGGTCACATGCAGCGTTTCGGTGGCAGGGCCTGGGTTAGCGTTATCGGACGGCGGAACCGTGCTCACCGGGGGGGCGTCGGGTGACGGAGCGTCCTGTCCCCGCGTCAGAGGAACAGCAATAGCCGCCAGCAGTGCCGGAATGACCAAAACGCGCAGACAGCGCACTATCATGCCCTCTTAGACGGAACGGCTCAGCGATGGGTTACATGAAACCGCCATCTCGAAGCTCTGATAATCTTGAGCATACGCCGGGTCCTCCATCGGCCGGGCGACGCATCTCAAAACGATGGATGCTCCTTGCGCCCGCTCCGGCAGGCGCCGGAACATTGGAAAGGCGTATTTTGCGGAATCGGGTACGGACTGGGGGTCTTAACTGCATGCGGGGGGTAGGGTTCGGCGCGCTTTCGCTGCTTTTTCTGGGGATTGCCTTTGGTCAACAGCAGCAGAGTGTCCCCAATGCGCCTGCACCGGCGCCCCAGAATGCCCAACCGGCGCCGCCCAATGCGCCCGTACCGCAGCCTGCCACATCGGCTACTCCACTCTCTGACCTGAAGGACGAGGTCGCTCCGGGCAAAGGCACTGGCATCCCCGACGATCAGGCGACTGGAGCCGCTGCCGCCGGTCAAACCGCCCCCCAGCAGGAATCCGGCACCGTTCAGGCGCCCCAGGAGGCCGCTCCGCCGCCGGACGAGTTCCAGAAGACCGCGCCCATCATGCCCAAGCCGGGCCAGAGCCCCGCTCCTCCCGTGACCACGTTTCACGTCAACGCCACCGTCGTCGACGTTCCGGTGACGGTGATGAACAAGCACAATCAGCTGGTCGCTGGCCTGCCGTGGTGGCGCTTCCGCGTCTATGAGGACGGCGTTCGCCAGCGCATCTGGTTTTTCACCACTGACGCCTATCCGCTCTCCATCGCCCTGGTCATCGACGACACCCTGCCTTCCGACGTGATGCAGAAGGTGAATCAGAGCCTCGCCGTGATTCCCAACGCGCTCACACCCAGCGATAGCGTGGCCGTGGTCACCTACGCGGGCACGGCTCCCGAGCTGGTCACGGATTTCACCGCGGCCAGCGGCGCGCGGCTTCCCGCCGCTCTGTCCATGGCCCAGAAACCCGGCCAGCGCATGGGCGTTCCCATCGTCGACGGCCCCTTTGCTTCCGGCCCCGTGGTCAACGGCCAGCAGGCCGATCCCACGCTTGCACCGCAGATGGGGAATGCCAGCAACTTCCTCGTTCTCCCGCGCGAAGCCCACCCTCTCAACGATGCCATCCTTTTCGCTGCCGAGCAGCTCGCCAGCCAGCCGCGCGGCCGCCGCCGCATCATTTACGTCATCAGCGACGGCAAGAACGTCCGCAGCAAGGCCAGCTTTAAGGAAGTCGCGCAGTACCTGCTGACCAACAACATCTCCGTCTACGGCGCCGGCGTGGGAGACGCAGCGCTGATGGGCATCGGCTATCTCGACCGCACCAAGATCCCCTTTCTGCAGCCCGAAGACGTCCTGCCCCGCTACGCGGCAGCCACCGGCGGCAACGTCCTGAACGAGATCAGCGAGAACGGCATTCAGAACGCCTTCGTGAACCTCGCCAACTCCGTTCGCACCGCTTACACCATCGACTACATCAGCCACCAGCCGACCATCAGCGGCAAGTATCATCACATCGAGGTCCGCGTCGAAGGCCTGCCCGGTCTGACCGTGAACGCCAAGGACGGCTACTACCCGTCCGCCACCGACATGCAGTACTAGCTTTCCTCGCGCGAGCCTCACCGAATCGGTCGGGCTCGCCGCCCCGCCTCTGTTCTTCGTATTCACTGATATTCTGTCTGGGACGCACCAGCCACACGCTTCCATATAACCAACCGACCGCGCCGCAGGCGCAACTCCTTTCATGGCCGACGCAAAACTTCAAATCATTCCCCTGGGCGGACTTGGCGAGTTCGGCATGAACTGCCTTGCTCTCCGCTACAAGGACGACATCGTCGTCATTGACGCCGGCCTCATGTTTCCCGAGTCGGAGCTTCTCGGCGTCGACATCGTCGTCCCCGACATCTCGTACCTCGTCGAGAACAAGCAGCACGTCCGTGCCATCGTCCTCACGCACGGCCACGAGGACCACATCGGTGGCCTGCCCTGGATCCTCTCCGAGCTGAATGTGCCCGTCTACGGCACCGAGTTCACCCTCGCTTACGTTGAAGGCAAGCTCGAAGAACACGCTCTGCTCGACGACACCGAGCTGATCGAGATCACGCCCGGATCGCGCTTCACCCTCGGCGCCTTCACCATCGAGCCCATCCGCGTCACGCACTCCCTCGTGGACTGCGTCGCGCTGGCCATCGAAACCCCCGTCGGCATCGTCATCCATACCGGCGATTTCAAAATCGATCTCTCGCCGCCTGACGGCAAGGCCTTCGACCTGCATCGCTTCGCCGAGTACGGCCAGCGCGGTGTGCTCGCGCTGCTGCAGGATTCCACCAATGTCGATCGCCCCGGCTACACGCCCAGCGAGTGGGCCGTGAAGCCGCGGCTCGACGAGATCTTCTCCCGCACGCGCAAGAAGCTCTTCTTCAGTTGCTTCTCCTCGTCCATCTACCGCATCCGCATTGCCATCGAGCTGGCCCGCCACCACGGCCGCAAGGTCGCCATCGTCGGGCGCTCCATGATCGAATCTTCTGAGATCGCCCAGGACCTTGGCTACCTCGAGCTCGCCCCCGGACTGCTCATCCATCCCGGCCAGATCGGCGACCACGCGCCCGAGGAGGTCATGATCCTCATCAGCGGTACCCAGGGCGAGCCCATGAGCGCGCTCAGCCGCGCCGCCGTGGACAACCACAAGCACGCGCGCATCGCGCCCGGCGACACCGTCATCCTCAGCTCGCGCGTCATTCCCGGCAACGAGAAAAGCATCTTCCGCGTCATCGATCACCTCTGCCGCCGCGACGCCCACGTCATTTACGACGACGGCTCCGCCGGCCTGATCCACGTCAGCGGCCACGCCAGCCAGGAAGAGCAGCGGCTGATGATCAATCTGCTGCGGCCGAAGTTCTTCATCCCCGTCCACGGCGACTACCGTCACCTGAAGAAGCACGCGGAAGTGGCGCAGCGCCTCGGCGTCGTCGATCTTGCCATGGTTATCGAAAACGGCGAAGTCCTCGAGCTCGACCGCGACAATGCGCGCAAGAACGGCAAGGTCACCGCGGGCCGCGTCTGCATCGATTCCGGCTCGACCGCCGACGTAGTCGAAGACCTCGTCATCCGCGATCGCCGCCATCTCTCCGAAGACGGCATCGTTCTGCCCATCCTCACCATCAATAAGCTCAGCGGCAAAGTGGAGCGCCAGCCCGAGCTGGTCTCCCGCGGCTTCGTCGGCGCCGAACCGGACCTGATGGAAGGCGCCCGCCAGGTGGTCACGCAGACGCTCGACAATTCGAGCGACGAAGAGAAAGCTGACTACGGCGTGATCAAGGAGAAGATCCGCATCGACCTCAAGCGGTATATCCAGAAGAACACCAGCCGGCGGCCGCTGATTATGCCGGTGATTCTGGAAATCTGAAGCAAGAAATTAGCGGTACGCGTCGCGCCGATGCTTCACTCCAGCGATTTCAATCGCTTCGCTGCTGTCATGGAGCCGCAGCGATAATCGCCAACTCGCAGCCGATATTCCGGCGGCTCGATACCCTGGAGCCGTTTCACATCTCCCTCGCCGGAACTCATCAGTCGAGCCAGCGCGTGAAGAATGCGCAGCGCGGTGGACTGATCGATGGATCGCAGCTCTACCCTCGCATGCTCCGCCCATGCGAGCTTTTTTCCCATGGCCCGGTCTTACAGTTTTCTTACTGGCTCTGTCCCATTTGTTCAAAACCGTCCGGTGAGAGACCGAATTCGCGCAGCACATCCTCATGCGCGATGCCTCTGCCCTGCGCAAGCGCCTCGCGTGCGGCCGTAATCTCCCGTGCCTCGGCTTCGCTTACTGCCTCATCGTCCGGTGAGGCCTTCGCCAGCGCCGCAGTTACCGGGTCGAGCATTTCCTCCAGCAGCCCCGCGGCATGGGGGATTTTCTCGTCCGGCAGCATATCCAATATCAGGTGCGCCTGCTGCCGCCGTTGCTCCGGATTAGGTTCCATTGGGCTCACCCCGCGAATACCTCAAGTTTCGGCCACCCGTAAGGGGATGTCCAAGCGGAAACACGAGAAATCATGTTCCTGCCGCTATTTCAGTAATCTCACCGCCGTCGCCAAACCGGGCGCAACGCGGCTTTGCCGGTGTTACACTCCGGCTTTGTTACAAACCCCAGGAAAAACTCTATGAATTTGTGCCGCCGCTTCTGTCTCGGGGCGTCCCTGTGCCTGCTCGCCTCTGCCTTCACCGCCATTTCTCTCGCCCAGCAGGGCGCGCCTTCCACTGAACCTTTCGCCGGACCCGCCGGCCCGCAGCTCGCTAACAGCGAGGGTCGCACCGAGCTGCCTATGGTGGTGCGCAAGAGCATCAGCTTCCGCGAAATCGGTCCCGCCATCTCCGGCGGACGCGTCACCGCGGTGGCCGGCGTTGCCGGCAATCCCGAGGTCTACTACGTCGGGTCGGCCGACGGCGGCGTCTTCCGTACTGAAGACGGCGGCGCCACCTGGAAGGCATACTTCCAGCACCAGCACGTCGCCTCCATCGGCGCTATGGCCGTCGACCCTGAGAATCCCTCCGTGGTCTGGGTGGGCACCGGCGAGGCCAATGTCCGCAACGACGTCTCCTACGGCGACGGTGTCTACAAAACCACCGACGGCGGCGGGCACTGGCAGCACATGGGCCTCGACCAGACCTTTCAGATTTCTGCCATCGCCGTCGATCCGCACGATCCCAACACGGTCCTCGTCGCGGCCATGGGCAGTCCCTGGCAGGACAATGAGGAACGCGGCGTCTTCCGCACCACCGACGGCGGTGCTCACTGGCAGAAAGTCCTGTATCTCGGCCCCGGCGTCGG
>JASIAO010000254.1 GCA_030041955.1 Acidobacteriaceae bacterium | reverse complement strand
ATGTCACTGCTCCGGAATGGTAATGCCGGGATGCTGGGAGCAGGAGAGAGTCATGACCGCGGACCTGATCGAGCCGATCGTTCACCCCGCAAACGATCCTGTTCATCCTCTGAACCGCACAGGGGATGCTGCCACTTCGCGCAACGCGACGATGCGTGCCGAGCGAAGGAAGAGCCTGCTGCTGCGCCTCTGGATTGGGACAGGGTTATTTTTCATGGTGCTGCCGGGGACGGTGCTGGGTTTCAATAATCTACTGGCAATCAGCGCGCACCACGGCCTCGGCGCATTGGCGCCGGCGTGGATTCAGGCGCACGGGGCAGCGCAGGTCTTTGGATGGATCGGCAGTTTTGTGCTGGGGATCGGCTTCTATTCGCAGCCACTCACGCGTGCCAACCGCGGACGGCTGCCGGTGGTGTGCTGGACGTTGTGGACCGCTGGGCTCGTGCTCCACTGGCTGGCGGCAGCGTATCTGTGGCTGTGGCGCTCGACGCTGCCACTCTCCGGGGCACTGCAGTTTGCGGCGATTCTGCTGTTCCTGCATGCGGCGCGGCAACACAAGCTGCCGGAAGATGAAGCGGCACTGCCGGGCGCCAAACCTCACCGCAAGAGCATCGAGCCGTGGATGCAAACGGTATTGGTGAGCAATGCCGCGCTGCTGGTCGCACTCGGCATCAATCTGGTGGAGAGTGTCCGTCTGGCGGTGCAGGGTGCAGGACCAGCGATTCCGCACGATCTGGACCAGAGCTTTCTGGTGCTGCTGGGCTGGGGATTCCTGGCGCCGCTGGTGTGGGGATTTTCCGCCCGGTGGCTGCCGATCTTCCTCGGTGTGGCGCCCGCGCGCGGACGTCTTCTGCAACTTGCGGTAGTGCTGGATCTGGGAGGCGTCGTCCTTGGTATGGCGCACCTGACGAAACTGATGACGCCGCTGGTAACCGTGGCAGCAATTCTGGTGGCGATTGCGATGCGCGTGTTCGAGGCGTCCGAGCGTCCGGCGAAGACCATCGGACTCCATCGGAGCTTTCCTGTATTTCTGCGGATTGCCTACATGTGGTCGATTGCTGCGGCGCTCGTGGGGATTTGGGCTGCATGCGGGGATGCGCATGGCGGCCTCTGGGGCGGAAGCCGTCATGCGCTGACTGTGGGCTTTGCCGCGATGATGGTAATGACAGTGGGGCCACGCATTCTGCCGCATTTTGCCGGTGTACGCGGCATCTGGAGCCGCGGGCTGATGTTCGCGACGCTCTCGCTGCTGCTGGCTGGATGCACGCTGCGCGTGAGCATGGAGCCGCTGGCTTACGAAGGCTTTTGGACAATGGGATGGAAGCTGCTTCCGCTTTCAGGATGTCTGGAACTCAGCGCAGTCGTGCTCTTCGCGCTGCAGATCATCCTGACCTTTGCCCTTGAGCCCAGCATCTTTGCCACAACATCATAAGGCGAGTGCCCTCGATGGTAACGGGGTAAGAACACCGCGATTAGTCTCGGACCGTTTCCTGCGGATGCGCCCATAGCCACGTCGCACCCAGCCATGAGCGTCCGCGCGTCCCTTCCTGCAGGTGTGGAATGAGCGCCCACATGCCGATCCACGCCAGCTGCGAACACAGAGCGAACAAGGATGCGGGGACACTGTAACAGGACGAATACGTCCTGTTCTGTCGGTAATCAAAGGAGTCGATCAGTGATTTAAGTCTCTGCGGCGAGCATGACGTGCACATTGTGAGGGGCGACTGAGGGCTTTCGACAGTGTGATATCCGTCACCCTCGGCCTACCCCACATCTCTGCATCATGGAAAAAATGAATCGGCACCCCAGCCTGTGACTTAAGTCCCTGCATGGATTAGTTGCGGAAGTTATTTTGGCTTCCATGAAGGAGATCGCAGCACCGCCGCATTCATTCGCGAGGAGAAGATATGTCTTATAAGCGCTATTGGGTGGCTCTGGCCATCGTCATGATCGGATCGTTTGCCATCCTCGGAGGCGTGGGGCGGAAAATGATCAGCCAGGCTCCGCCTCTGCCCAACGTCTACACTACCGACGGCCAACTGCTGTTCACCGGCTCTTCCATCACCGACGGTCAGGGGGTCTGGCAGTCCCTCGGCGGCATGGAAATCGGCACCGTTTGGGGCCATGGCGCATACGTCGCGCCGGACTGGACCGCTGACTGGCTACACCGCGAATCGCTCATCCTCCTCGACCGCTGGGCGCAGCGCGACGGAGCGGCAAACTTCGCCGCTCTCAGCCTCGATCAGCAGGCCGCTCTTAAAGCGCGCCTGGTTCGTGAAATGCGGCACAACACGTTCGATCCTGCGACTAACCGCGTGATCGTCAGTGACGATGTCGCCGCCGCGTTTCATCAGCTCACCGCGTACTATGCCGATGTCTTCAGCGCGGGACGCAAGGCGTACGCCATCCCCGCCGGCGCGCTCACCGATCCGGTGAAGCAGCAGCAGATGGCCGCTTTCTTCTGGTGGACCTCGTGGGCCGCGCACACGGAGCGACCGGGCAACAGCATCACCTACACCAATAACTGGCCGCATGAGCCGCTGGTTGGCAATCAGGTGGCACCAACCGCGATCCTGTGGAGCATTCTTAGCTTCGTCTTTCTGCTGGGCGGGATCGGCGGGCTGGTATGGTGGTACGCCTCGCAGGAGAAAAGTGATTTTCATCCGGCTTTTCCTGCCAGGGATCCCTTCCTCAGCATCATCGCCACACCCAGCCAGCGCGCCACGATGAAGTACTTTCTGGTGGTCGTTTTGCTGTGGGGCGTACAAATCGCAATGGGCGGTCTCACCGCGCATTACGGCGTCGAGGGCGCAGGTTTCTACGGCATTCCGCTCGACAAGATTCTGCCGTACGCCGTCACGCGCACCTGGCACATTCAGTTGGCGATCTTCTGGATCGCCACATCGTGGCTCGCGACCGGCCTCTACGTCGGCCCTGCCGTCAGCGGCAATGAGCCCAAAGGTCAGCGCTTCGGCGTGAACGTCCTCTTCGCAGCGCTGGTGCTCGTGGTAGGCGGCTCGATGGCCGGCGAATGGATGGGCATCGAGCAGAAACTCGGCAACCTGTGGTTCTGGCTCGGCGATCAGGGTTACACGTATGTTGACCTTGGCCGGTTGTGGCAGATCCTGCTCTTTGTTGGCCTCGTTCTGTGGCTCTTCCTCATGGTCCGAGCACTCAAACCGGCGCTGGTACACCGTAGCGAGAGCCGGCCGCTGATGATCCTCTTCCTTATCTCCAGCGTCGCGATTCCGCTCTTCTATGCTGCCGGCCTGATGTACGGCCAGCGCAGCAACCTGGTCACGGCGGAATACTGGCGCTGGTGGGTCGTTCACCTGTGGGTCGAAGGCTTCTTTGAAGTATTTGCAACCGTGGTGATTGCCTTCCTCTTCACCCGGCTCAACCTGCTGGAGATCCGCTCCGCGACGCGCGCGGTTCTCTTCTCGACGACCATCTTCCTGTCCGGCGGGATCATCGGGACATTCCACCATCTGTACTTTGCTGGATCTTCACCGGCAGTTATCGCGCTGGGAGCGGTTTTCAGTGCGCTCGAAGTGGTGCCGCTGACGCTGGTGGGCTACGAAGCCTGGGAAAACATCCGCCTGGCGCGCGGCAACAGCAAAGCTCCATGGGTAGCCAATTACAAATGGCCCATCTACTTCTTTGTCGCCGTCGCCTTCTGGAACATGGTGGGTGCTGGCCTCTTCGGCTTCCTGATCAACCCGCCGGTCGCGCTCTACTACATGCAGGGGCTCAATCTCACCCCCGTGCATGGACACACCGCGCTCTTCGGCGTCTACGGCATGCTTGGCCTCGGGCTCACGCTCTTCTGCCTGCGGGCCCTCCGTCCTGGAGTGCAGTGGAAAGAGCGCCCGCTGCAGCTGGCCTTCTGGCTCGTCAATCTGGGACTGGTCTTCATGGTGGTGCTCAGCATGTTCCCCATTGGCATCCTGCAGGCCATGGCGTCCATCCAGCAGGGCACCTGGTATGCGCGCTCTGCGGAGTTCCTGCAGACGCCGGGCATGCAGACCCTACGCTGGATGCGGGTACCGGGTGACGTGCTCTTCGCCGCCGGCGCCGCCATCCTCGGCATCTTCGTGATCGGGCTTCTCACAGGCCATTCCTATGAGAAAAAGGAGCGGAAAGTGGCTGTCGAAGAACAGGAGGGCGTACTGGTCGCCGGCGACTGAAACGAAGACAGAAGTTAACAGCAGCGGCGGACCTCTCTTTGGGGATTCCGCCGCTCACTTTTCGATAAAAGTGCATCATCGCCGAATCACTCATCAACGCTGCGTCTAACTCCAAAGTCTTGCGGCGTCTGCGATTCCGACATGTGGAATCTCTCGATTCGCTTTCCTGGGAATCTTCTGAAACCAATTCAAGGCGCAGTTGGATAGTCGGGAAACGGCGGAACCGTCGGTTTGGGCAGGGGGTGTGCCTTCAACTCATCGAGAATCGTCTGCACTCCCTTTTCAAGCTGCGGATCGCGGC
>JASIAO010000027.1 GCA_030041955.1 Acidobacteriaceae bacterium | reverse complement strand
CAGATGGCGGTGCTCCCGAGCACGGTCGAGCTGCTGCCGGGAAGAGGCAGCATGGTCTGCAGGGTACCGCCGTAGCTTCCCAGCGCGGCCAGATCGATGGAACTGGCGCTCACGCCGATCTGATTGCCGCCGCTGTTCGTATCGGTGCCATCCAGGTCCGCACTGGTCGTGGCCGTATTTCCCGACAGAATGGTATTGGCCAGGGTCAGAGTCGCACCGCTGTAGACGCCTCCGCCTGAGCCGCTGCCCGCAGAGTTTGCGGAGATCGTGCTGTTGGTAATGGAAAGCGTGGCGTTGTTGTAAATGGCGCCGCCCATGCCGCCGGAGGCCGTATTGCCGGCGAGTGTGCTGTTGGTCACCGTGGCGGTGCCGCCGGCTACGGCAATGGCGCCGCCGTTTCCACCGCCGGTGGCGGAATTGGCGGAGAACGTGCTGTCAAGCACAGTCAAAGTTCCGTCTGCCACGTAGATACCACCACCACTGGCAGCGGAATTGTCGACGATCGCGCAGCTGACTACCACAAGGGTTCCGGAGCTGTTGATGGCGACCCCATCTCCCGAGCCGGCCGCGCCGCCGGATAGAGTGAGCCCGGAAATCGTCACCGTGACGCCGCTGGCGATCGAAAAGATGGGCAGGGTGGTGGCGCCGGAAATGGTGATACTGGCTACTCCCGGGCCGGTGATAGTGACGCCATTCGTGATCTCGGGTAATGCGCTCTGCAGAGTAATGGTCCCGGTGAGCCCGGACTGAAAGGCGATGGTGTCGGCGCTGGTGTCGCCATTGACTGAGGTGATGGCTGCGCGCAGGGATCCGGCGCCACTGTCTTTGGTGTTGCTGACCGTATACGTTGCCGCCTGCGCTCCCGCGGTCAGCAGCAGCATGGTTATGCAGATCGCGGAAAGGAAGGTCAGAGGCCTCGCGCCGGAAGCGAACAGGGGAAAGAAGGAGGCACGGTGGACGGGACGGACACAACGAAGAAGGGGCGATCGATCGGTGCGCATCGGACACTCCAGGGCAAAAGCAGCAGAGCGGTCGGATTGTGTATTGGCAAGGGGCAGGAAAAAACTGCTCAACGAATCCCGACAGTTACGGATTCACTGATCCGGCAAAGGAAGGCGGGGAGACGTTGAGATATCGATCCGCTCCACTCAGGATTTCCCTGACCCGACATATCCAAACAGGTATTTCCGTCAGTTAGTTGCAAAGTTCCCCGATTCGCGCCGGAACATGAGAATGGGCGCGGGAAAAAACCGAAGAAAACTAAGGTTGACCAAAGCAGCGCCCTCGGACTGGGCGCAATATCGAGCTGGAAACTACGCCAGTCCGGCAAGAAAAACGCTTGGACGTCAGGACCACGCCGCGGCCAGACAAGTCCGCCATCCGGTTGCCACAACGAGCGAAGCCCCGGTAGAACAATACAGTCATTGGGGAGCAAAAGCAGAGCCATTCTAGGGCGGCAAAAACAAAAGGTCAAGCGGATTCTGTGTTGGTTCATAAGTGGTTACTGAAAGTTGGATATGTTAATGACTTAATAGATATCTCATTAGGTAACTACAGTAACCGATTGGTAGATATCTCAGGGCGCGTCACGACCCTGGCGATCCTCGATCGTCCCCTTTGCGATCCGGCTGCCGGAGGTTTCGGAGGCCCGGTTCTTGCCTCAATGAGCGATGGTGGAGACGCAGCGCATGCCGCTGAGGCCCCCGGGGACCAGCAGGGGTGCGCCGGGGCCGGAGAGCTCGAGATCCACGACCAGAGGGACGCCGTTGACGACGATGGGCGTGTTCGAAATCTCGAGAGGATAGGCCAGCCGGGCGGGAATGCCGGATGCATCGAGGCGGCCCTTGTCCATGAGATGAAAGACGGCCCAGGGGCCGCTGAACTGGAGCAGAGGCAGAGTGCCCGAGCCGTAATCGGCGATGAGATCGGCCTGCTGGCCGGTTCCCAGGGACCAGGTGAACTGCTTCGAAACGTCCGAGCCGGTGAGCCGCTGGGCATCAATCGCGACAGTCACACTCTTAATGCCTTTGGAGGGCAGAATGTGCGTGGTGAAGTTCAGGCCCGGCGAGCCCGCAGCGGGATAGAGGGCCGCCGAGAGATCGGCGGCGCGATTGAAGAAGCGGACGAACTCCGGGTTCACGTGCATCGGCGCGTTCGGAGCGGGAGCCCAGGTGGAGCCCTGGCGGATGAGGAGGGTTTTCAGGGTGGAATCGTAGAGCTGCCACAGCGAGCCGGAGGCGGGCTGCAGCACAGCGGCTACCTGAGCGGGGCTGGCCTCGACAGAGGCGCCGGACGAGAAGGGGAACGTGGCCATCAGCGGAGAAAATGCGGAGCAGAAGGCGGCGCCGGCGGCGTTGGCCTGCTGAGGTCCGCGGCCAGCGACCACTTCATCGACGGAAGTGATGGGCGCCTGGAGCAGGGCCAGAACGGTTTGATCCACGTGGGCCTGAGGATCGAGATTGAAGGCCTGCGCGGTTTGGCTGGCGGAAGTGTGGGCTGAAGCTGAGGCGGTCAGGATGGGTGTGACCGCGTCGGGATTGGCGGCGGCGGAGGGGTTCTGCGCAACCTGGGCGACGGCAGCCTGCAGGCCGAGAAGACCGTTGACGTAGCTGGTATTGCCGGGGCCGACGAATTTGTCGGCGCTGTCGGGCGAGACGACCACCTGGGCGGGCTGGAATTCCCTGGCGATATCGGGATTGGCCACGGCGGTGTTGTGGGATGCGGTGAAGAGAAGCGCGAGGAGTGGGGAGTTGGGATTGGAGATGAGCTGGAGCCTGGAGGCAGCGTCCTGGAGGCTGCGATATTTGACGACCGATGCCGAGCGCAGGAAATTGCGCCACTCATTTTCGAAATCGGTGGTGTAGGTGGTCGTGAGCTGCTGCGTGAGAGTGGCGCGATCGAGCGAGGGGGGCGCCTGATTGCCGAGGACCCAGACTTCTCCACTGAAATAGCGGTCCGGATGCTGGATGGCGTCCTGCATGAACGCGAAGCCGGAGCGAGTGAAGGCGCCGGGAACGATATGCGAGTCAACCACCGTGACTGAGGAGCCGGGATAGAGTCGGTTGAAATCGATTGCGGGCGATGCTTTGCCGGCAGCGGTGAGCATCTGCTGGTAAATGCGCTCGAAGCCTCCAAAGCCAATGAGATAGGTGCGCGCTTTGGAGACCGCGCCGGTGTCCGGCGCGCTGGAGTAGGGATTCCCATGCGTGAGTTCGGTTGCGTAGAAATCGAACTGCCGGGAGGCGAGATCCTTCTGCTGTTCTGTCTCGAGAGCGCGGCCGTTTTGCCAGTACTGCATGAGCACGGGGACCAGGAATTCGGGAGTGCTCTTGTCAGGATTGGACGTGGTGATGAGGTAAGCCTTGAGCGGATCGTAGGCGGCAGCGTAATCCGCGCCCTGCGGAGGCGTGGGCGGCAGGGAATTCAGGAAAGCGACCAGGTCGGCCTGGGTGCTGGCCAGCATGAGCTGGTTGAAGCGGTCGAAGTAAATGCGGCGGGCGGCAGCGAGGACGCTGTTGCCGTGATAGAGGCCGAAACGGTAGAGCATGGGCGCGCCGTTCTGCTGATAACCCTCAAGCTGCACGATGGCGGCGCGGAGCTGGTCGAGCGCGGCGAGGTCCGGCGTGGAGGCAAGCATGGTGGATGGCACTGCTGTGGCGGGCAGAGCATTCGCGGCGCTCACGACGGAGTGTTCCAGACGGGAATTGTTGGCCCACGAGACGGTGAAGCAGACGAGCAGAGCCAGC
>JASIAO010000253.1 GCA_030041955.1 Acidobacteriaceae bacterium | reverse complement strand
CAGGTGAGTTGGTCGAACGCGGTGATGCAGCGGATTGCGCCGGGCGCGGCGCGGGCGGGGCGGGCGCTGGTGATGAGCGTGCGCGATCCGGAGGTGCTCAAGTGCGTGGAGACGGCGCTGCGGGAAAGGCGGATCCAAAGCGGCAAGGCGAACGGGATGGTTCCCGGGCGCGCGTATGAGGTGAGCGCGGCGCCGACGCCGGATGGCGGGGCGGTTGCGGTGCTGCACGACGTGACGGAGATCGAACGCGCGGAAAAGACGCGGCGGGACTTCATCGCCAACGTCTCGCACGAGCTGCGCACGCCGCTGACGTCGATTTCAGGCTACGTGGAAACGCTGCTGGAGGACGAGAGGGACCTCTCGCCGCACGCGCGGGAATTCATGGCGATCATTTTGAAGAACGCGCGACGCGTAAACCGGCTGACCGAGGACCTGCTGGCCCTGGCGCAGGTGGAATCCGGCGAGCACAAGCTGAAGGTGCAGCCGGTGCGGGCATCGGCGCTGGTGGAAGACGCGATCGAATCGCTGGCGGGGCTGGTGGTGGAGTCGAATGTGGCGCTGGAAGCGGGCGCCACGACGGATGCGATGGTGCTGGCCGACGTGGATGCGATGACGCAGGTTTTCGGGAACCTGATCGAAAACGCGGTGAAGTACGGCGGAGCCGGCGGACGCGTAATGGTGGGAGCGCACGCGATCGAGGAAGCGGTGGAGTTTTTCGTGCAGGACTTCGGGCAGGGGATCCCGAGCGAGCACCTGGGGCGGATCTTCGAGCGGTTTTATCGGGTAGACAAGGCGCGGTCGCGGGAGTCTGGTGGAACGGGGCTGGGACTGGCGATCGTCAAGCACATCGTGCTGGCGCACGGAGGGACAATCCGGGCGGAAAGCGAACTGGGCCTGGGGTCCACGTTCCTGTTCACGCTGCCGCTGGCCCCGGCGGCGGGCGGAGCAGCTCCGGAGAGGCAGACCGATGGTTTGCGGACCGCGCATTAGCGAGGGCCTATGGCTGTCATGACCTGCTACTCGGACGCTGGAGGCAGCCTCTCCGAACTTGTCCTGTCACCAGCCACGCTGGTGAGCACCCCGAGCAGATGGTTCGAATTCGAGAAGCGATGGAATGATACTCTCGCGGCGCACAATATCTCCGCGCTCCACATGAGAGACTTCGCTCATTTCAGGGGCGAATACGAAACTTTCAGGTGGGACGAACCGAGGCGGCGCAGACTGCTCAATGCGCTTCTCTGGATAATTGAAGAATGTATCGATTACAGCGCGGCCGTGGCGGTTTATATTGGCGGGTACAATCGGGCGGACTGCACCTACCGCCTGAGCGAATCTATGCGGCCTTACACAATGGGCTGCATGGGTTGTGCCTCTCGCGTAACTCGTTGGGCGAAAACTCAGGGCATCGATAAAAGAGATTTAATTTGGATTTACGAGAGAGGCGACCAGGATCAAAATGACCTGCGGAAGCACTGGGACATCGCTTACCCCGATGGCGCAGTAGATCCAATCTTCCTGAAAAAGAAAGACGCATACCTGAGCGACGCGCCCCGATACATTCGCCCGTTTGAGGCCGCTGACCTGATCGGCTATGAGAACCTACACGCGCACCGGCTGATCCGCAGAAAGCAGGGAAACCAAGTCTTCAGCGACCTGCGCCGACCGATGCAGAGGCTGATGAAAATGAATGGCGCGGATGAGTGGGGATACTTCGGAGAAGCCGACATTCAGAGGGCATGCGCGGAGTGGGGTATCCCTCTACGTGCAGCCGTATAATTCCGGCACTATGACTCTCATCCTTGAAGTTGCCGCTGGCATCCTGCTTGCCGTTGCGGTTCTTTGGATCTTCGTGCGGACGTGGTACGGAGATGATGACGAGCCAGGAAACTACCCGCCCCGCTGAAGGCCTGTCATTCCCCCGCTCATTTCGGCAGGCATATTCATGCCAAAATCACCCCTCAGCGGCTAAAGCCGCCCTCCTTCCGCGGCACTTATGGCACAGCTAAAGCTGTGCCCTTTCAAAGAGTCCCGATTTTCGCGGGCTGTGAAGACTTGCACTGATGCAAGACCAGGTTTTGGGAGCGTTAACCGGCCCTGCCGCTAGCGCGACCAAGGTGGGGCACCCGGCTGAATGCCGACCAGCGGCACTACAATGAGCTATGTCCAGAACCGTTCATGCTGTCTGCTCGCATGACTGCCCCGACTCGTGCGGGGTGCTGGTGACGATTGACGAGAGCGGGCGTGCGACCAAAGTCCAGGGCGATCCGAAGCATCCGGTGACGCGCGGTTTTCTGTGCGGCAAGGTAGCGAAATATCTGGACCGGGTGTATGCGCCGGACCGGTTGCTCTATCCAATGCGGCGGCGCGAGGGCGTGGCGAAGGGTCCGCTGGAGCAGGGGCGCGAGGCGGACGCCTTCGAGCGGATCAGCTGGGATGAGGCGCTGAAGACGATCGCGAAGCGTCTCGCAGAAATCTCAGAAAAATATGGGCCGGAGTCCATTCTGCCGTATTCGTACGCGGGGACGATCGGCGTGCTGGGCTACGGGTCGATGGACCGGCGGTTCTTTCACCGGCTGGGAGCGTCGCAACTGGACCGCACGATCTGCGCGACGACGGGCGGGGACGCGCTGCTATCGGTGTACGGACGCAAGCTGGGCACGGACACGGAGGCGTTCCGGCACGCAAAGCTGATCATCGCGTGGGCGGCGAACATTCACGGGAACAATATCCATCTGTGGCCGTTTGTCGAAGAGGCGCGGCGCAATGGGGCAAAGCTGGTCGTGATCGATCCGTATCCGACGCGGACGGCGCGGGCGGCGGACTGGCATATCGCCATCCGTCCGGGAACGGATTCGGCGCTGGCGCTGGGGATGATGCACATCCTGGTGAGGGATGGGCTGTACGACCGCGAGTATGTGGAGCGGTGGACGCACGGGTTCGAGCAACTGTTGGAGCGGATCGCGGAGTATCCGCCGGAGCGGGTCGCCGCGCTGACCGGGATTCCGGCAGCAGACATCGAGCGGCTCGCGCGACAGTATGGGACCACGCAGCGCACGGCGATCCGCCTGAATTACGGAGTACAGCGGAGCGACAACGGCGGCGCGGCGGTGCGGGCGATTGCGATGCTGCCGGCGCTGACCGGCGCGTGGAAGCATCTGGGCGGAGGGTTGCAGCTTTCGACGAGCGGATCATTCCGTTTCGACAGCGCGGCGCTGGAACGGCCCGACCTGATGCAGGCGAGCCCGCTGGGACGCGAGGCGCGCGAAGTGAATATGTCGCTGCTGGGCGAGGCGCTGACGGAGATGCGCGATCCGGCGGTGCATGCGCTGTTCGTGTACAACTCGAATCCGGCGGCGGGAGCCCCGAATCAGGGCGCGGTGCTGCGTGGGCTGAGGCGCGAGGATCTGTTTACCGTGGTGCACGAACAGTTCTTCACCGACACTGCGGATTACGCGGACATTCTGCTGCCGGCAACGACGTTCCTGGAGCACACGGATATCCAGGGCGCGTACGGGCACTATTACGTGCAATTGTCGGAGCAGGCGATAGAACCGCTGGGCGAGGCGCGGTCGAATGTGTGGCTGTTCTCGCAACTGGCGCAGCGGATGGGATTCCCGGAAGCGTGCTTCAACGATTCGGTGGACGATTTGATCGAACAGGCGCTGGGAAATGGGAATCCGGAGAATCCGTGGCTAAAGGGAATCACGGCGGAGACGCTGCGGGAGAACGGCGGCATGCAGCGGCTGAAATTCGAAGAAGACCGCGAAGGCGCGTTTCAGCCATTTGCGGAGGGACCATTTCCGACGCCGAGCGGAAAAATCGAGTTCTATTCGGAGGCGCTGGAGGCGCAGGGAGTGGATCCGCTGCCGGCGTTCCGGCCGGCGGTGGAGTCGCGGCACAGCGAGGAGCACGAGCGGTATCCGCTGGAGTTTCTGGGGCGCAAAGCGGACAACTACATGAACTCGACGTTCGCGAATCTGCCTGGACACCAGGAAATGGAGAGGGCGCGGGCCGGGGTGCTGGAGATGCACCGCGAAGATGCGGAGGCGCGCGGCATCACGGATGGGGATGAAGTGGACGTCTTCAATGACCGTGGGATGCTGAGGATGCGCGCGCTGGTACATGCGAATGGGAAGGCGCTGCCCTCGGGTGTGGTGGCTGCGCGGCTGAGCTGGAACAAGCTTTCGGCGGGCGGACACAACGTAAATCTGCTGACGCCGCAGCGGCTGTGCGATTTCGGAGGCGGGCCCACCTTCTACTCGGTGCTGGTGGAAGTTCGCAGAGCGGCATCATCCACAGCGAACGGTTGCTGAATCCGATAAACTCAGAGCAAACCTCGAGAAGCTGAATCTGAGGGAGAACGTCATTGAAGCGGGCGTGGCAATTGGGCACGCCGGACGCAGAGAGAACGAGCGGCGAAGCGCGGCAAGCGCGGGGCGCGAGTGTGAATCGCGCTGATATAATCGCCTTTTCCCAAAGATTGGCCCGATTTTAGCAGTGAGGGTGTGCCTATTTTTCCCGTGAACTCCTGGAGCGCAGGCTCCCCGCAGGTAGCACGCAGGAATTTGCGCCGAGTTTTAGGGCGCTCCCTGGTGTTGGCTCTCGTTCTTACGCCCTTGCCGGGGGCCGCGCTGCTGCATGCGCAGGAGACACCGGCAGCGGGGACATCCGCGACGGCGGCCGAGCCGCAGACGATTGTCGGCATCCGCGTGATCGGCACGCGGCGCATCCCACAGGAAGCGGTAAAGGCGCGCATGTTCAGCCACATCGGCGAGCCGTACGACCCGCTGACGGTGGAACGCGACTTCAACTCGCTATGGAACACCGGATACTTCGAAGATGTTCGGATCGAAAAGGAAGACACGCCGCAGGGCGTGATCCTGGACGTGTATGTGCGCGAGAAGCCGACGATCCGGGAGATCCACTACAAGGGCAATAACTCGATCACCGAGTCGGACATCATGGAGCGGTTCAAGAAGGAGAAGGTGGGACTTTCTCCGGAGAGCCAGTACGATCCGGCGCGCATCGCGCACGCGGTGACGGTGATCAAGGAGATGCTGGCCGAGCACGGCCACCAGTTCGCGACGGTGCGGACGGAAGTGAAGGATATTCCGCCGGCGTCGGTGGAGCTGGATTTCATCATTAAGGAAGGCCCGACGGTGAAGGTGGGGAAGATCACCTTCAGCGGGAATCGTCATCTGAGCTCGCGGGTGCTGCGCGAATCGATGTACAACCTGCGTCCGATCGGGATTCCGCACTCGATCTTCCTGGAAAACCTGTTCGCGCGCACCTACGACGCCAGCAAGCTGGAGGAAGATTCCGAACGGGTGCGGCAGGCGTATCTGGATCATGGGTACCTGCGCGGCGGTCCGGTGGGTGAACCTATCACGCACCTGCGCAACGAATCGGGGCTGTCGCTGTTCACATTCCGTCCGCGCAAGGGCAAGCGCATCGACATTCACATGAACATCGAGGAAGGTGAGCGCTACCGGCTGGCCGGGATCACCTTTACCGGGAACAAAGCGGTATCGAATACCAGGGCTCTGCGCGCCATCTTCAATATGAAAGACGGCGACTGGTTCAACATGACGGCCTTCCACAAGGGGCTGGATAACCTGCACAAGGCGTACGGGCAGCTGGGTTACATCAATTTCACGGCGGTGCCGCAGCCGACGTTCGACGACACGAAGCACACGGTGACGTGGAACGTCGACATCGACGAGGGCAAGCAGTTCACAGTGGCGAGGATCGAGTTCCAGGGCAATACGGTCACGCGCGATTTCGTGATCCGGCGCGAACTGCTGCTGCAGGAAGGCCAGGTGTACAACAGCCACCTGTGGGAGCTGAGCCTGCTGCGCCTGAATCAGCTCCAGTACTTCAACGAGCTGAAGGTGGACCAGGATACGGAGACACACCAGAACACCGAAGAAGGCACGGTGGATCTGCTGCTGAAGGTGCAGGAAAAGGGCAAGAACTCGATCGGCCTGAACGGCGGCGTGAGCGGCTACTCGGGAGCGTTCCTGGGACTGAACTATCAGACGAATAACTTCCTGGGGCTGGGCGAGACGCTGAGCGTGCAGGCCAACGCGGGCAGCCTGGCGCGCAATCTGCTGTTCGCATTTAACGAGCCGTACCTGAGGAACAAGCCGCTGAACGTGGGTTTCCAGGTCTTCGACAGCAAGACGGATTACAACGCGTCCAAGAATTACTCTCTCTCCGGGTCGTCCAACCTGACAGCGGCGACGAGTTCCCTTCTGCAGAATTACAACCAGGGCCGGAAGGGCTTTACGCTGTCGGCTGCATATCCGGTAAAGCGCTTCAACCTGTTCGGATTCTCGCGCGTGGGAGCGACGTATTCGTGGGACAGCTCTTCGGTGCGCGCATTCAACGCGGCATCGACGAACCTGTTCGAGACGCTGGCGTTCCGCAGCGGTATTCAGGGGCAGAACGCGCTGGAAGGGATCATCACCAGCTCAGCGCTGTTCAGCTACAACTCCAGCAACGTGGACAGCAACTATCTGCCGCACACCGGCCAGTCGCTGGCGGCGTCGGTGCAGCTGGCGGGGCTGTGGGGCAGCGTGCGCTACGTGCGTCCGGTGGTGGAGTACAAGCGCTACACACCCATGAAGGGGCTGTGGTTCAACAAGTCGGGGCGGAACACGCTGGGGGTGCGCCTGCAGGCGATCTATATCGCGGGCTTTAGCGGGGACGTAGCGCCGCCGTTCGACCGGCCGATCGCGGGCGGCGAGAACGATCTGCGCGGGTTCGATATCCGCTCGGTGGGACCGTACGGGTTCGTGCCGACGCGGGTGCTGTTCAACCTGACCAACCCGGATGGATCGACCGTGCCGAGAGATCCGACGAATCCGAAGCTGGGCGCAGTGCAGGTACCGCTGCCGGTGTACGGCATCGCGACCACGGGCGGCGACACGAACTTTACGTGGAACATGCAGTACATGATCCCGATCTACGCGCGAACGGTGGCGTTCAACTTCTTCAATGACTTCGGCATGGACATGGCCATCGACAAAGGCCAGCTGCGCCAGAGCCCGGAAGGGATCGACAGCCTGGACTCGCCGCTCTACGGATGCCCGAACTATGTGAACGGAACGTGCCAGGGCGGGCAGCAGGTGAGATTCAATCCGATCATCGAACCGATTCCGGGCACGAATTATGTGCCGCGCGACTCGGCAGGCGGCGAGCTGGACGTGATGATGCCGATCATCAATGCGCCGTTCCGGATCTATTACGCTGTGAACCCGCTGAAGCTCTACGACACCTTCAGCCGCCCGAACCTGATCACACGGAGCATGTTCCCGGCAGGCGGAGTGGGCGACTACTCGTATGCGCAGGCGGTGCAGCTTTATAACGGGCTATATGTGCTGCGCGAGCCGAGCAAAACGTTCCGGCTGACGGTGAGCACGACGTTCTGAGGCAACCGGCAATCATGCTCGCAACGCGCGGGCAGGGGCGCTCGGAAGTACCGGGGAGGCGCAGAGGATTCGTTTGACGACGCCTGTGCGCGGCCCTATAATTTGCCCAAGTTCCTGAGAATTTCTCTCTGTCCGCATCTCTGTATTCCGGGCGGAAAATCGATGCCTGGAGCCCGCTCCGGATATCTATCGGAGAGCGGGATTCAGAGAGCGAAATTGGGCCAGGCCCACCAAGGAAACCGAAGGAGTTTGTGAAATCCATGAAGCGTATGTTGTCTCTCGTATGCGTGCTCGCGTCCGGACTGGGCGCAGGAGCCGTAGCCCAGGCTGCGCCGGCCGCGCCGGCGAAACCGGATGCAGCCCCAGCCGCGCCCGTTGCGATCACTGGCGCCACTAAAATCGCCGTCATCAATTTTCAGCAGGCAGTGGGACAAACGAATGAGTTCCAGCGCGATCTGGCCGATCTGCGGAAGAAGTATGAGCCGCGCGAGCAGACCTTGCAGCAGCTGAACGAACAAATCGAAGCCGAAAAGAAGCAACTGCAGGATGCCGGGGCCACCCTGACCGACGCACAGCGGCAGACCAAGCTGCACGATATCGACGACAAGACGAAGAACCTGCAGCGCAGCGCCGAGGATCTGCGGAATGACGAGCAGTCGGATGGGCAGGAGACCTTCCAGCAGGTGGGCCAGAAAGTGTTCGATGAGATGTCGACGTATGCGCAGCAGCACGGTTTCAACCTGGTGCTGGACGCGAGCCAGCAGAACAGCGGCGTGCTTTGGCTGACGCCCGGGGCGGACATTACGTCCGCCGTGGTGGAAGCGTACAACGTGAAGTCGGGCATTCCGGCGCCTGCCGCGGTGCCGTCGGCTCCGACGCCGCATGCGGCGGCGCCGGGCTCCAGAACGCCCACCCACTAAGAGCTCGACTGGGCTGAAAGAAAACAGGGCGGCGGTTCGTTCAGGACCGCCGCTCAAATTCCCACCCCCCGCGCGGGAATCTGTGGAAATTCCTGTGGAAGAAGTGCCGTCGCCAGGCGGTAACTTTTTCGTTCATCCCCGGTTCACAGCGGGGAAACAGCTAATTCCCGGCTATCCTTCAAAAAAATCTGCTATTTAGGCGGAATCCACAGCGGGGAGTCAGCCTGTGAATGCCGGGATACTCCCAAGCAACCTTTTTTCTTTTCCACAAATACGAATGAACCGGTCGTGAATCGGGCTGGGCGTCAGCGGATGATTCCGCGGTCGGATTGGCCGATGAAGTCGACGAGGTACTGGACGTCTTCCGTCTGGATGCCTTCGGCACGCAGAGCCTCGATGGCCTGGGCGATGTTCATCCTGGAGGACAGAAGCAGCCGGTAGGCGTGGTGGATGGCACGGATGCGCTCCCGGTCAAACCCGCGGCGCTCCAACCCCACTTTATTGATGCTGTAGGCGTGGACCTCCCGTTTGGCGGAGGTCAGGGAGAACGGGAGCACATCCTGGGTGATGGTGGTGCCTCCGCCGATGTAGGCGTGGCGGCCGATGCGGCAGAATTGGTGGACGGGACAGAGCGCTCCGACGGTGGCGTAGTCCTCGACGGTGACGTGGCCGGCGAGAGTGGCGCCGTTGGCGAGGAGGCAGTGGTCGCCTATGATGCTGTCGTGACCAATGTGGGTGTACGCCATGATGAGGCAGCCGCTGCCGACGCGCGTGGTGCCTCCTCCTCCGGCGGTGCCGCGGGAGATGGTGACGCACTCGCGGATGGTGTTGTCGTCCCCGAGAACGGCGCCGGTGGGCTCGCCGCGGTATTTCAGATCCTGAGGAGCGACGCCGACGCAGGCAAAAGAATAGAAACGATTCCGGGTGCCGGCCGTCAGGTGGCCGTCGAGCACGACGTGGGAGACAAGCTCGCAGTCATCGCCGAGGATCACGTTCGGGCCGATGGTGCACCAGGGGCCAACGGAGCAGGATTCGGGAACGACAGCGGTGGGAGCGACTACGGAGGTGGGATGGATGCTCACTCCTGGGTCACCATTTCCGGGGCAGCGCCGGGGCCGGTAGCTTCGCGTTGTCGGGGGACCAGCTGGCACATAACGATGGCTTCGCAGGCGAGCTGGCCGTCCACGGTGACGCGGCCTTCCATCCTGACGGCGCGCGAGCGCCAGTTGAGCACATTAATCTCAATACGGAGCTGATCGCCGGGAACGACGGGACGGCGAAACTTGGCGCGCTCGATGCCGGTGAAGACCATGAGCTTGTTGTGACGGTCCGGGACTTCGGGCAGGAGCAGCGTGCCGCCTGCCTGGGCGATGGATTCGACCACCAGGGCGCCGGGCATGATGGGGTAATCAGGGAAATGTCCCTGGAAAAACGCCTCGTTGATGGTGACGTTCTTGATGGCGACGATGCGCTTCTTCCGCTCGACCTCGACGATACGATCGATGAGCAGAAACGGATAGCGATGGGGCAGGATGGCCATGATGTCGCCGATTTCGAGCACCTGGCGGCCGTCGAGGATAGGGTTGGAATTCTCCATAGTTCGCAGCGGTGATTATAAATGCGGCTGTTAGCGACCTGCCCGACGCGCTCAGCGCAGAGCAAGCAGGGCCAGGACGAGCGAGACAGGCATGACGATGAAGCCGACCTTGAGAAACTGCCAGGCGGTGATCTCTTCGTCCTCACGGCGCAGGGCGATGAGCCAGAGGATGGTAGCGAGGGAGCCCGTGACAGAGAGGTTGGGCCCGAGATCGACTCCGATGAGGACGGCGTGGGCGATGACAGCCGAATGCGCGACCTGGTGAAGCGCGGAGCCGGCGGCGAGACCGACGGGGAGATTGTTCATGCCGTTGGAGAGCAGAGCGACTGAGAAGGCGCTGACGAACTTGCCGGTTCCGTCGGGGGTGCGTGCGAGCCATTGCAGGGCGGCGCGGGCCATCTGCGTCAGCCCGGCACGATCGAGAGCGGAGACAAGAACGAACAGGCCGGCGACGAGGGGGAGTATGCTCCAGGAAACCTGACGCAGAGCAGTGCGGGGCGCGCTGCGATCGATGGTGGCGACCAGGACCATGGCCAGGAGCGCGGCGCCAAAGGTGGGAGCGCCGAGAGAAATGCCGAGTCCCGAGGAAATGAGCAGCGCAGCCGCGGCGATGAGAATGCCAAGGAGAGCGATCCGGCCAGCAGGAGGCAGGCGGCAGGGTTGTTGGACCGAGGCAACGGGTTCCGCCAGCTCGCGGCGCTCGATCAGTTGCAGGCACAGGAAGGTTGCGGCAACGGCAGCCAACGCGGGAAGCAGCAGCGCGCGCAGCCAGGAGCCGAGCGGCGGAAGATGGGACTGAAAGACGACCAGGTTGGCGGGATTGGAGATGGGCAGCAGGAAACTGGCGGCGTTGGCGACCAGGGCACAGGCCAGCAGATGCGGCCGGGGGTGTACGCGGGCGCGGCGGACAGCGGCGAGGACGGCAGGGGTGAGCACGACGGCCGTGGCATCGTTGGAGAGCAGCGCGGTGACGACGGTTCCGGAGAGATAGATGAGGAAAAACAGCCGGGATGAGGAGCCGCGGGCGTGGCGGACGGCGATCTCGGCGACCCAGTCGAAAACACCCTCCTCGCGGGCGAGCTCGGCAAGGATCATCATGCCGGCGAGGAAAAGATAGACATCGACGCCCTGGCGGACTGCGTGGAGAGCGCTGGAAACCGGGACAAGGCGCGTGGCGACCAGGAGGATGGCGCCGCTGGCGATCCAGACCCATTCCGGGATGGAGCGCGGACGCAGCAGCATGAGCAGGATGCTGGCGAGGAAGATGATCCAGATGGAGGCGACTATCAAGCGCGGGAATCCTGGGAGTTACGCGACGGAAAGAGGGACCCGAACTACACTATAGCGGGGGCATCCTCCGCCCTTCCCAGAGAGCCTGGCAGGGGGCGTATGCTGCGGACGCCAGCGGAGAGGCAGAAACTGACGATGTCAGAGCGTCTTTATTACCAAAATTCCTTTCTGACCACGTTTGCCGCGACCGTCAGCGACATTCGCGAAGTAGCGCGCGGCGAGGGCGAGTCGCTGTGGCAGGTGGCGCTGGACCGCACCGCGTTTTATCCGGAGAGCGGTGGCCAGCCGTGCGACACCGGTGTGCTGAGCGCGACCTCGCGCGGCGGCGCGGAGCTGGATGTGGCCGTGGAGAGCGTGGAGGAAAACGAGCACGGCGAGGTGTGGCATCTGGTGCGCAAACCTCTGGCGGCGGGTACGCACGTCGAGGGGCAGATCGACTGGGAGCGGCGCTTCGATCACATGCAGCAGCACACGGGACAGCATTTGTTGTCGGCGGTATTCCTGCGGGAATTGCAGGCGCAGACGGTGTCGTTCCACCTTGGAGAGAGCATCTCGACGATCGATCTGGCGTGCGGACCGCTGGCGCAGCATAGCCTGGAGCGGGTGGAGCGGCTGGCGAACGAAATCATCGCGGAGGACCGGCCGGTAACGCTGCGGCAGATAGAGCGGGCAGAAGCCGAGGCGATGCTGGCCAGCGGCGAACTGCGCAAGCTGCCGGAGCGGAACGGGAAGATCCGGCTGATTGAGATTGCGGACTGCGATCGCAACGCCTGCGGGGGCACCCACGTGCGATCGACGGGACAGATCGGCGGACTGCTGGTGCGCGGAGTGGAGAAGGTGAGCCGTGGGGTACGCGTGGAGTTCGTGTGCGGACTGCGTGCGGTCAAGACGGCGCGCGCGGATGCCGCGACCCTGAGCAAGGCAACGGCGGCGCTGAGCGTGGGAGCCGCGGATTTGCCGGCAGCGGTGGAGCGCCTGATCTCCGAGGCGAAAACGAACGCGAAGGAGCGGCAGCGGTTGCGCGAGGAGCTGGCAGCGTACCACGCAGCGCGGCTGGCGGTGGAAGTGCCGATCGCAAACGGACTGCGGCTGGTGATGCGTTCGTGGAAGGATCGCGACCGGGACTATGTGAAGCTGCTGGCATCGCGGACGGCGGCGACGTCGGCGGAGACGGTGGCGATTTTCTGTGCGGAAGAGGCGGATCCGACGCGGGTGGTCGTGGCGCGGAGCATGGATCTGGATTTCGACTGCGGACGGTTGCTGCGGGAGGCGCTGACGGAACTGGGATTGCGCGGCGGCGGGTCGCCGGATCTGGCGCAGGGCGAGGTTCCGGCCAGGCTGGCGCCGGGTTTGTGCACATCGCTGGCCGAATCGATCCGCCAGACAGTGGGGGCGCGGGCGACGCAGGCGAGCCAGCGCGATGAGGATGCGATCCGCAGGAGAATACCGTAAAATCAGGAAGGTCCTTCCCTGTTTGTTGTGGGGCTATAGCTCAGCTGGGAGAGCGCATCGTTCGCAACGATGAGGTCGTCGGTTCGATCCCGACTAGCTCCACCAATCTCCGCACAATTCTGAAGTCCCTCGGCGCAGCGTAGGCGTTGGCGGCCAAGTGTGCGCGGCAGCGGAGACTATGCCTTGTTAGCGGTGCTCGCGCGATCCTGGCTGCCGTCGACCATGACGTGGTTGTCCATGCCCTCGCGGTCGGAGAGCGGGACGCCCCAGGCGCGCTCCCAGTGGGCGCGGATCTCGGTGTCGCTCACATCCATGTAGCCGGAAAATTTGTCGGGCAAAGAGCGTCGCGGTCGTCAAAGTGGGGGCTTCCACCCTGGATGCGGTAGGGCGGATTCTCCCGCAGCGGACCCGGGGTGATGGTGATTTCCAGCGCGCCGTGCTTTTTCGGCTCCAGATGAAAGTAAACAGGCGCGGGCTTGTCTTCCGGCTTTGTCCTGACGGGCATACTTCGGATGGATGCGGAGGGACAGGAGGGATGTTGCGCAGAGCGGCGGCGTGGAAATGGAAAGGGCAGGTCAGGAGACCTGCCCGTTGGGATCGAATGCGGGTGGAATCCGCCCCCTTGATTAGTTTGCGGCGACGGCTTCGGCCTTGAGGCCAGCCTGCTCACGCAGAGCGTCGGCCTTGTCGGTCGCTTCCCAGGTGAAGTCCGGCTCATTGACGCGGCCAAAGTGTCCGTAGGCCGCAGTCTTGCGGTAGATGGGCCGGCGGAGCTGGAGGCCCTCGATGATGCCCTTCGGGGTGAGCTCGAAATTCTTGCGGACCAATTTGACCAGCTCGGTTTCGTGCAGCTTGCTGGTGCCGAAGGTGTCCACAAGCACGCTGACCGGCTCGGCGACGCCGATGGCGTAGGCGAGCTGGACCTCGCAGCGGTCGGCGAGCCCGGCAGCCACGATGTTCTTGGCGATGTAGCGCGCCATGTAGGCAGCGGAACGGTCGACCTTCGTCGGGTCTTTGCCGGAGAAAGCGCCGCCGCCGTGACGGCCCATGCCGCCGTAGGTGTCGACGATGATTTTGCGGCCGGTGAGGCCGGTGTCGCCCATGGGTCCGCCGATAACGAAGCGGCCGGTGGGATTGATATGGTACTTGGTGTTCTCGTCGAGCAGTTTGGCCGGGAGCACAGCCTGAATGACGTGCTTGAGGATGTCGGCGCGGAGTTCCTCGGTGGAGATGGTCTCGGCGTGCTGGGTGGAGATGACGACGGCGTCGATGCGGACGGGCTTGTGGTGCGCGTCGTATTCCACGGTGACCTGAGATTTACCGTCGGGGCGCAGCCAGGGAAGCTTGCCGTTCTTGCGGACTTCAGACAGGCGGCGGGTGAGCTTGTGAGCGAGCGAGATGGCGGTGGGCATCAGCTCAGGCGTCTCATTGGTGGCGTAGCCGAACATCATGCCCTGGTCGCCGGCGCCGCCGGTGTCCACACCCATGGCGATGTCGCCGGACTGCTTGTTGATGGACGAGATCACAGCGCAGGTGTTGGAGTCGAAGCCGTAGGTGGCGTTGTCGTAGCCGATGGAGGCGACGACGCCGCGGACCAGCGACTGAAAATCGACGTAGGCGCTGGTGGTGATTTCGCCGGCGATGACAACGAGGCCGGTTGCGGTGAGGGTCTCGCAGGCGACGCGGCTGTAGGGGTCCTGCTCGAGGCAGGCGTCGAGAATAGCGTCAGAAACCTGGTCGGCGATTTTGTCGGGATGGCCTTCGGTGACGGACTCCGAGGTAAAAAGAAAGCGTTCGGTTGCGGGCAAGCGGGTTCCTCCAGGGACTTTGCGAATTGGGAGAGTAAAAGGGCGGCCGCGCTGCGGCCGGGTCGCACACTTATGGTACTAGCCGATGATGGGTGGAGGCAAAGGGTTGCAGCGGATGGGCAGGAGGGGGATTGGATGGGGATTTCGGGGAATTGGGCGGGGGGGGGCGTCGACCTGTCCCGGCTCAGGAAGGCATCCCGGCGGGACTTCCCGGAATGTCCCTCAGGGCGAACAACTCGCCCTTCGCCGGCTGATCGCAGCGCGTGTAAAATCGCGGCGACCGACAAGCAGGGGGGGGCCAGACCATCTTCGACCAACGGGACGAGCCGACAGAAAAGCCACCGACCGACTACACAGGCCTCAAGATACTGGCCGCCGTCGCGCCGGTATTCTTCTTGTTTGCTTATCTCGGCAAACCCGAGCCGGGATTTACCGTAGTTATTGTCCTTGGGATGGTGATCCTCGCTATTAAGCTCCAATGGAAGCTAAGGAAACATGGCTGGTTCTGGGCGACAATTGCAGTCGTCCTCGCGTGCCGTGTTCCGCTCTTCCTGATCGTTCGATGGCCCGACACCCATATGCCGACGATTACTTACTCCATGCCATTCGGGATTGCTGACTTCCTGATCATCTCGGGAGCGATTCGACTGGCCGCGAGGCTCTTTGGGAAGGGGTCTTCGTCCAACGATGACGAGGAACCAGACTAGCCCATATCGCCGGCATCCGGGAGGCCCTGGGCGGGAGTGGCCCGGGCCTGAAGGCCCGTTTCTCTGAGCGAGCGTATTTCCTCGGGCTGAAGCCCGAGGCTTCTACCGTGGTGCTGCTGCGCTGCACCGCTGTCGCGCCGCGAATTCGGCCCTCTTGTTCAGAATGACGTGAGACCGGCTTGGAGGAAGGTGGGATCCCACCCTGTCTCAAAAGCGGCGACGAGGGTGGAGCACCCGGGATCATCACAGGGGCTGAAGCCCGGATCATTTTGGGGCGTGTACGAACCGGGAGACAGGTAACAGTTTAGACCGGGCAGATGGGTAACACTTTTGCGCCTGGTTTGAAGACAGGTTTTGGCTGGGGAATCTGATCTCCAGCCGTAGTCGTCGCGGCGGTGGGAATCCGGGAATCTCTGCTGTTGG
>JASIAO010000252.1 GCA_030041955.1 Acidobacteriaceae bacterium | reverse complement strand
GCGGTGAACGCGAGCCCGCTGAGCACGGATGATAAAGCCAATGTCGCCCACGAACTGAACATCAAGCTGGCGCAGTTCAACACGGCCCTGGCTGAGGCCCTCGGCCTTGAGGTCAACGCGCTGGTGATGCCGCGCACCGCGACCGGCGCAAATCCCATGCCGCCGCTCACACCGGAAGACACACCGGCCACCGTCACGCCGGAGTCCGAAATTGACGTCCGCGTCCACGTGAGTTCCGCGGAAACCTTCGGACCATCGCCCGACGGCCTGCAACTCGCCCGCGTCTGGCTCGACAATCCCAACGGCGATCATTGGCAGATTACTCGGCTTGGCGCGCCCGGGCTCGACCAGGTTGCCAGCACCGCCGGAGACGCCATCTTCCGCGTCTACGTGCCGCACAATGCGCAGCTCACGCGGCCCTACTTCACTCGGCCCAATACCGAGCAGGCTTACTACGACATTACCGACCCGCGCTGGCTCGGCCGACCGTTCGCGCCCTATCCGCTGGCCGGATGGGCGGAGTTCACTTTCATGGGCGTGCCCATCCGCCTCGGCCAGATCGTGCAGACCGTCCATCGCGTGCACGGCATCGGGGGCGTCTATCAGCCGCTCGCGGTTGTCCCGCAGATCTCTGTTAATCTCCCCGGTTCCGCCGGCGTTGTCCCCATCGGCCAGCAGACCATCGACTTCGGCCTGGCCGTCGGCAATCAGCAACAGTCCGATGCAGACGGCACGCTTCACCTCGATCTTCCCGCCGGCTGGACCTCCGACCCCGCCTCCATCTCCTTCCACATCGCGTCGGAAAGCCGACAGACCTTCGGCTTCACCCTCCACCCTGCCCAGCTCACCACGCAAAGCTACGATATCCGCGCCGTCGCCCAGGTCGGTAACGACCAGTTCAGCGAGGGATTCACCACCGTTGGCTATCCCGGCCTCCGTCCTTATTACCTCTACACGCCGGCCACCTACCGCTTCCGCGGCGTCGATATTAAGGTACCGCCGGACCTCAAGATCGGCTACATCATGGGCACAGGGGACAGCGTCCCGCAGGACCTGTCGGAGATTGGCGTTCACCCGCACATCTTCACTCCCGCGGAGCTGGCCCAGGCGAACTTCTCCGGCTACGATGCCATCATCGTCGGTATTCGCGCCTACTCGGCCGGGGATGGCCTCGCTGCGGCCACGCCCCGCCTGCTTGATTACGTCCGCAGCGGCGGCACGGTAATTGTTCAGTACCAAAGCTACGACTTCCCTGCCCCTTACCCGCTCGCCCTCGGTCGCAATCCGGAAAAAGTCGTTGAGGAGACCGATCCCGTCCAGCTGGTCGACCCGAACAGCCCATTGCTCACCTGGCCCAATCGCATCACCCCAGCCGATTTCGACGGCTGGGTCGAGGAACGCGGCCACTCCTTCGCCGGCTCCTGGTCCTCGCAGTACACGGCGCTCACCGAGACGCACGATCCCGGCCAGGACCCGCAACACGGTGGCCTGCTTTATGCCCGCTACGGCAAGGGCAACTGGATCTACCTGTCCTTCGCTGTCTACCGCCAGTTACCGGAGGCGGTTCCGGGTGCATACCGCCTTCTGGCGGACCTGATCGCCGCCGGAAAAAACCCGAATTTGCGCTGAATTTCTACCTCTCGCGATTGCGCAAATCGTCAATATCATCTGTAATATAGCGGCGATTTTCCTGGTTGCCCTTTTCCCCGAACATTCATCGCAAATTCTCAGGACATTCACAATTCCCTGCCAACATGCCCAAGGGTAGCTGTGGGCCTGTTCGGAAGGGATCCGCGTTTCAAGCTGCTTCCTCTCCGTTCATTCCTGTCGCGCCCGAAAGCTTCCCCTGAAGCGGCATTTTTCTTTCACGCATTTCCAACTCTGAGAGGCTGAATGAGCTATACGAGCAAGGCGCTTGCCACCCTGATGCTGAGCCTGGCGTTTACTGCGGGTTACGCGCAGACCACGGCCAGCCCAACCGACACACCCAAGCCGGTCCACCACCATCGCAAACCGGTGGAGAAAGGACCCTCCGTCGAAGCGCAGATTGAAGAGTTGCGCAACCAGTTGCAACAGCAGAACGGCCAGATCCAGAACCTGCAACAGCAGCTCTCCACTCGCGATGCCGAGCTCCAGCAGGCCCAGCAGGCCGCTCAGGCTGCCCAGCAGGCCGCGCAACAGGCCCAGCAGGCTGCCGATCAGGAGCAGCAGACGATTAACACCAACACCACTGCGGTGACCAGCCTGCAGAGCTCGGTCAACGACCTGAAGGAGTCCACCAGCACCCAGGCGGCCGTTGTCACGCACCAGGTGGAAGAGGTGAAGAAGGCCGTCGAGCATCCCGACGCCATCAGCTACAAAGGGATCACCATTTCGCCGGCGGGAAGCTTCCTGGCGGCTGAAACAGTGTGGCGCCAGGGAGCCACGGGCGGCGGCTTGAACACGGGTCCGACCCTCATTCCGCTTCAGAATTCCGACGATGCGCAGCTCAGCGAGTTCCAGGGCACCGGCCGTCAGTCCCGGATCGCTCTGAAGGCGACTGGAAAGCTCGACAGCGCTACCCTCACCGGCTACTACGAGATGGATTGGCTGGGCGCCGGCATCTCCTCCAACAACAACCAGTCCAACAGCTACGTCCTCCGCCAGCGCCAGTTGTGGGCCGACGCAGCGTTCAACAACGGCTGGGACGTTTCCGGAGGCCAGGGGTGGTCGCTGGCAACGGAAACAACCCAGGGTGAGACGCGCGGGACTGAGATTTTGCCGGCCACCATCGACCCCCAGTACGAAGCCGGCTTCGTCTGGACCCGTCAGTACTCCTTCCGCGTCACCAGGGACTTCGGCAACCGGTTCTGGCTTGGCGCATCGGCTGAAAACGCCGAAACCCTGAACCCGGGCGGCAGCAATCTGCCGACGAACGTGCTCCTCGGCTCCGACGGACAGGGCGGAGGGCTCTACAATGCGACGGCCAATTACTCGTTCAACTACACGCCCGACTTCATCGCCAAGCTGGTCGTCGAGCCCGGCTGGGGGCACTGGGAGCTCTTCGGGATCGAGCGAAACTTCCGCGACCGTATCTATCCCAACGAGACCAGCGGTTGCACCACCGCAGCCTGTGCGGTTGGTGCCTATAACGACGCAGAAATGGGCTCCGGCGTCGGGGGCGGCGTCCGCGTTCCCTTTGCCGACAAGAAGCTGACCGTCGGTCTGAAGGGACTTTACGGCAAGGGGATGGGCCGCTACGGCGACTCGACCTTGGGTGACGTCACGATTCGCCCCGACGGTATCCTGGATCCGCTCAAGGGTTTCTCGGCTCTGAGCACCGTGGAACTCAACCCCACAAAGCGGCTGATGATCTACCTCAATTACGGTGGCGACTATATCTACCGCGATTACTGGGGCAAGGTCGGCTACGGTTCGCCGTTGGCCAACATGTCCGGTTGCAACAGCGAGGTGCCTCCCACCACGGCGCCCACTTCCGGCTTTGGCGGCGGGACCGGCTTTACCCCCTCCACGCCCAGCAGTTGCGGCAACCAGAACAAGGACACCCAGGAGTTTACCGCGGGCGACTGGTACAACTTCTACAACGGCCCGAAAGGCCGGATGCGTTTCGGCCTCCAGTACAGCCGTTGGGAGCGCGATATTTGGTCCGGTGCAGGTGGCACCACCAATCCCGGTGGCGGCGCGCATGGCGTCGACAATATGTTCTGGACCTCTTTCCGCTACTACGTCCCCTAACTTCTCAGTAGCTCAAACAAGAAGGACCCGCTTCGGCGGGTCCTTTCCTTTTGTACGGGATTGGATTATCGAACGAGCCAGTCTGCGGCAACGGATGCTATCAGCAACTTTACGAGCCACCCCGCAGCATGGGACACGACAAAGACTCGGTGCAGCTTCATGAAGGCGGCGTTGGTCAGGATGAGCGGCAGCGGTCCAATGACCCAGATGGCTGCGGCCAACTCCGCGGCGCTCGCCAGCGAGTGCAGGC
>JASIAO010000251.1 GCA_030041955.1 Acidobacteriaceae bacterium | reverse complement strand
CGTCGCTCCACCCAAAATGCTCCCGCAGCCGCGCATCCTCCTGCTCCAGCGTCACATTCGTGATCGTGCGCGTGTCCGTATTGATTCCCACCGAGACCCCCGCGCGATACAGCCGATCCACCGCGTGCTCCGCATAACTCGCCGCCGCACGGGTCTGCACGTTGCTGGTCGGACACAGCTCCAGGTGAATCTGCTCCCGCCGCAGGTGCTCTACCAGCGCCGCGTCCTCCACGCTCCGCACTCCATGCCCGATGCGCGAAGGCTCCAGCAACCGCAACGTCTCCCACACGCTCGCCGCGCCGCACGCCTCGCCGGCGTGAGCCGTCCGCGCCAGGCCGCGCTCGGCCACATACCGGAACGCCGCCACGTGCGCATCCAGCGGATACCCCGCCTCGTCCCCGGCGATATCCAGCGCCGTCACACGGCTGCCGCGGAATTGCTCCACCAGCCGCGCGGTTTCGAGGCTCTGCGCCGCGCTGAAATGCCGCAGCGTGCACAGGATCAGCCGCGCCTCGATTCCCGTCGCCGCCATCGCCGCCTCCGTCGCCCGATCCACGGTCTCGACCACGGCCTCCGCCGTCAGCCCCTCCAGCAGGTGCAGCAGCGGCGCGAACCGTATCTCCGCGTAGATCACGCCGTCCGCCGCAAGCTGCGCAAACAGATCCTCAGTCACCAGCTGCAGCGCCTCGCGCGTTTGCATTAGCTGGAATCCCCGCGGCGCTCGCGTCAGAAAATCGGCAAGGCTCGCGCACTGCGGCGGCGCGATGAACTCCGCTTCATACTGCTCGTGGGAAATGGATGGGTCCAGCCGCGCAACGGCGGCATAACTCAGCGAGCAGTCGAGGTGCAAGTGCAGCTCAACCTTGGGCAGGGAAGGCATCCGCCAGAGTAGCAGAGGTAGCCCGTATGCCTTTATCCAGTCGCATGGAACTTTCAAAAAAGATTCGGGCTTTCAGCCCTGGAAACCACGCATTTCCCCGTATCCCCTGTGACCTCTGTGATAAGAAATGTCCTCTCCTCTCGATCCCGTCATCCCTTTCCGGCCCAAACCACCCCAATAACCAGGTCCCAAAAATCTCCTGAGCCGCCGCGCCCTCTGGAGAATCCAAGAAGCGCAGCTTCCACGAGCACCCGAGGGCACCGGAATGGCAACCGTCGAAATGGATTTTCTGCGCGGCCAGTTGGAGGAGCGTAAACACCGCCTTGAGGCCGTCCTGGCGCGGACGCCGGACGAGCCGAACCTCGAACTCCTCCTGCGTGAAGTGGATTCCGCGCTGGACCGGTTTGCGGTCGGCACTTACGGCTTGTGCGAAACCTGCCACGACACCGTCGAACGCGATCGCCTGCTGGCCGATCCCCTGCTTCGCTACTGCCTCGACCACCTCACCCAGTCCGAACGCTCCGCGCTGCAGCGCGATCTCGACCTCGCCTCGGAACTCCAGCGGAGCCTCCTGCCACCCGCGGACCTCACCGTCGACGGCTGGGAAACCAGCTACCACTACGCGCCCCTTGGACCGGTCAGCGGCGACTACTGCGACCTCTACCCATGCCATGGCCGGCTCTTCTTCATGCTCGGCGATGTCGCCGGCAAGGGCGTGGCGGCCTCCATGCGGATGACGCAGCTCCACGCGCTCTTCCGTAGCCTCATCGGCATCGGCCTGCCCCTCGCAGAGATCGTGGTCCACATCAATCGCTTCCTGTGCGACAGCGGGCTCGACGGACGCTACGCAACCCTGGTCTGCGGCCTCGCCCAGCCGAACGGCGAGATCGAGCTCTTTAGCGCCGGCCATCTGCCCGTGATTGCAGTGGAGCGGGGCACTGTGCGCCTGGTCGAGTCAACCGGCTTTCCGCTGGGAATGTTTCGCGACGCTTCGTTCGCCTCCGCCAGCCTCCGGTTATGCGCCGGCGATCTCTTGTTCCTCTACACTGACGGCCTTTCTGAAGCCGCGGGTGACGGCGGCGAATACGGCATCGATCGGCTCAAACATCTCCTTGGCCGGCAATGCTCGGCCTGCGCGGCCGCCGTCATCTCCGCCTGTGTCGAGGACCTGCGCCGATTCGCCGGCGCCACCCCTGGCCTGGACGACGTGACGCTGCTCGCACTCCGTCACGGCGTGCCAGCGGCCGCTTGAACTCGCGCGCTGCAGCCCGTCGGCAAACCAGAGGCACCGAGTACGCAGGCGCCGAAATCGGTTGGGTGCCCTGTTCAAGCCCTCTTTTGCCTTGAGCGCGACCGCTCCTCCTGCTATATCCTGTCCTCCATCACCCCGGGGGGCCTCAAATGCCATTTCTGCGCATCCTCCGCTGTCTTCCGCTCCCCCTTCTGCTCGCCGCCGCGCCTGCGCAACAAACTGCTTCCCCGCCCGTCCAGCAAGCGCAGCCCCCATCGTCAGCTCCGCCGACCACCTTCCACTTCACCACCCGCGAAGTCCTTCTCGACATCGTCGTCACCGACCGCGCCGGCAATCCAATCCCCGGCCTCATCCCCGCCGACTTCACCGTCACCGAAGAGGGCTCTCCGCAGGTTATCCGCCATCTTTCCTGGCACGCGCCCATGACCCCCGTTCAGCTCGCTCAGCTCCACACCATGCCTCCGCTGCCGCCCAACACCTTCACGAACTACACGCCCATCGCCGACACCAACGCCGCCACCGTAATTCTCCTTGACGCGCTCGACACACCCATCACCGCCCAGCAGTACCTCCGCCAGAGCCTCATCCGCTATTTCCGCCGCATGCCCCCCGGCGTCCCCGTCGCCATCTTTCAGCTCGACACCGAAATGCACCTCATCCAGGGATTCACCACCGATCCCCAGGTGCTCCTCGCAGCCGCTCAGAGCAAGCGTGATATGCCCTCGCTCAACAAGCCCGCCCGCGGCACCTACGGTGAGTACCGCCGCACTGCCGCCCGATAACTTCCTCGCGCCGCGCTGGCAGCACAAACCCTTCCGAAGCTACGGCATCTTTTTCCGCGCCAGCGGCCGCAACATCGAGCTTACCTCCGCCGCCGACGGCAAGCACCACGGAAATGTCGACTTCGCCGCGGTCCTCTACGACGCCGACGGCAACGTCGTGAACACCCTCCAGGAAAACACCGCCTTCGATTTCGACGACGACCTTTATCTCCGCATGTTGCAGCATGGCCTGCCCTTCATCGTGCACATCGCGATCCCCGTCAAGGGCAACTACTTCCTCCGCCTCGGCGTGCACGACCTTACCAGCGATGCTGTGGGAGCCATGGAAATCCCCGTCGACCAGATCCGCCCCGGCATCCAGGTCGCAGGTCTCTCCTCGCCATAATCCGCGCTTACCGAACTCGGGAATCCCTCCGGATAAGTGCGGGCGACGAAAGCTTCCCATTCAAGTCAAAGGAGAAGCGTGGATGGGCACCCCGCCTATCATTGCAGACATGGAGCGTTGGGACGCGATCATCGTGGGCGCGGGGCCGGCGGGGTGCGCGGCGGCGTACGATCTGGTGGAAGCTGGGCGGCGAGTGGCGCTGCTGGACCGCACCGAGTTTCCACGGCACAAGGCATGCGCGGGTGGGCTGACGCGGAAAACGCTGCGGGCGCTTCGGTATTCGGTTGCCCCCGTGACGCGGGAGATTGTGTCGGCGATTGTGGTGGAGGGCCAAAAGGGCGAGGCGGCGACACTGAAGAGCCGGAATCCGGTGTGCGCGATGACAGTGCGGCGAGATCTGGATGAGTATTGTCTGGGGAAGACGCGCGCAGCGGGGGCGGAATTTTTCCGGATCGCGGCAATTGAGGGGATTGAGGCCGACGCGGACGGGGTGGTGGTGCGGACGGCGGGGCGCGAGTTTCGCGGAAGATTCGCGATTGGCGCGGATGGCGTACACAGCCGGGTGCGGCAGATGCTGTACGGGGATGCTCCGACATGGATGCGGCGCGGATTTGCGCTGGAAGCGGAAGTGCGGAATTGCGCCGACGGCAAGGCAGATCTGATTTTCGATTTGGCGGCGGTGCGGCAGGGATATGCGTGGATATTTCCGAAGGGCGACCACCTGAATGTGGGACTGTATTCGGAGTCGTCGGCAGAGAGGCTGGATCGCGAGCGGATGCTCAGTTGGGTGCGGCAGCGATTCGGCGATGTGCGCGCCGAAAACGTGACCGGCCAGTATCTGGGATTCGGCGCGGAGAATGCGCCGCCGCCGGAAAGACGCATCTTTCTGGTGGGGGACGCAGGAGGCTTTGCTGATGCGCTGACGGGGGAGGGAATTTATGGCGCGATTGCGAGCGGGCAGGCGGCCGCGGCGGCTATTGACGCCGAGCTCAAGGACGGGACCCCGGCGGATCGCGCGTTTGCAGAGCGAACGGCGGCGCTGCGGAGAGATCTGATGTTGTCGGCGTCGGGTGCGCGGTGGTTTTACGGGAATCCAGAACTGGGATATCGGGCGCTGACAGCTCCGTTGTTTCGCGGCGCTGTGATTAACGCATATGCGAACGGGACGAAGATTGCGGCGCTGGCGAATGCGGTGCGGCGATTTGCGGGGGTGCTGCCGAGCCGCGCGTAAAGGTGAGAGGAAATTCGAGCAGAAGCGACGCGCACCCCAGAGACTGCGAAGAGAACTGCTAAGATTGATTTTCGGGCTGCATGGAAACGCTTGCGGCCCGCGCATAATTACGGGCATCCGATCGAAACGGGCGTCCCCAGGCCTCCGCACGAACCCATGCCATGGGTTGATCCGGCCACTAACCAAACGCCATCAACCAACATTGACACGAAGCAGATGAAATCAATCTTTCGGGAGTACGGCGCGCGAGCGGCTGGGCTGAGCCTCCTTCCGGTGCTGCTGGCAGCGCGCTCGTGGGCAGACGGCCCACAGACAACGCCGAGCATTTTCGCGCCGGCATCAACGCCGGCGAACAGCATCTTCGGCTTGTCGATGTTCGTGCTGGGCATCACGGGCGCGATTTTTGTGGTGGTGGGCGGACTGCTGGCGTACGCGATCATCCGCTACCGCGCGAAATCGTCGGACGACGCGAGCGAGCCGCCGCAGATCTACGGCAGCGTGCAGGTAGAGCTGGCGTGGACGGTGGTCCCGATCCTGATTGTGGTGGTGCTGTTCCTGACCACAGCGCGCATTATTTTTGCGATCCAGGACGCGCCGAAGCCGAAGGACGCGCTTGACGTGACAGTTGTGGGCCACCAGTTCTGGTGGGAGTTCCGCTATCCAACGCTGGGGATTGTGACGGCGAACGAGCTGCACGTGCCGGTGAGCACGCCGCAGGATCCGGAGCCGACCTATCTGCACCTGCTTTCGGCCGACGTGGACCACAGCTTCTGGGTGCCGCAACTGGCGGGCAAGACGGATCTGATTCCGAACCATCCGAACGAGACGTGGATTGAGCCGCAGCACACGGGGCTGTATTACGGGCAGTGCGCACAGTTCTGCGGAGTGGAGCACGCAAAGATGCTGCTGCGCGTGTACGTGGATACGCCGGAGCAGTTTGCCGAGTGGGTGAAGGACCAGCAGCAGCCGGGCGTGCAGGATCCGCAGGTGGCGGCGGGGCGGCAGATCTTCGAAACGCATGCCTGCACGAATTGCCACACGATCAAAGGGACGGCGGCGGGAACGTTCGGGCCGGACCTGACGCATCTGGCGAGCCGGGCGACGATCGCGGCGGGCGCGGCGATGAACACGCCGGCAGACCTTCACGAATGGATCAAGGATCCGGATCACTATAAGCCGGGGTGCCTGATGCCGGCCATGCAGCTGAGCGATCAGGAGATCGACCAGCTGGTGGCGTATTTGGAAACGCTGCACTGAGCAGCAAGGAGCTGAACCGCAGGAGCGGGACGACGGAAATGGCAGACCAGACCTTACCGATAGGCGGAAGCCTCGACATCACGCCGGAGCGAAGCGAGCGGCAAACGTTGCTCGAATGGCTGCAGGCGTGGGTGGTCACGGTGGACCACAAGCGGCTGGGGATCCTGTACGTCGTATATTCGATTTTCTTTCTGCTGGTGGCCGGGGCCGAAGCACTGTGCATCCGCATCCAGCTGATGATCCCCAACAATCATTTCGTCTCCCCCGAGACCTACAACGAGTTGTTCACGATGCACGGGACCACCATGGTGTTTCTGGTGGGCATGCCGATCCTGTTCGGGTTCGGGAACTACCTGGTGCCGCTGATGATCGGGGCGCGGGACATGGCGTTCCCGCGGCTGAACGCGTTCAGCTTCTGGCTGACGGCCTTCGGCGGGTTGCTTCTGTACTACAGCTTCATCGGCGGGTTCGGGCTGTACGGCATGGGAGCCGCGCCCGATGTGGGATGGTTCGCGTACGCTCCGCTGACGACGAAGCCGTTCAGTGTGGGACACGCGACGGACTACTGGGCGCTGGCGCTGATCGTGAGCGGATTCGGGACGCTGGGCACTGCGATCAACATCATCGCGACGACACTCTCCATGCGGTGCAAGGGGATGACGCTGCTGCGCATGCCGCTGTTCGTGTGGCTGATGCTGGTGGTGAGCGCCCTGACGCTGATCACGATCACCCCGCTGACGGCGGCGCAGGTGATGCTGCTGATCGACCGTTACCTGGGTGGGCACTTCTTCGACGCGCAGGCAGGCGGGTCGGCGATCATCTGGATTCACTTCTTCTGGATCTTCGGGCATCCGGAAGTGTACGTGCTGGTGCTGCCGGTTTTCGGGGTGGCGAGCGAGATCATTCCGGTGTTCTCGCGCAAGGCGATCTTCGGATATCCGGCGATGGTGGCGGCTTCGGCGGGGATCGCGTTCGTGAGCCTGGGGGTGTGGGCGCACCACATGTTTACGGTGGGGATGACGTCGGTGGGGAACACGTTCTTCGTGCTCTCGACGATGCTGGTGGGGATTCCGACAGGGATCAAGATTTTCAACTGGCTGGCGACGATCTGGGGCGGGAAGGTGCAGTTCCGGGTGCCGATGATGTTCTGCGTGGCGTTTCTGTTCCAGTTCCTGATCGCGGGCCTGACGGGGATCATGCTGTCGGTGGCGCCGTGGGACTGGCAACTGCACAATTCGTATTTTGTGATCGCGCACTTCCACTACGTGCTTGTGGGAGCCATCATCTTCAATATTTTCGCGGCGATTTACTACTGGTTCCCCAAGGTGACGGGGAAGATGCTGAGCGAGACGCTGGGAAAGTGGCACTTCTGGCTCTTCTTCATCGGGTTCCACATGACCTTCGACACCATGCACTTTGTGGGGCTGCTGGGGATGCCGCGCTCGATCTACACGTATGAGGCTAACCGCGGCTGGAATCACCTGAACATGATCGTATCCATCGGAGCGTTCATCCAGGGTATTGCGGTGCTGGTGTTCGCGTTTAACATGATGCACTCGCTGCGCAAGGGGAAAGAGGCGGGCAACGATCCATGGGATGCGTGGACGCTGGAGTGGTCGACGCCGTCGCCGCCGCCGGAGTATAACTTCGCGACCGATCCGGAGGTGTATAGCCGCCGGCCGCTGTGGGACATCAAGCATCCGGACGATCCGGACTGGAAGTACGAATAATGAGCGCAATCCCTGTAACGCCGGTCACGCAGGAGTGGACACTGCCCTCGCGAGGGCGGGTGGGCATGCTGTCGCTGATCATCGGCGAGTGCGGCATCTTCACCATCTTCGTGGTGGCGTACATCTACTACATCGGGAAAAGTCTGAGCGGGCCGACGCCCCAGCAGGTGCTGGACATTCCGCTGTTCAACACCATTTGCCTGCTCTCGAGCAGCGTGACCATCTGGCTGGCGGAGCGGCAGATCGAGCGGGGAAAGATCAAGGCGTTTGCGGCGCTGTGGGCGCTGACGATGGGACTGGGCATCGAGTTCATCATCGGGACGGCGCTCGAGTGGCACAAGCTGATCTATCTGGATGGGCTGACGGTCCGGACGAATTTATTTGGGACGACGTTTTACGCGCTGGTGGGCCTGCACGCCACACACGTGGTAATCGGGCTGATCGGGCTGGGGCTGATTCTGCTGTTCACGCTGACCGGCCATGTGAGCGAGCAGCACACGGAGCGAATCCAGGTGTTTGCGCTGTACTGGCATTTTGTCGACGCGGTGTGGGTGGTGGTCTTCACCGTGGTGTACATCGTGGGGCGGTGACGGAGACGGGGATGGCACAGACGGAGACGCACAAGTCGGAACCGGTACACGGGGACAGGATCCACCTGCCGGCGCCGACGCACTGGCCGATCATCCTGGCGTTCGGCTGCACGATGGCGGCGGCGGGGTTGGTGACGAGCCTGTGGGTAAGCGTCTTCGGGGCGGTGCTGATGCTCACGGGCTGCGTAGGGTGGTTCCGGCAGGTGCTGCCGCACGAGTCGCACGAGGATGTGCCGGTGGTGGTGCAGACGGTGACAATCACGAGCACGCGCAGGCTGGTGGAGCGGCTGAAGATTGCTCCGGAGCATCGGGCGCATCTGCCGCTCGAGACGTATCCGGTGCTGAGCGGGATCAAGGGCGGCATCGCCGGCGGGATTGCGATGATCTTTCCCGCGCTGATCTACGGACTGATCGTACAGCACAGCATCTGGTATCCGGTGAACCTGCTGGGCGGCGCGGGGGTGGCGAACTGGAGCCACGTAACGACGGCGCAGATTGCAAGCTTCCACTGGAGCTGGCTGGTAATCGCGATTGTGATCCATGGAGTCACGTGTTTGCTGGTGGGTCTGCTGTACGGCGCGATGCTGCCGATGCTGCCGCGGCATCCGGTGATCCTGGGAGGGGTACTGGGGCCGCTGCTGTGGACGGGGCTGCTGCACTCGACGATGGGCATCATCAATCCCACGCTGGACGCGCGCATTCAGTGGGGATGGTTCGTAGTTTCGCAGGTGATCTTCGGGGTTGTAGCCGGGCTGGTAGTGGCGCGGGAAGGCAAGATTCGCACCGGCGGCCGGCTGCCGTTTGTGGCGCGCATGGGCATCGAAGCACCGGGACTGATGGAATCGAACCTGGAGGCGGGACCGCCGCGGGCGCAGCAGCCGCGGAACGAGGAGAAACATTGATGCGGCTGAGGGCGATGGTGGCTGCGGGAGCAATGGCGCTGGCGCTGGCCGGTTGCGGGAGAATGCCGGGCGCTCCGCGGACGGAGTACGTACCGCCGGACAAGGTGACGGACTTTGCGACGCTCTACAACACGAATTGCCGGGCGTGCCATGGGCCCAACGGGCAGAATGGGCCGGCAATGGACCTCGGGAATCCCGAGTATCAGGCGCTGGTGGACGATGCCACACTGCGGAACATCATCGCCAACGGCATGCCGGGGACACAAATGCCGGCGTGGGCGCAGTCGGCGGGAGGAATGCTGACAGACGCGCAGGTGGATGCGCTGGTGACAGGCATGCGGAAGGAATGGGCGAAGCCGAATGCGTTCCAGGGCGCCACACCGCCCCCCTTTGCTCCGGCAGCGGACGAGAAGGGCAACGTGCAGAGCGGGAAACAGCTTTATCAGGCGCAGTGCGCGAGCTGCCATCAGGGGCAGTCGCGGCAGCAGGTGACGAGCCCGGTTTATCTGGCGCTGATGAGCGATCAGGCGCTGCGGAGCATCATCGTCGCGGGGCGGCCGGACATCGGACAGCCGGACTGGCGGCACGACAGCGGCCAGGCGCTGACGCCACAGAATGTAACCGACATTGTTGCGTATCTGGGATCGCTGCGCAATCCGGACGCGGTTTCGGCCGCTCCCCAACAGAATCCATCGAGGAGATAAGGCCGTGGTTGAGAGAAATGACAGCCCGAACCTGCCCAGCACCGGCCCGGAGATCGGAAAGGCGAGCGAACTCGCGAGCGACCGCGAAGGGCCGCGCGTGGTTTCGCGGCGCTGGCTGCTGATGAAGGCAGGAATCGCGCTGAACGGGCTGGTGGGCATTGGGCTGGCGATCCCGATTGTGCGGTATTTGTTCGCGCCGGTGCGTCCGGACAACACGTACAAGAGCTGGGTGTCGCTGGGACCGGAGAACGATTTTCCGATGGGGCAGACGCGGATGGTGACCTTTAAAAATCCGTGGGTGCGGGCGTGGGATGGGCCGACGGACGATATTCCCTGTTACGTGCGGCGGACGGGGACCAGCGATTTCCGGGTGTTTGCCATCAACTGCGCGCACCTGGGCTGTCCCGTGCGGTGGTTCCCGCAGTCGCAACTGTTTATGTGCCCGTGCCATGGCGGCGTTTATTACGCCGACGGATCGCGGGCGTCGGGTCCGCCGGAGCGGGGATTGTTCACCTACGACTACAAGGTTGTGCGAGGACAGTTACAGATTGACGCGGGGCAGATGCCGACGCTTTCGAATACGGCGAAGCTGGTGAATATAGCCGCGCCGAATCAGGACGGGGATTGCCCATGCCGCGGATGAAGCGAAGCGCAAAGACGGTGTACGACTGGCTGGAGCGGCGGCTGCAGTTGGAGGGCCCGGTGAAGGACGCGGTGCTGCACCCGGTCCCACGGAACACGGCGAGCTGGTGGTACGTGTTCGGGAGCGCCGCGTTCACGCTGCTGATGCTGCAGATCGTGACCGGGATCCTGCTGGCACTGGTGTATGAGCCGTCGGCGGCGCAGGCGTGGAACAGCCTGCAGGTGCTGAACCATCAGATTCCCCTGGGGTGGTACATTCGCGCGCTGCACGGGTGGGGATCGAACTTCATGGTCGCCATCGTGTTCATCCACATGACCCAGGTGTTCCTGTTCGGCGCGTACAAGTATCCCCGCGAACTGACGTGGATTGTGGGCGTGTTCCTGCTGCTGATGACGCTGGGCATGGCCTTCACCGGGCAGGTGTTGCGCTTCGACCAGGATGCGTACTGGGGGCTGGGCATCGGCGTGTTCATGGTGAGCCGCGTGCCGTGGCTGGGCGGCGGCCTGGTGCACTTATTGCTGGGCGGGCCGACCATCGCCGGGGCTACGCTGTCGCGATTCTTCACGCTGCACGTATTCGTGATCCCGGGGTTGCTGCTGCTGTTCGCGCTGGTGCACGTGTGGATGGTGCTGAAACTGGGCATCAACGAGTGGCCGATGCCGGGACGGGTGGTGCGGCGCGCAACCTATGTTGCGGAGTACAACAAGCTGGCGCACGAGGACGGGATCCCGTTTGTGCCGGGGGCGTTCTGGAAGGACCTGGTGTTCTCGGGCGCTGTGATCGCGTGCGTAGCGGTGTGCGCGGCTGTGTTTGGGCCGTACGGGCCGGGCGGGATGCCGAATCCATCGATCATCCAGACGACGCCAAAGCCGGACTTTGCCTTCCTGTGGATCTTCTCAATTCTGGCGTATCTGCCGCCTGCTCTGGAGACGCCGGTGATCCTGATTGCGCCGATCGTGGCGATTGCTGCGCTGGTAACGCTCCCGTTCATCGCGGGCGAGGGCGAGAAGAGCTGGCATCGGCGTCCCGTGGCGGTGCTGACGGTGACGACGATCGCGGTGGCGTGGGGCGTATTTACACACCTGGGCACGTTTACGCCGTGGAGCCCGCACATGGATGCGTGGAGCGCGGACACGCTGCCGGCGAAGTATCTGCATGACGCGACGCCGCTGGTGCGCGAGGGGGCGGTGGTGTTCCAGGCGAAACAGTGCCGGAACTGCCACGAAGTGGGCGGCGAGGGCGGGATGCGCGGGCCGGCGCTGGACGATGTGGCCACGCGCATGACGCCGGACCAGATGCGATACAAAGTGGTGACGGGCGGCGGGAATATGCCGGCGTTCGGGAAGAATCTTTCGCCGCCGGAGATTGAGGCGCTCGTGGCGTTTCTGGAGACGCTGCACCCCAGTAACGTGCCGCCGGCCGTTGACGCGGCGCAGCAGGCAATCGAGAAGAACGGCGCGCCTCCGCCGAGCGGGGGCAGTGATTGAACGACGGGGAACAGAGTTTAGGGAGCAGGGTGGAGGGCTGAGAAGCGGGGTGTAGGGAGTTCTGAATACGAAATGGGTTCCTAAAACGCGCTGGGGATGGGCATGACCGCGGATGCGCTGTTCACGACCTGGGATATTCCCTGGCTGGTGACGGCGGCGCTGGTCGTCACGGCAGCAATCTACGTGCGCGGGTGGGTGCAAATCCGGAAAACGCGGCCTGAAATCTTCCAGAATTGGCGGCTGGCGTGTTTTCTGGGCGGGCTGCTGGCTATCTTTGTCGCGGTAGCCGGGCCGCTGGACGCATTTGCCGACCGGCTGCTGGTAATGCACATGGTGCAGCACTTCTTCCTGATGATGATTGCGCCGCCGCTGATTATTTTTGGGGCACCGGTGGTGCCGATGCTGCGGGGGCTGCCGCGATGGCTGATGCGGCGAGGGCTGCGGCCGCTGTTCTCGAGCGGGATTCCGCACCGGATCGGCGCATTCCTGACGCGGCTGCGGGTGGCGTGGCTGGCCTGGACGATCGCGTTTGTGGGCTGGCATATTCCGAAGATGTATGAGCTGGCGCTGTCCAGCGAAACCATTCACGAGTACGGCGAGCACGCCAGCTTCTTCCTGACCTGCCTGATGTTCTGGTGGCCGGTGATCGCGCCGTGGCCGTTCCGGCAAGCGAGCGATACGAGGCACAGGGATTCGCGGCGGTGGATGCTGATTCCCTACCTGATGCTGGCGGACATTGTGAATACCGGGGTGTCGGCAATGCTGTGCTTTTCCGGGGGGGTGCTGTATCCCAGCTATGCGGAGCAGACGCGCCTGTTCGGGCTGAGCGCGCTGAACGATCAGATTGCGGCCGGCGCGTTCATGTGGGTGATGGGCTCGATGATGTACCTGATTCCGGGCGTGCTGATCACGATGCAGCTGCTGTCGCCGAAGCGGCGGAAGCCAGCGGTGCAGCGAATGGTGGCGGCGGGGTAGGGCCTCCGCCACAGCAAACGCTACGGCCTGGTGGCCAGGATCAGCGGCGAGTGTCCTGGTGAGGGGATGGTGCGCGGATCGGTGAATCCGGCATCGCACAGCCACTCGCTGATCTCTTCCACGGACCAGGTGTTGCCGTTCTGCGTGTTCACCAGCATGTTGACGGCGAAGAAGAGGCCGGGCAGCGGGCCGGTGCGGTCCTTGTTGACCAGAAACTCGGCGATGGAGATCGTGCCGCCGGAAGCCAGCGCGTTGAAAGTCTTCGCGAGGAGCTTTTTGCTGAGGGCTTCGCCTTCGCTGTGCAGGATGTGGCCGAGCGTGGCCAGCGCGTAGCCGGAACCGAAGTCGGCATCGTGCAGATCGCCTTCGACAAACGAGAAACGGTCGGCGAGGCCGAAGCGCGCGGAGGTCTTCTTCGTCACAGGGATGACTTCAGGCCAGTCCACGGCGGTTACCTGGACGCGCGGCGAGCTTTGCGCGAGCGCGATGCCCCAGACGCCGGAGCCGGCGGCGAGGTCGAGCACGCGGACCGGTGAGCCGGCGCTGCCGAAGTTCATCTCGCGGGCCAGGAACTGCGCCGCGGGGTAGCTCATGGGGAAGATGTCGAGAACGAAGTCGTGGAAGAACTCGGCGCCGGATTTTTCCTCGTTGACCGCCGCGACGGGCTCGCCGGTGGCGACGACGTCGCTGAGATTGAGCCAGCGCGGGATGAGGTGCTGGCTGCAGTGGCGGATGAGGCCGCCCTGGAAGCCGGGTTTGGTGGTGACGAGGAACGCGGAGCTTTCCGGGGTGAGCGCGTAGCGGGCGTGCGCGTCCCTGGTGAGGAAGTGGAGGCCGACGAGCGCGTTCATGATGGCGGTGAGGCCGCGCACGGAGGTGCTGGTGGCGGCAGCCACTTCCTGGACGGTCTTCGCGCCGGAGTCGAGGATGTCGAAGACACGATGGCGGATGGCCGCTTCGAGTACGAGGGGCGGAACGTAGCCCCAGGCCATTTGCAGGATGCGTTCGGGGGTGACCTGGACAGGGGTTTCCACAGCAGTGGCCATGTTTGGATTGCCTCGATTCCGGGGATTGCGTCGCGGGGATGAGTGTAGCAGGAGACAGTGATCGGTCGTTGGCGATCAGTGATCAGAAAAAGCCTCCGGGCTCGACAGTTCGGATTAAGGCGGAGGAAGGATTGCGGGGGTTCCCGTGTGGGTTTCGGTAAACTCAGGGCAGATATGTCTGAGCAAAAGAATACGGGACCGTGGACGGGAGCGGCGATCCGCGAGGCCTTTCTGAAGTTTTTCGAGACAAAGGGGCACCGCAGGGTGCACTCGTCGTCGCTGGTGCCGGCCAACGATCCCACGCTGCTGTTTACCAACGCGGGGATGAACCAGTTCAAGGACGTGTTTCTGGGTCTGGAGCGGCGCGATTATTCGCGGGCGACGACCTCGCAGAAGTGCGTGCGCGCGGGCGGCAAGCACAACGATCTCGAAAACGTCGGGTTCACGCGGCGCCACCACACGTTCTTCGAGATGCTGGGGAACTTCAGCTTCGGCGACTACTTCAAGAAGGACGCGATTGCGTACGCGTGGGAGCTGGTGACCTCGCCGGAGTGGTTTGGGATTCCGAAAGACCGGCTGTACGTGACGATTTTCAAGGGCGAGAACGGCGTTCCGCGCGACGAAGAGGCGTACAAGCTGTGGCTGGAGCATGTGCCGGCGGATCGGATCCACGAATACGGGATGAAGGACAACTTCTGGCAGATGGGCGACACCGGACCGTGCGGACCGTGCTCGGAGATTTTTTACGACATGGGGATGGAGGCCGCGGAGACGCCGGGGGTGGACAAGCCGTTTGGGCAGGACGAGGCGCGGTATGTGGAGATCTGGAACCTGGTGTTCATGCAGTTCGACCGGAATGCGCAGGGAGAGCTGAATCTCCTCCCCAAACCCTCGATCGATACGGGGATGGGGCTGGAGCGGGTTGCGGCGGTGCTGGAGGGAAAGGTAAGCAATTTTGAGACGGATCTTTTCACGCCACTGATTCGGCGCGCGGCGGAGTTGGTGGGAGAGTCCCCAGTTGCCAGTCCCCGGTCCCCGGTGACCGGCGACGAGCGAGGCGCGGCGAGTTTGAGGATCATCGCGGATCATGCGCGGGCGTCGACGTTTCTGATTTCGGATGGCGTGCTGCCGTCGAATGAGGGACGCGGGTACGTGCTGAGGAAGATTCTGCGACGCGGGATTCGGCATGGGCGGCTGCTGGGGCAGGAAAAGCTGTTCATGTACGAGATGGTGTACGCGGTGCGGGATGAGATGCAGGACGCGTATCCGGAGCTGAAGGAGAGCGCGGATCGCGTGGCGAAGGTGGTGGAGGCGGAAGAGCGGCAGTTTGCGCGGGTGCTGGAGATCGGAGACCGCGAGCTTCGAATAGCGTTCAAGGTGGCTCTCGCTAGGTTCTATGAAGATCAACTTAATACCTTGAACGAGGAAGTAGGGCTGGGGCTGCCGTCTAATCATTCGTCGGACGCCGCGACAATATTTTTGGATCGAGAAGTGAACAAGGTCTTAGCGGGTGGCTGGGACGAAGTAGACATCTGGGCTCTTCGAGCTGCGGTTGGGTTCGGCCCGGCGACTCATTACCCTGAGGCTGCACAGCACGCCGACAAGCTTCGCAGCAGACTGAAGTCTCGGCATGCGATCCTCGATGGTCGCACCGCCTTCCACCTCTACGAAACCTACGGCCTTCCCCTCGACTTCATGATGGATGCTGCGCGCGATGCGGGCATTCATTTCGATCTGGAGGGATTTGAAGAAGCGCGCGCGGAGGAGCAGGCGCGGGCGCGGGCGTCGTGGAAAGGCGGATCGCAGAAATCCGCCGCGCCGGTCTTTCGCGATCTCCCGAAGACGGCATTCGAGGGGTATCGACAGCTGCGGACGGACGGCGCCGAGGTTCTGGCCCTGGTGAAGGATGGGCAGGGCGTGCCGGCGGCCGAGGCAGGCGATGCGGTGGAGGTGGTGCTGGACCGGACGAGCTTCTATGCCGACTCGGGCGGGCAGATCGGCGACACGGGCTGGCTGATGAGCGACGATCACAACTCGGTGGTGGCCGATGTGAGCGGGTGCACCAAGCCGGTGCAGGGCGTCTTCGCGCACCGCGCGGTGCTGCGCCAGGGGCTGGCGGTCGGCGACCGCGTGGATACCGTGGTCGACGTGGATTTCCGCAACGCGACGCGGCGCAACCACACGGCGACGCACCTGCTGCACGCGGCGCTGCGCGAGGTGCTGGGGACGCACGTGAAGCAGGCGGGATCGCTGGTGGAGCCGAATCGGCTGCGCTTCGATTTTTCGCACTTTGCCGGGATCGCCGATGAGGAGCTGCAGGATATCGAGGACCTGATCAATCGCGAGACGCTGAGGAACGTGAAGGTGGAGACGCTCGAGGACGTTCCGATTGACGTGGCGGTGAACGAGTACCACGCGATGGCGCTGTTCGGGGAGAAGTACGGAGAGAAGGTCCGTGTCGTCAGGATCGGGGACTTCTCGACGGAGCTGTGCGGCGGCACGCATACGGGCGCGACCGGCGAGATTGGGGTGGTGAAGCTGCTGGGCGAGGGGTCGGTGTCGTCGGGCGTGCGGCGGGTGGAAGCGGTGACGGGGCTGGGGGCGCTGAAGGAGTTCCGGCGCGGGTTTGAGGTGGCGCAGATCGCGTCACAACTGGCTCCTAATGCGGAGCTGGCGCCGGCGGAGGCGCTGCGGCAGCGGCTTGCCGCGCAGGACGACGAGCTGAAGAAGCTGCGGCGGGAGCTGGAAGAGGCGCGGATGAAGTCGGCGGCGACGCGCGTGGCGGGCGCGGCGGATCAGGCGGTGGACGTGGGGGGCATCAAGGTGCTGGCGCAGCGGGTGGACGCGCTGGACCGCGGGCAGATGCGGACGCTGGTGGATAATCTGCGCAATAAGCTGGGCTCGGGGGTGGTGGTGCTGGGCGGCGCGCAGGAGGACGGCAAGGTGGCGCTGATTGTGGGCGTGACCAGGGACCTGACCGGCAGGGTGCAGGCGGGGAAGATCGTCGGCGCGATCGCGAAGATGGTGGGCGGCTCGGGCGGCGGACGCGCGGATATGGCCGAGGCCGGCGGCAAGGACGCGGGCCAGCTGGACGCGGCGCTGAAGGGCGCGGCGGAAGTGGTGAAGGGCCTGGCGGGGTAGCGGGCCAGTTCCCGGTTGACGGTCCCCAGGCCCCAGTTGCCGGTTGCCAGAACTGGGCTCAGAAGTACGATCGTGCCTTCGATGAGTTCCTGAGACCTGCTGTGCTGGCGAGTCTCACCCCGGCCACATCGAGGGCGAGGGGTTGATGAGGTCAGCTCGAGTCTCCGGGCGATCTCTGCGGCGCCTCCGCCGGGATTATGTGGACTCGCGCGCCCGCAGGTCCCAGTCGCGGACATTCACCAGGTAGAGCAGTCCGTCCAGCCCCAGCGCCGAGATGGCATGGCCGGCCTTCTGCCGCACCAGCGGCTTGGCCCGGTAGGCGATGCCCATCCCGGCAAGGTTCAGCATGGGAATGTCGTTGGCGCCATCTCCGACCGCCACGCACTGCTCGAGCGAGAAGCCCTCCGCCAGGGCAATCTCCGCGAGCTTCTCGGCTTTGCGCGCGCCGTTGACGATGGGCGGAGTCACCCTGCCTGTCACGACGCCGTCGACCATCTCCAGCTCGTTGGCGTGGACATAATCGATCCCGAGCCTTTGCTGGAGATCGCGGGCAAAGAAGGTGAAACCGCCGGACAGGATGGCCGTCTTGTATCCCAGCAGCCGCAGGGTGCGAATCAGGCGCTCGGCGCCCTCCGCCAGGGGAATGGAGTGGAGCAGGGTAACCACGCGCTCGGAGCTGAGGCCCCTGAGCAGCGCCACGCGGCGCATAAAGCTCTCGTCGAAGTTCAGTTCTCCGCGCATGGCCTGCTCGGTGATGCGCGCCACCTGCTCGCCCACTCCGGCCATACGCGCCAGTTCGTCGATCACCTCTCCCTGGATGAGGGTCGAATCCATGTCGAAGGCAAAGAGACGCCGGTTGCGCCGGAAGATGCTCTCGTGCTGAAAAGCGATATCGATGGAAAGCTGCTGCGCCGCGGCCACGAAGTCGGCTCTCATGGCGGTCTCCGCCGAGGGGTCGCCGCTCGCGGCCAGCTCCACGCAGGCGTTGGCGTTTGCAGTCTCGGGATCGAGCTGCCCGGAGAGCCGCTCGATCCGGTCGATGTTCATCCCGTGGCGGGTGAGGATGCTGCTGACCCGCGCGAGCTGGCGAGCGGTGATGGCCCGGCCCAGGACCGTGACGATGAAATGCCGCAGCTGCGGCCGGCGCTCCCAGTGTTCGAGGGATCGGTGGGGTACGGCCCTGAAGCGGGCCTGCAGCCCAAGCGCATGCGCGCGTTCCGTCAACAAGGCTTTGACCGCGGCGAAATGCGCGTCCGCTTCCACCAGAAAGCCGAGGGCGAGGGATTCGTGCACGACGGCCTGCCCGATGTCGAGGATGCGCACGTTCTGCTCGGCCAGGATGCCGGTCAGCGCAGCGGTCTGTCCCGGAGCATCGTGCCCGGAGAAGTGAATGAGCACCGCTTCAGTGCGCGCAGAGGAAGTCATCGCTGAATCCAGTGTATCCAGCAGCAGGCCGGCGGCTGATGCGGATTGCGCCGGGTTGGAGACGGGCGCTTCCAGCGCGGCGCGGCAGCTCCTGGGGCGTTTTTGCGCGCCACACGAATGGATCGCCGGCTCCATGGAAGCAGCCGGATCGCGTGGGCCGGCGGCAAGGACGCGACCGGCCGGACGCGGCGGTGGTGCTGATGGGGATGGTGGGATAGACAGGGGACAGTCCCCAGTTGCCAGCCCCTGGGTTCCCAGTGAACAGTAGTGAGTGCACCGTAACCGGACCGCGGCTGCGGGCCTGAGTGGGCGGGACCCGGGTGGTACTTAAGCCGAAAACGCCGCTTTGGTTTCGTGTTATCTTCCTGCAATGCGTAAAACCGGGTTCGCAGCAGGCTGTCATTGCTTAAGACCCATGTGCCTCTCTGTCCTGGGCCTCGTCTCCGTCGCCGCTTCGGCGCAAGAGCCGGCCGCTCCGCCGATGCCGAAAAATCCGAATCAGCTTCTGATGCTCGCCCAGAAGGAAAACCGGCTAACCAATCCGGACATCCAGCCCTGGCACCTGAAGATTTCGGTGAAGCAGTTCGACCCGTCAGGCAGCGTGACCGCTGAGTCGCAAATCGAAGGGTTCTGGGCGGGCGCATCGAGATACAAGGTCGTCTACACGACCCCGAGTGGCTCAACGACCCAATACGGCAGCGAGAGGGGTATGGTTCAGCCTGCGGGAATGCCGATGCCGCCCATACCGGTCATGCAGGCGGGGGACGCCTTCACCAATCCCATTCTGGAGAATGAGAACGTCATCGGTGAGTGGGTGCTGAAGCGTGAGGAGCGCAAACAAGACGGAGTCAAGCTCGTCTGCCTGATCGCAAAGGGAATCAAAACGGCTGCGGGGGAGTATGCGTTTCGGGGGCCGACGTATTGCCTTGATGCTGCGCAGCCGAGTCTGCTGTCGAGATCGTTCTCTGGTCCGGCGGGCGATGCGATCTATACGCGCACGGATATCCAGAACTTTCACGGCTATTACGTACCGCGCGATGTGGAACTGACGGTTGGCGGAAAGCGGAAATTCGAAGCTCGCCTGGAGCTGATCGAGGATCTGGCGCAGACGGACGAGGCTTTCTTTGCACCGCCCGCCGACGCGGTTCCGACACCGTTGGTGAAGAGCGTTGCCGTGTCGGCAGGCATCGCCAGCGCGATGCGCATCGGTGGAGAGCCACCGGAATATCCAATCGGGGCCAGGATGCGCGGCATGAGCGGCACGGTTGTTCTCGAGGCAAAAATCGGGAAAGACGGTTCGATATCGGATTTGAAGGTGGTGAGCGGGCCGGAGGAATTACAGAAGGCTGCACTCGCCGCCGTTCGGACGTGGAGATATCGACCGTATCTGCTGAACGGCGAACCGGTCGAGGTAAGAACCCAGGTCAATGTCGTCTTTCAGCTGCGCTAATCGATGAGCGGCGCCTGAGAGCAATCCCTGGATGAGCGGTACCAGTCTTCACGTCGAGAGTGCTTTGCTGTCAGCAACGGTCTGTGGCCCAGACTGACGGGCCTGCTGCACGATGACACCGGTTCGCGCTATAGTGATCTGCCTATAGCGAAGAGGAGGAATCGGGCAGAGTGGCTGCGGGTGTGCGATACATACTGGCGCTGGATCAGGGGACCACGAGCTCGCGGGCGATCCTGTTCGACCAGCAGGGACGCGTGGCGGGCGTGGGGCAGCGGGAGTTTCCGCAGACTTTTCCCCAGGCGGGATGGGTGGAGCACGA
>JASIAO010000250.1 GCA_030041955.1 Acidobacteriaceae bacterium | reverse complement strand
GTTCCGAAGCCGTTGTTTTTCAGGTAGCCGATCACGCCTTCCACCAGGATCTCCGGAGCCGACGCGCCCGCGGTAACGGCCACGTTGGAAACGTCCTTCAGCCATTCCGGATGGATGGCCTCCGCATTATCGATCAGATACCCGCGGGTTCCCAGGTTGCGCGAAACCTCCACCAGGCGGTTGGAGTTCGAGCTGTTGTTCGAGCCCACCACCAGCACCAGGTCCGCGCTGTGCGCGACGTTTTTCACCGCAACCTGCCGGTTCTCCGTCGCGTAGCAGATGTCCTGTGAGTGCGGCCCCACGATCTTCGGAAACTTCTGCTTCAGAGCCTGAATAATGTCCCGCGATTCGTCCAGCGAGAGCGTGGTCTGCGTCAGATACGCCACGTGTTCCGGGTCCGGAACCTCCAGCGTCCGCACTTCCTCCACGCTGGACACTACCTGAGTCACGTCTGGCGCCTCACCCAGCGTGCCCTCGATCTCGTCATGGTCGCGGTGCCCGATCAGCACCAGCGAATATCCCTGGCGGGCAAACTTCACCGCCTCCACGTGCACCTTGGTGACCAGCGGGCAGGTCGCGTCGATCACCTTCAGCCTGCGCTCCTTCGACTGCTCGCGCACCGCCGGCGAAACTCCGTGCGCCGAGTAGATCACCCTCGCACCCTCCGGAACCTGATGGATGTCGTCGACGAAGATCGCGCCCTTTTCCGCCAGCTCATTCACCACGAAGCGGTTGTGGACGATCTCTTTGCGGACGTAGATGGGCGCGCCGAAGGTTTCGAGCGCAATCCGTACGATGTCGATGGCGCGAACCACCCCCGCGCAAAATCCGCGCGGTTTGAGCAGCAAGACACGTTTTTCTGAGGTGTTGCGCTCTGCGGCTGGGGAGTCCAGAACACTGTCAACTGTGATAGCGGTCACGACTACCAGTATACCGTGGTAAGCCAATTTGTTCCGGGACGAAAAGCTGCCCGGAACTCCCGAGGATAGAAATTCAGAGATCACCTCACAGTCAGTCAAGCCGCAGTGCAGGCGGGCGACTGAAAGAGCTTCGCCGGGCGCGGGATTCTACGGGGTGCCCACCATCAGGAACGACCTCAGATTGTCTTTATCACCCATCCAGTGAATCGCATAGTATTTCCCGTCGCGTACGCAGGAGATGTCGATGGGAGAGAGCTGAGGTGTCCGAATGATCTGGAGGATGGAGCCGTCGGACGGATCGGCCATCAGCAGCATGGTCCTGTTCATAAGATTTCCGGTTGCCGCCCCCTGCGTTACCCGCACAAACCACTGGCTGTCCGAGGACACGAGCGAGAGTGCCTCAAGCCCTTGCGGCAACCGCAGATTGGTACCCTGGATTTCGCCGTCGGACCGGAGCGTAACGACTCTGGCATGAGGGCCCGGCACCAGGAACAAGAGAGAGTCGCCGTAATGGACCCATTGCGCAGCGCTCAAAGCCCACTGCAGCTGAGCACCGGTGTCGGGCACGGACTGGGACTGGTCGCCTTGCCCCTGAGGTGCACCGGCAACGATCCGTGCGGTGCTGCCAAAGCTGCCATTGGTGTCGATTTCCCGGACCAGCTGGCCCTGATGATCTATCACCGCGAGGACGGGAGACTCGTTGGCCGGATCGAAGCCAAGGATCGTCATCTTATCCGGATCCGTAACGGCAAGGCGCATCGGGCGAAACGGCAAGTCAATCGGGATCTCATCGGGCGAAGCCAGGTTGGGGCCAAAGTGGAGAATGTAGTACCGATAGTAGCGGTAGGCCGTCTCCGCGTCAGCGGAAGCCGGGTCGATATCGTGTTCGCGCAGGATATCGGCCCTTTCCGCTGTGACCAGCGCATAGACGTCTGAGTCCGCAGCGTCCACGCTCTCGACATGTGCGTTGACCAGTCCGGGCGCAGCTCCAATTCGGTATGTGTTTACCTCAGCCTTCGGCGACACGCCGACGAGAGCTTGGTCGACATAGCCAGGGTGATGGACAACATCCAGAAACGTCGTACCGCTCGACGAGCAGACAGGGTAGCCACGAAAGATGTCTTCAGGCGATATCGGGAGTGGATTACCAACCGCCCTGAACTGGATCGTTACGCTGGGCAGGCTGTCCGAGGCGGGCTTCGCAGGAGCGGCTCGCGTGGTCTGCGCCCCACTCCACGATGAAAGCGTGGCGCATAGCAGAACTGTGTACAGGGCCCTCATTTGCTAGGCCCCCTCCCTTGTGAATCCGCTGCGTTTTTGCCTCGTGGCGCACCGTCAAGCAAGGGCAACGCCTGATCGGGGGACCATGGCCGCTCCTGAGCCATATCCTTCGAGAATGGAACCAGGTCGCCGTTGCACGCGACGAGGAACACCGGACCCTCTGCGCTCAGGCGTGCGAGCGCCCTGGACGTGGCGGGCGCGCCCAGGTTCTTAATAATCTCGCAACAACAGTACCCGCTGTTGTAATAGCCGAACTGCTGGACGCCACAGCACACCACCGGCGTGTAAGTCGCTGGCGTGTAAGCCGCGCCGGGGTTATATTCATACACGTTCATACTCGCTCTACACCCGTTCGAATTGACGCAAGTCAAGGTGACAGGGCTTATACATTGAGCATAGGCGCTGACTGACCCCAGAATGACGCTGGCGAGCAAAAGGCGCCGAGTGCAGGGCTGATGCTTCCATAGCTGTGTCATATGGAACCTCCCCAGTTGATCGAGGATCTTCCCTCTCTCTTTATGTAACTGTCAAGCTGACGGGAAACTAATTCCATTATGTTATAAGAAATGTTTTGCACGTCATAAACACTTTATTATATGTCTAACAATATGTCCCACCCTGATGCAGCTATGTTACAGCCGACCTTCCCCAGGTGCATGATATGGCTGGGAGTTATGAATGATCGGTGGGCCTTGCGTGGCGGCGCTCCGCCAAGGAGCAGCAGGCGACCCCAAGTCATGTGATTCCTGACACGTTGGACCCCCCGTGTCCCCGCGCTGCTCGTGACATGGACATCGACCAAGACATGACACGACTGGGTTAGGACCACGCGCCGTGCCTCGCTGCCTGAGGAACCACGCAGGGCCGCTGCGTCACTCGCCTCACCCCACCGGCTGCGGAGCCGCGACTCGGTTCTTTGCCTGGAACAGCTCGATGATGTGACGGTACAGGCGGTCGCGCACCTCCGCCCGGCTCGACGCCCGGGTGACATACCGCACCTGAATGTCGATCCCGTTCGGATCGTTGGGCCGCAACAGCACAACCGGCTCCGCGCTCTGGCGGCTCAGCCCCGTCACCCGCGGACCGCGCTTCCACTCCTGCTCCGCCCGGCGCGCATACTCTCTGGTTTCTTCACGCGCCGCCTCTTCCACCCGTTTTGCGATGTCGTAGGCGTCTTCCCCCGACGGGATCTGGACCGTGATCTCATCCCACAGCCATTGCCCTTCGCTGGAGAAGTTCAGAAACTGGCCGCGGATCGCGTAGCCGTTCAGGAACGACACGCGCCGTCCGGTCGGCTCGCCCTTCTCGGCCAGCCCCGTGGTTTCCAGGAGCGCGGTGCTGAACAGGCCCAGCTCGATCACCTCGCCGCAGACGCCGTTAATCTCCACCATGTCGCCGACGCGAATACCGTTCTTCCCGATCAGAAGGAACCAACCGAGGAAGGCGATGATGTAATCCTGCAGCGCGATGGTCAACGCCGCGGTGGCGAGCCCGATCATGGTGGCCGTTTCGCGGGGCGGGCCGAAGATCACCAGCACGATCAGCACGATTCCAAGGACCTGCACTCCGACTTCGAGAATGGTCCGCAGCGTCTGCATCTGCCTGCGATCGAGCGACGGGCGTGCCATCAGACGGCGGACCAGCGCATCGCCCAGCATCATGCAAAGCAGGATGAAGACAATCAGCTCCACCGACTGCAGGATCAGGTACAGCACGATTCGGTGTTGCAGCAGTACCTGGTCGCCCCACTTCTGATAAACCGTTGCCAGTTGCTGGTCGGTCTGGATGCGGTCGTCATCGATGCCCAGAACCTGCCGCAGGATGTCGCGGTCCCGCAAGGCGGCCAGCGTCACCGGACCGTTAGCTGCCGCGTCGGCCTGCGTTTCCACTGCGTTCTGCTGCGCGGTCACCGTGCGGGCATCGTCCTGGGCTTCTCTCTGTGCCTGCTCAATGGAGGCATGGCGGCTGCGCTGATCGATCCAGGCGGCCAGCCGCGCAGCCAGCGTTTTGTGGCTCTTCGTGGAAACGATGGCGATCGGACTGCCGCTGTTCTGCGCGCCGTCAGACTTGCTCACCGCGGCCTGGTGTGACGCCAGCTCGTCCTGGATCTGCACAGTCTGGTCGCCGCTGGCGCGCTCCAGCTCCCGCTGTGCGTTGCTCAGATTGTCCGAATCCACGCTGAGCTGTGCCTCGGCCACCTGCAGCGCATCGCTTTGCTCCGCGGAGGCGGCCGTGTTCCTGCTCGGCGATGCAGGCTCAGCGGCCTTCAGCCGCTTCACGGCCGCATTGTCCCGCGCAACCACCTCCTGCAGCACGGTGACGCGCTTCGACAGCGCCAGTGCCTCGCCCGTCAGCGCGCCATTCCGATTCTGCAGCTCCGCCGTGCGCAAGGCCGCGGCAAAAGCGTCGTCCACTTCGTGAGCGGCCAGGCGCTCAGCCTCGCGAGCGTCCTGCTTCTCCTCAGCGGTCACCGCCAGCGCCGCGAGGGTCTGCGCTGTCTGCCAGGGCCCCACGTCCACCTGAGATTGCTGATCACCGTTGTGCAGAAATCCGAGACTCGCCATGGTGCCGCGGGTTTTCCACGAGACAGCAAGGCACAGCACCATCGCCGCCAGCAGCAGGATGAGGGAGAGCAGTCTTGTTTTGCCGAAGGCGCGGGTCTGGGCCGCGTCGCCGGCTTCGATTGGGGAATCGGCCATAAGGCTGCGGCCATTGTAAGCAAAGCGCGGGCCGCATGACCGCTCGACCGGAGGAGTGCTTGTTTTGCCGCCCCCGAGCCGTCTGGTGCGCATTTGTGACCCAAATCACATCCCACCCCGCCCCCTCCCTGCCAATCTTTTGCCATGGACATCCACCAGGCCATGACATCGCTCGACTACGACCGCGCGCCCTTCCTCGCCATCTGGGAAACGACGCAGGCTTGCGACCTCGCCTGCAAGCATTGCCGCGCCTCCGCGCAGCCGCTGGCCCACCCCAGCCAGCTCACCACCGCCGAGGCCACCAACCTCATCGACCAGATCGCCGAGCTCCAGGTTCCCCTCTTCGTCTTCACCGGCGGCGACCCGCTGAAGCGCCCGGATATCTTCCAGCTCATCCAGCATGCAGCAGGAAAAGGCGTTCACGCCGCGCTCACCCCCAGCGCCACGCCGCTGCTCACCCGCGACGCCATCTTCCGCATGAAGGATTCCGGCCTGGCGCGCCTCGCCGTTTCGCTCGACGGCTCCGTGCCCGCGATTCACGACGGGATCCGCGGCATTCCCGGCACCTGGGCGCGCACCCTTCAGGCTATTGAATGGGCGAACGAAGCGAAGTTGCCCATCCAGGTTCACACCGTCGTTAGCCGCCTCAACATCGCCGACCTCGACGACCTTTCCCTGCTGCTCACGGCGAAACAAATCGCCATGTGGAGCTTCTTCTTCCTCGTTCCCGTGGGCCGCGGCCAGGTTGCCGATCTGCTTACCGGCCAGGAGTTCGAAGACGTCTTCGCCAAAATGTGGGAGCTCACCAAGCGCGTACCCTTCGCCATCAAGACCACCGAGGCTATGCACTACCGCCGCTACCTGATCCAGCAGCGCATGAAGGAAGGCCGTCCCACGGTCGGCGTCCACGACGATGCCGGCGCGCGCCCCACGCGCGGCTGGGCCGACACCGCAGCCCACCCCGGCCGGGGATCCGAATCGCAGGCCGTGGGCTGGGCCACCAAACGCGTCAACGACGGACGCGGCTTCGTCTTCGTCTCCCACATCGGCAAGGTTTATCCCAGCGGATTCCTGCCCATCGAAGGCGGCGACCTGCACAACGACACGCTCGCGCACATCTACCAGGCGTCGCCCATCTTCGTGAAGCTGCGCAACGCCGATCTGCTCCACGGCAAGTGCGGCGCCTGCGAGTTCCGCAACATCTGCGGCGGCTCGCGCGCCCGCGCCTACGCCGTCACCGGCGACGTGCTCGCCGAGGAGCCCTGCTGCATCTACCAGCCGCGCGGCTACCACCCCGCCCCGCAGCCGGATACGGGCATTTCTCCTGGATGCGAAGCGCATGATCTCATTCAGTTGGAGGTCGCGCATTCGTAGCGCGAAGCCTGTAGCCTGTAACTTGTAGCCTGGCGTTACCCAGCTACCGGCAGCTCCCAGCTACGAACTGGCCGCTGCGCAGGGGCTCTTGAATCCTTCATGACGAAGAAAATCGCCATCCTCGGCGGGGGCATCGCCGGGCTCAGCGCGGCCTGGGCCCTCGAGAAGGCGCGTCGCTCCGGGCAGGACGTCCAATTCACGCTCTATGAAGCTGCCGGGCGTCTCGGCGGCGTCATAGGCTCCGAGACCATCGATGGCTGCGTGATCGAGGGCGGGCCTGACTCCTTCCTGACCGAGAAACCGGCAGCGGCGCAGCTCTGCCGGGAACTCGGCATTGGCGATCAGCTCCTCGGCTCCAACGACGCCGAGCGCAAGACCTACATCCTCGTCGGCAAGCGGCTCATCCCGCTGCCCGACGGCCTTATGTTCATGGTGCCCACGAAGCTGCTGCCCACCGCGTTCACCCCGCTCTTCTCGTGGTCGACCAAGCTGCGCATGGCGCGTGAATTTCTCTTTCCGCCGGCGCCTGCAACCGCCGACGAATCCGTTGCGGACATGACCCGCCGCCACTTCGGCCAGGAAACCGTGGATCGCCTCGTCTCCCCGCTGCTTTCCGGCGTTTATGGCGGCGACGCCTCGCAGCTCAGCGTTCGCGCCGTGCTGCCGCGTATGGTGCAGATGGAGCACAAGCATCGCAGCCTTTCCCGCGCCATGTTGGCCGCCCGCAAGGCCGCTCGAGTGCCACATCCTGGCAGCTCGAAATCTTCAACGCCCGCACAAGCATCCTCAGGCGCCAGGGTGGGTTCATCCCTCTTCACCACGCTCCGCGGCGGCATGAGCCAGATGGTGGAAGCGATCGCCGCGCAGCTCCCCGCTGGCTCCGTGCACCTCAGCACTCAGGTTCACGCCATTGGCCGCAACGAGCGATCGTCGCGCGCCGGCGTAGCGCCATCCCTGCCCTGGACTGTCGAAACCGGCTTCGGACAGGAGTCTTTCGACGCGCTCATTCTCGCGCTGCCCGCCTGGGGCTCAGCGAGCCTGCTGCGCCTCATCGACCACCCCCTCGCTGAAGCGCTCTCCGGCGTTCCCTACAGCTCGTCGATCACTGTCACCCTCGGATACGACCGCGCGCAACTCGCCGCTCTTCCGCCCGGATTCGGATTCCTGGTCCCCGCCACGGAACAGCGCGCCATGCTCGCCTGCACCTTCGTCCACGCTAAGTTCGCGGGCCGCGTCCCCGAGGACAAAGGTCTGCTGCGCTGCTTCCTCGGCGGCAGCGGGAACGACGCGCTCCTTGACGAAACCGACGCGCGCCTCACCGTCATGGTGCTGAGAGAACTCGAGTCCATCCTCGGCGTCAACGCGCGCCCGCAGTTCGTCCGTATCCACCGTTCGCGCCAGGCCATGGCGCAATATGGAGTCGGCCATCTGGAACGCATTCGGCTCGTCCGCGATCGCATCGCAGCGCTGCCCGGACTGGCTCTTGCGGGCAATGCCTATCAGGGCATCGGCGTGCCTGATTGCATCCGCACCGGCCAGGACGCCGCTGAATCCGTCCTGCGCTCGCTCCAGACAGAATCCATCCCCGCGCCGGCCCGGTGAACTCCCGTATGCTCGGGTCAACGAATTCGCCCTGTTCGATAACCATCTTATCCGACAAGATTCCTGTAGTATAAGCATGACGCCTATGTCAAGCGACAGGCAGCCTCGCCTGTTTCCCGCGCTCAACCGCGCGGTGCGCCTGTTTATCGCCGGCTCCAGCCTCTACAGCCAGCGCATGGCCGAAAAGTTCGGGCTCCATCCCACCGACATGCAGTTCCTCAACCTGCTCGAGCTCCTCGGCCCCACTACCCCCGGCGTGCTGGGACGCTGCAGCGGCCTTTCCTCCGGCGGCGTCACCGTGGTTCTCGACCGCCTCGAAAAGGCCGGCTACATTCGCCGCTCGCGCAATCCCGCCGATCGCCGCAGTGTCCTGATTTCCATCGTCCCGGCCCGCCAAAAGAAGCTCACCGCCAGCTATTCCACCGTTCAGGAGCAGTTCCACAGCATACTTGGCGGTTTCTCCGACGAAGAACTGGAGATCGTGCTCAGGTTTTTCTCCGCCGCCAACGAGGCGCGTCCGCCAGCCACTCCGGAACCAATCTAATTCTTCCGGCGCCGGTAGACCACTGCTATTACAGACTTTTCATATAACCGGCAGGTGACGCTTCCATGGGCGATTCGGTTAAACTTCTTGCTGCGATCCTGTTTCCGGGCCGAACACCATGCCACGAGAAAAGCCACGCGCGCAGAGTCTGTTGCTGAGCCGCGACGAATCCTGGCTTCGCTTCAATCGCCGCGTGCTCGAAGAGGCACAGGACGCCTCCAATCCCCTGCTCGAACGCGTCAAGTTCCTCGCCATCACCGCCAGCAATCTCGACGAGTTCTTTGAGATCCGCGTTGCCGGAGTCCTGCAACGCATTGAAGATGGCTACAACGATGCTTCGCCCGACGGCGCCACGCTGCGCGAGTTGCTGGAGTCCATGAAGGCGGAAACGCATCGCTTCGTCGACGACCAGTACCGCTGCTGGAACCAGGAGCTGCTGCCCGCGATGCGCAAGGCCGGCATTCGCGTTCTGGAGTGGTCGGAGATGGACCAGGACGCCCAGAGCTTTGCCACCGACTACTACCAGCGCGAAGTCGATCCGCTGCTCACGCCCATCACCATCGATCCCGCGCATCCGTTTCCGCGCGTGCTCAACAAGGCCATGTGCCTGGCGCTGCTGCTGCGGCGCAAGCGGCGCGGAACCGCCGGCCCCGTACTGGGCGTGCTCACTGTGCCTCGCGCGCTGCCGCGCTTTATCCGCCTGCCTTCAGCCAAGGGCCACGACGATTTCATCTTTCTTCACCAGCTCATCGAGCGCAACGCCGCAGGCATGTACCGCGGCTACGAGATCCTCTCCCGCGCCGCCTTCCGCGTCACCCGCAACAGCAATCTGTACTTCCAGGAAGAAGAATCGCGCTCTTTGCTCGAAACCGTCCGCGCCGAGCTGCACAATCGCCGCAAGGGCGACGCGGTCCGTCTCGAAATCGAGAGCGGCGCCGATCAGGAAATCGTCGAGCGCCTGCGCACGAATTTCGAGCTGGAAGACTCTCTGATCTATCGTACTGACGGCCCGGTGAATCTCTCTCGCGTGATGACGCTCTACGGCGCCAACGCACGACCCGATCTGAAATACAAGCCATTTGTCCCCCGCGAGCTGCGCCTCAACCGCAAATCCGCAAACGTCTTCGACGAACTCCGCCACCGCGACGTTCTGCTCCACCACCCCTACGACTCCTACGACGGCGTCGTAGGCTTCATCGAGGCCGCCGCGCAGGATCCTGCCGTTGTCTCCATGAAGCAAACGCTCTACCGCACCAGTGAGAACTCGCCCATCTTCCAGGCGCTCACTGAGGCGGCTCAGACCAAGGAAGTCACCGCCGTCGTCGAGCTCACTGCGCGCTTCGACGAGGCCTCCAACATCCGCTGGGCCCGCAATCTCGAGGACGCCGGCGTCCAGGTCTTCCACGGCATCGTCGGCCTCAAGACGCACTGCAAGCTGGCGCTGGTCGTTCGGCGCGATCCCGACGGCGTCACGCGACGCTACGCGCATCTCGGCACCGGCAACTACAATCCCGACACAGCGCGCTTCTACACCGACCTCAGCCTGCTCACCGCCGACCCTGAGATCACCGCCGGCGTCCACAGCGTCTTCAACTACCTCACCGCGCATTCGGAATCCGACGATTACCGCCCGCTGCTCGTTGCGCCGCTCACCCTCGCCGAAAGCTTCATCCGCCTCATCCACCGCGAAATGGAACACGCCGCCGCCGGCCGTCCCGCGCGCATCATCGCCAAAATGAATTCCCTGCTCGAGCAGAGCGTCGTCGAGGCGCTCTACTCTGCCGCGCACGCCGGCGTCGAGATCGATCTGATCGTTCGCGGTATTTGCTCGCTGCGCCCCGGCGTGAAGAAGCTGAGCGAGCGCATCCGCGTTCGCTCCATCGTCGGCCGGCTCCTTGAGCACAGCCGCATCTTCTACTTCTTCAACGGCGGCGACGAAGAGTTCTACTGCGGCAGTGCCGACTGGATGCCACGCAATCTCTTCGAGCGCTGCGAGGTCGTCTTCCCCATCCGCGACCCGCAAATCCGCACCCGCGTCCGCGACGAAATTCTCGCCGCGTATCTTGCCGACAATGTGAAAGCGCGCCTGCTGCGCCCTGACGGTTCCTGGGTGCGCGTGCGCGAGGCCGCCCGCGATCCGCATCAGCCCGCATTTTCCTCTCAGGATTTCTTCATCGATGTGGCCGAGGGCCGCGCCGACTCGGGCGATATTCCAAAGCCCGAACCAGCCGCCGAGCCGAAACACCCGCGCAAACGCGCCACCCAGGCTGCAGCGGACTAGGCGCCCCGCTCACCACACTCCCGGCAGCAGCCGATATCTGGTCGTCGCGGTGTATTCCTCGTACCCAGGCAACTCTCTGCGCAGCGCCTTGTCTTCCTGACCCGTGCGCCACACCATCAGAAGCATCAGCGCAGCCGCCATCCCCAGCGCCCACCTCGACCCTAGCATCAGGGCCATCCCCGGAAACATCCCCAGCGCCCCCACATACATCGGGTGCCGCACAAGGCCGTACGGTCCCGTGCGGACCACGCGATGGCCCCGGTCCAGTTGGATCCGCACCGTATATTCCGCCCAGCGATTCACCGCCAGCGCCCACGTCACCAGCGCACACCCCAGCACAAACAGCGCCACGCCCGCCGGCGCCGTCCAGCTTGCCGTCGAGCCGTGGTGGAATCGCACTACGTCCAGCGCGGCGACACCCGGCATGCAAAACACCACAGGAAGGTTGATCGCCGTAAAGATCTTGTCGAACCGCTTGGTGTCCCTGTGGCGCCAGTTCATCCGCGCCTCGATCAGGCCCGGATTCCAGTGATGTGCCGCCCACCCCACGCCGGCCATGGTCACGACGTAAGTACCCATGAACAGCCAGCCCCGCGCCCAGAGCAGGGTGCCCGCGCAGAGGAACAGGATCGCTATCCATACGCTCACCAGGACCACGGACCGCAGAATCAGGATCGCCCTGTGCGCGGCTGTGGAACGCTTCTGCTGCTGACCCTGCGAAATGGAGACAACCGGCATCCGGACACCTCCCCGGAAACCCTGGCTATTCGATTCCGTACTCCGGATGGTGTCGCGGATCAGTGACCCGCATCACCTCGGAGAATCGGTTATCCCATTCGCCCTTGGCGCGACGGAGCATCAGAAGACTCGATTTCATCTTTAAAGTATTTGATCCGCACCCGGCCATCCCTGCTGACAGGGGAACCATGTGGACCACGCTGGCGAAGTCGATACAGGAGATTGTGTTCTTCCTCCGCCGCTGCCTCCGCAGAAGGAAATGGAGGAGAGCACGCACATCGCATTCGGAACTGCGAACCACTGCTTCCAGGCCATGCTCATCCGCCTCCTCAGTACCGAAGCCCCTTTTCAGCCTTGCCAGGCTGCGGTCCACTCCTCCGCGGTGGGATCCACCGTCACCGTTCCGCTTTCGTTCCTGCGCATGGCAGCGCCGTCGATCCTGGCAAGTTCCACGCCGGACGCCAGGCTGGAGCGAATCTCAACCGACTCCGGCGGAGGGCCCTGCCTGCGCGTGAAGTGCGCCTTCCAGCCGCGAAGGCCCGCCGGCTGCACATCCAGCGAAACCCGGCCGAACCGGGTAGGCGTTTCGGTCACTGTGAAGCCACGCCGCTCTTCCAGGTCCGAAGGAGCAACGCCATCCAGAAGCCGCAGCTTCTGGCCGTCCTCCAGAACCAGCATGTGCCGCAGATAGCGGATGCACTCGGCGCTGGCCCAGTTATGTGGCATGTCGCCCCAGACCATGCTGAGGAGCGATTGCTGCAGCGGCTGCTCCTCGCGCCAGGCGTGCAGCGGAGAAGCATGATTTAGGTATCCGGTGAAGGTCCGGTGCGCCCAGCCGTAGAGTCCGGCCCACAGATACACCTCGGCGACGAAAGCGGCGTTGTAGTTCCACACACCGCCGTGATGAATCCAGCCCGTGTCGGCCGGAACGTCTTCCCGTGTGCACGCCTGCATCAGCGCCACATGTCCGCGCACCATCGGGCTGTCGTTTGCAAAAACCTCGCCAGGAAATATCGTTTGCGAAAGCGCCCACTGGCAGGTCTGCGGCTGCGGCTTGTCCCACGAGTTCTCCTGCATGATGGGGTCCTGCCGCATCACCATCGGCAGATATCGGAACCCGCGCGGATCCGTCACCATCTGATCCTGCGCTGCTGCCGCAAACGCGGAGCGTAGCTCCTGATAGAACGCAGCGGCGCGGCTCAGGTCGGTGAGTTGCAGTTTCTCGTTGGCGTGCGCAACGGCTCTCAGCCCTGCGAGCGCCCACAAGGTGTTCGTGAATTCGTAATGAATCCCCCCCAGCCCGCCATCTGCGAATCCCGGCGGCAGGATGCCGTATTGGCCATTCGGAGAATTGCCTTTGCGCCCCTCATTGCGAAGGTCGATGAGGAACTCGATGGCATGCCCCACCTGCGGCGCCAGGTGCCGCATCAGGCTCCAGTCCTGCTTCAGCTCGCACGCCCGCACCACGGTGAACATGGCGATGGCCGTATCTTTGTAGTGTTCTTCGCCCGCTGACGCGATGATCTGCCCGCTCGAAACCTGGCGCTTCCATTCGGAAAGCAGTCCCTGGTCGGCGGCATGGTCGTACCCCAGGTAACGAGCCGCCTCGAGGATGAAGTTCCCGTCCACGATCCACATTCCGCGGTAGACGGTCGGACCAACTTCGAACACCAGCATCCCGTCCTTCACTTCCTGCGCCTGCTGGATGTTTCGCGCGCAGGCCGTCAGAAAGTCGCCCCTGGCCGACGGCAGCGACCACGCCACCTTTCCCTCGAAGGCGTTCCAGTTGCTCCACCATTTGCGGACCTCGCTCAGCAGTTCGTCCGGAGAAACGCTGGTGTCCACCTTGCCCGTACTGTCCTTCTGCGGCATCCGAAAGAGCACGCGCATCGGATTGTTTTTTTGCGCAGTGCCATGCTCCAGAAAAAGCTCGTACCCGTCCTGCGCTCCGCGCCACAGCAGGTCGCCGTTTCCGGGATACGCATTCTGCGGAATGCAGACCATCCACGGCGTCTCATCCTTATCCCGAAACACCTGATTCACGCGGCCCGCGTTTGGTCCCAGCCGGTAAGGCGTGCATGATCGGATACGCACCCGGGGCGCCGCGATCACATCGCCCGCTTTCGCCCGAATCTCCATCAGCACGTTGTCGACGCGACCTTCTCCTTCGCGCCGCGTCGCGAACGCGATCAGCTCCAGCTCGGCCGCGGGCCGCTCCAGCAGCGTGTGAAGAATCGCGATGTTCGGCGCTTCCATCCACTGCCTCACCCACTTTTCGCCCAGCATCCCAGCCAGCGTGAACTCCACCACTGTGTCGAACTGATCGATCCCGGCGAATAGGCTCGCGGGAAAATCGTAGCGCAGGTCGCCGTACTTCCCAATCACCGTCTTGTACGGGTCGCACGGAAAACAGACGGTCGACTGAAACTCTGAAGGCGCAAAGCGAAAATCGATGGCAGCGCTCCCGCCAGTTGGCTCCGCCGTGCCCTGCGCTGTCTCTGCTCCGCGCAGCGCCGCCGGAAAATCCAAACTGGTGAGAACGCCGGCGGCGGTTCCTCCGGACAGGAACGTGCGTCGATTGATGGGTTTCATCTCGCCTCTCACGGCTCCAGCGTGGTCCAAAGCGGAGCCAGCCGCGCCGGGTCGGAGATCCACTGCACGGCCTCAGGATTGCGCAGATACTGCCGGTAAATCGGAATGTTCGGATCCAGATTAAGCTCCGGATAACTCCTTGGCCCCTTCACTTCGAGTCGCGACTCGCGATATCGCGGATTCGCCTGCCACTCGATTCCGCCATCTCGCAGCAGCGGAAACCACGCCAGCCCGCCATGCGCCCGCACCCCGTCGTAGAGAAATCCGTACTGCCGTTCGCACAGCGCGCCGAACACCATCCGCTCATGCTCGTTCGCGTTGATCGCACAGTGCGCCCAGCCAGGAGGAACCACCACCTGGTCGCCCGGTCCAGCATCAACGGCGACGCACCGGCCTGGGTCGTCTCCGGCAAATTCCTGGGCGTAGATAATGGCGCGCCCCTCCCAAATCTCAATCAGTTCCGGCGTGGACCACCCGCTGTGCGGCGCTGGAGCGTGAATGTGCCCCTGGCCTCGCACCGGTTCGTCTCCCAGATGGCCGCTGGCATAGGCCACCACCCCGACCAGCAGAGAACGCCGCCGCAGATCGGCGGCGTCTGCGTGCCGGCATACGTCCATCGCAATGCCGTAGACCGGATCGGGCCCCGAACATCCCGGATCTCTCAGGCTGGCGCGAATATCCTCAAGCCGCCGCAACTCCGTCGGCGGGCCGCTCACCTCCGGACCGTAGTCGAGGGCTAATTCTCCCGGCTCAACCCTTACGTCCAGCCCGGGATCGAACTTCACTCCCGTATCCTTATTCATGCGCCACAATGGCCGGCGCTCCGTCGCGCTCCATCACCGAGGCTCCGAAGCCGTTCTGCCGGATCGTTTCATAGTCATACCCCGCATCGCTGCCCCAGCACGCCCAAAAGATCAACGGATCGTCGCCCACGTTCACCACCCGGTGCGCATGCTCGCCCCGGATGTAATGCAGCGTGTTCGGCGACATGTTTTCGCCCCAGGTCCTCCACTCGGTGCCCATCCGCACCAGGATTCCCCGTCCTGCCGCGGTCGCGTAATATTCCGCCCGCGTCCTGTCAGCGTGGAAATGCCCATGGGTCATAAAGTACTCACGGCCGACTTTGCCCGGCTGCAGGACGGTCACGCCCCAGAACAGCCCGCCCTCTTCTCCATGCGGAACGGCCGGCCACCAGCGCACTCGATAGACCTCCGTGTTCGGATCCATGGCACCCCAGGCGTCTTCATCGCGAAAAATTCCTTTCAGGTCTCCCAGCCTTTTCACGCTCTCGCGAACTGCCCCACCGGTCATGCCGCCCTGGCTCCAGTTCAGATTGACCGGGGCCGCGATCAGTACAGTGCTAACGGCTTCGATGGTCCTGCTTTCCGGCGAGGATTCCATGACAGGCGCGATAGTACCAAACAGCATGATCGTTTACAACCAGAACGAATGTGTTGTAATTTCGTTTTGTGCTGAAACAGACTTACTCTGCCAAAATACCCTGTTCCATTGCCGGATCCCGACCGGCGCCCGCGGCGGGCTCTTTGCATCCAGCCCCATTCGCCAACGCGCTATAGGGGTGCGGTTCTCTGTGTCGTAAGCTTCGTGTTTATATGGACCGAGGTTCCCGAAACCAAAGGCAGGACGTTGGAACAAATCCGGCAACACTGGGAGGGCATATCCCATGGTGAAACGCTCTAGCCGCAGGAAGGCTGCCAGGCCCAGGCAGGCGCCGGAACCGGCGCAAAACGGGCAACAACAGCGCTTCCATTCCATCCTCAGCCGCCTGCAGGCAACCGGCTCGGTTGCCGTCGACGAGCTGAGTGCCCGGCTCGGCGTCTCTGTAGTCACCATCCGCCGCGATCTGGACCTGCTCGAACAGCAGGGCCTGCTCCGCCGCACTCACGGGGGGGCCGTTTCCATTGAGCCCCTCTTCTATGAGCCGTTCAAAAAAGACCGTTCCTTCCAGGCCCAGGTGGAGCGTCTCGCCAATGAGAAAAGGAGGATCGGCCGCGCCGCTGCCGCGCTCATCAATCCAGGCGACACCATCGCCATTACCCCAGGCACTACCACGGCGGAAATCATTCGTGGCCTTCCCCTCGACGGCAAAGTCACTGTCGTCACCAACACGGTGAACATCGCCATGGAACTCTCCAAGCGCAAGGATGTGAATGTTTTTGTCACCGGCGGACACCTGCAGGGGGATTGGTTCTCGCTGGTTGGCCCCACCGCCGCTCGCAGCCTGGAAAACATGCTCATCCACAGCATGTTCATCGGCGCCGACGGAATCGATGCGAAATGGGGCCTGAGCTGCTTCAGTTCCGACGAGGCGGAGTTAAACGCCACCATGGCCCGCCACGCCCGCCGCCTGGTGGCTGTCGTCGATCACACCAAGTTCAGCATCATCGCCAATTGGCGCATCTGTGAAACTTCCGCGCTTCAGAAGCTGATCACCGACTCCGGTGCCACCGACGAAATAATTGCTCCGTTTCAGAAAATGGGCATTGATGTCCTTCGTGTCTGATCCGCTCCTTACCGGCTGCGGCTGCCGCGCGATCCGATCCCGTCTCGATTCCTCACTTTTTGCATCCGGGGACCTCCGTCTATGAACCGTCGCACCTTTCTCAAGCTTTCCGGCGCCACCACTGCCATAGCCGCTCAGGGAGGCGTTCTCTCCGCCGCCCCGCGCTCGCTGCCTGCCATTCCCTCGCTTGCCGATCTGGCCAGCGCTCGCATGCCCCACACCTTCATGGACCTCTTTAATCTGCCCATCGCCATGAACGACTGGGGCTACGCGCAAACCGTCAAGTCCGTCTCCGCGATCAGCGCTGTCGGCTTTCCTCCCTACGCCTGCTGCGGCATTCCCGACGTGCCCTGGAGCCCCGGCTTTCTGATCACCTGCGAACTCTTCCTCAACGACCGCTTCCCCGCCCTCTCCGATGACCCGGCACAGGCGGTCACCTATCAATGGTTTCCCCACTGCGTGGTCCGCGAACAAACGGTGGACGAGATTCGCTTCCGCACCACACTCTTCCTGCCGCCGCAGCACCGCGCGGCCATGCAGAAGATCGAGATTCGCAACACGTCAGCCGGCAGCCGCACTCTCACCGTCGGCTTCAACATGCGAGCCGCCATCGCAAAGAAGACCACCGCCTGGTTCACCAATCTTCCCGGCGAGGGCGACAATCTCTCTTCCTGGGACGCTCCCAACGGCCGAATCCTCTGGACAGCGCAGCACTCTCAGGCGGCCGCAGCTCAGGGCATTCATCCTCCCGCTGATGAACTCGTCGCCGGCAACGTCCTCACGTATCACCTGATCCTGGCACCCGGAGAAAGACGCGAATTCCACTTCGTCTGCGCTCTGGCGCCCACGGCCGCCGAAGCCGCAGCCATGCACGACCGGCTCCAGTCCTCGTTTGCCGACCTCGAGGCCGAGAACGAGCGCCGTTTCGAGCAGCTTCTCCGCTCCGCATACACTCCCGGCAACAGCGACTTCTCCGGCCATCTACCCCGCCTGCAAACTGAAAGCGAAACGCTGTGGAACCTCTGGCAAAACGGCCTGAAGAACCTGCTCACGGCCCGCCGCGTCTCACCCGATTCCTCCTACGGCCCTACCTACATCACGCTCAGCGGACACGTCCTGCCCACGCTCAGCTTTCCCTGGGATACCTCCCTCAGCAGCCTCAGCCTCGCTTTGCTTGATCCTCAGCCGATGCGCAACCTGGTCGAAATCTGGTTCCAGCGCGACATGCACCAGCATCTGGCAACGGATTACATCACCGGCGAAGCCGTCGGTCCCTGGTACGCCGTCAACGACATGGCCATCGTCCGCCTCTCGCGCGACTATCTCCGCATCACCGGCGACTTCCAGTGGCTCAACAAATCCATCGCCGGCAAGCCGGTCCTCGATCATCTTGTCGAGCACGCGACCCACTGGAAAACCATTGTCGGCAAAAACGGTCTGGCCGACTACGGGGGCATCTCGAACCTCCTCGAGGTGGTCAGCACCTACATCCATGAGGTCGCCGGCATGAATGCCGGGAATGTTTCCAGCATGAGGTTCGTCGCCGAACTGCTGGACCACCGCGGTCGCGGCAGCGAGGCCGCTCAGCTTCGTGCCGAGGCCACGGCCCTCGCGCAACGCATCAACAGCGTTCTTTATGTGAAGGGCAAAGGCTGGTGGCGCGCCGGGCAGCCTGACGGCTCCTTCAAAGAGGTGCGCCACTGTTACGATTTCCTCGCCGTCCTCGACAACATGAGCCAGGACCTCAGCGATGATCAGAAGCGCGAAATGGCCCACTTCTTCTGGACCCAGCTTGCCTCGAAGAAGTGGATGCGCGCCCTCGCCGCCGGCGATCCGGACGCCACCTGGAATGTCCGCCCCGACCATAGCTGCCTCGGTGCCTACGCGGCCTGGCCTCCCGAATGCGCCAAGGGACTATTCAAGACAGACGATCCTGCGCGCATTGCCGCCTGGCTGGAGCAAGTCTCGAGAGCCGGCAATCAGGGCCCCATCGGCCAGGCTCATTACGTCGAGCAGGTCGTCCCACCGCTCCAGGGCGGCGCTTACAAAGCCTCCAACGATGCCCCATATATCGAGGACTGGTCCTGCGTCTCCGGAGGAGCGTTCATCGACATGACCATCGAGTCCATCTTCGGCGTCGCGCCCTCGCTGTACAACGGTATCCACGCCGCTCCCCAATTAGCCGTTTTCGATGCCAACGCGCGGCTGGAAGGCCTCCGCTATCAGGGCGATGACTACACCGTATCCCAGGCGGGGATCGCGCGCTCGCGCAAGTAACAGCCTCCGATCTAACGGAGACATTGTCGACCCGTAACCAGCTTGCGCGGCCGGAAGCTGAAACTCGATGATGAGGTGATCGCCCGCTCGACCTCGGCGAGACCCATCAGCGCTCTGGATCCCGCCAGGACAGGTGTTCTACTGTGCGGTCCACGCGCCGTCGATTGGCAGACAGGCTCCCGCTGCAGAATTTCAGGAAATCCACTTCAGAACCTGCCGCAGGTTCCCCGCGTTGCCCGATTGCGTCCCCCTCGGCAATCCCGGTCCGACCGCTACGGCTTCATTGTGCCCCTCGAACCAAACCAGGAAAGTAGCTTCATCCGCATGCGACAGCCGCTGCTGATCCAGCCAGGTGTAGTACGCGGCCATGTCCGCATCCAGCAGCGACCCCTCCGGATCCAGTTGCACTCCGGCAGATTTGCCCTCGATCAGCTCATTCATCGGTCGCTGCCGCTGCCTCGGAGTAAAGTGCGCCAGCAGTGTAACCGGCTCCGCCCGCCGTAGCGCCTCCCGCGCCGCCCACATCACAAACGTCGTGCTGAATATCTGCGTGCCCGAGCCTTGCGTGAACAGGCTAACCTCAAAGTGATCCAGCACGCCGTCGTTTCCAGCCCCGAGCATCCCCAGTTCCTCAGGGCTAATCGTCGCCAGCTTCGCTTCCAGCAGCTCCGGCCCTCCGCTGCCCGACTGGATCACTTCCTGCATCCGCTTCAGTAGTTGGTTCCGCACCGGCTGCAGCGCCTCATACGAGATTGTCGTTACCTGTGGACCCGCCGCCAGCGCCGCCCCTCCATCGATATACCAGTGTCCAAACGGCACAGGTTGCGCCGCAGCACGCGCTTTTACCGCATCCACCAGGAACTGCAATCCGTTCTCAGGATCGACCTGCGTAAAGCGCACCCCGTAAGGCCGAAGCTTGCGAAACAACGGAAAGCCGGCTTTCTCCACACCCTGGCCAATCACCGCAATCCCCAGCCGCGGCATCTTCGGTTCGTCAATCGGAGTGGCCTGCGACACCTTCTCTGCGTATTCGGTTGCCGCCGTCCGAAAGGCATCGATCTGATGGCTGCTCCACAGATAGGCCGTCAGCCGCTGGGAAAAGAGCATCGGCTCCTTCACCCAGTCCATGTCCTCCAGCTTCGGATCCAGGCGTATCTGCACGAACCCCGCGAACAACGCCCGTAGTTGCTCTGGCGACAGCGAGGCGCAATAACTCAGCTGGCCGTCAATCTCTCTGCGCTCCGCGGGAAACTTCCAGTCGTATCCGATCGCTTCGCGCAAAAGGCTCGCCACCAGGATAGTTGGCATCTGCCGCAGCAACTCGATATGCGTAACCGCCAGCTCCTTCGCCTCGGGCGGATAATCCCTGAACTGTTCCGCTCGCAGATGGCTCGGCAACATCGGCTACACCACCTCAATAAGCGCTTTTCCCTGCGCCATCGTCGGAGAGAATCCGAGCAGCGCCCCCAGCGTCGGCACCAGATCGAGCGACTGCACAGCCCTGTCAATCGACACGTTCTCCCTCACCCGCGGCCCCAACGCCATCATCCACGTCGTTCGCGACAATGCATCGCCGGTACGATGATGCTGGAATCCGTTGCCGCCCGCATCTCCATCGGCGTCGCGACCGAAATCGGGCAAGATGAACATCGTCGTCTTGCCAGCGTACTCCGGCTCGCTCTCGATCGCATTCCAAAGCTCTCCACACAGCCGATCGGTCCGCCTGATCCCTTCCACATACAGCGAGTACGCCCCGGAATGCGCAATATCCATATCGTGCAGCGTCACCCAAAGCAGGCTCGGTGCAAGCTGCTTCATCAGCTGCCGCACCACATAGACTGAAAGCTCGTCGGGGCTTGCCAGATTGCGCGCGTGCTCCACAAAATCCGCCACCGAGACCCTCAGCACCTGTTCCAGCTGCGCTAACTGAAATGGATTTCCGCTGATCTGCGGTGTGTAGTACGGAGTCTCGTAGTTATCCCGAAGGAGATGGGCATAGTCGCCGGCGTTGCTTTGCGCCAGCGCCGCAGCCAGCAGATGCTTGGGCAGGATCACTCCCGCTCCCATGTCGGGCCCGTACAGGCGCGAATCGCTTGCCCCCATCCGATTGAACCCGTTGCTCGGCGCCACTACCCACGCGTCCGTAGCCGGCTTGTGCAGCCCCCGGCGGTAATACTCGAAGACCGTGGGATTCTCCGGCGGCACCGTCGCGAAGTTATCGAATGTCTCGTAGACGCCTGTGGCAAGGCTGGCTGTCGCCACATAATGCCCGAGAATGCCGTGATTCACCACCTGCGTGTAGAAAGTCGAGCGCGGAATCAGCTCGTTCATCAGGCAGGGTATGTTTTCCTGGCCCTCCGGCGCGAACGTCTCCTCGTCGCGAGCGCCGCCTCCGAAGGTGACAACCATAACTTTCTGATCGCGCGGCATCCCCAGGGCCTGCAGCGGCGCAAAACTAAACAGCGCGCTCCCCGCGCTCATTCCCAGTGCTGAACGCAGAAAGTCCCGCCGGTTCAGGCCGACCTTCCCCGACAAATCCCGAGACCATGAACTGGGGTTTGGACGACTCCCTGGAATCTCTGCCTCCCCGCCGTATGCTGCTTGCGCCCGGCTGCCCTGCTCGAACGCCGCGGTCTTCCGGCCGCGTTCCAGCTTGTTGGACCCACTCAGAATTTATACGTCATCGACATCTGCATGAAACGCGTATCCGGAGTAAAATTCCCGGTCGTTCTGGTGCTGGTGATCTGCCCGCCATACGCTCCGTCGTTGCTGTACGAAGGTACCGCGAACCAGGGCGCGTTGAACAGGTTGAAAATATCGGTCCGGAACTGCAGCGTCTGCTCGTGATAAGTGCTGAAGTTCTTGAAGATCGACGTGTGGAACCAACGCAGACCCGGTCCGTACACAGAAAGCAGCGGCCCTCCGGCAAACTCAGCACGCCGGATCGGTCACCGGTCCCACAATTTCGTTGCCCATCGGTGTCGTTCCCGGCGCGGCGATATCGCTGCCCGTGCGCGGATTGGCAAACGCGCTCTCTCGACCGGCGCCGAAAACCTGTATATGAGCCCGGCTCCAGCCTCACGCGCATCGGGCAATCAAAGTTAGCGAGGCCCTCTAAAGGCGGATCGGACTCTCAACTGTCGGCAGTTAACGTGAAGTCTTCTGCTTATTGACCTTCCCACCTGGTTCGGGGCTAAAGCTGCACGACTCGTCAGTCAGTTTGGTGGGCGCCAGCGTGAGCTGCTGCAGCTGGTTCTTCTGGAGCAACGCGTTGAAATCGGTGAGCTGCTGCTGCATGTCCTTCCAGGCGGCCACGGTGCGGTTCTCGTGGTTGCAGTCGCTCTCCCAGGTGGCGATTTGGGTGGGAGTGGGCGCCATATCGAGGCCGACCTGCATCATGCTGACCATGATGTTGTAGTCGTCGTTCAGGCCCAGGAAAGATTTGAGCGCGTTGGGCTCAGCAGGCGGCCGGCGAACAGGCCCTTCTCCGGGAACCGGCACCACCCCGCCAAGTTTGGTCAGCGCGGCATCGAGTGTTTGGGCCTGAGCGGACACATCGGCAGGGAGCTTGCCCTCCGTCAGCGATGCAAGCTGAGCTCTGACGGCATCGACTTCCTCGTGTCCTTCGTAGCTCTGCTCCATGCCGTGAACCGACAGCAGTGTGAGCCTGTTCTGGGTGCGCAGCTCGGCCATGAGCGCGGCGCTCTGGCCCACGCGAGGATCGTTCACGACCGTGACGTTGCGCGTGTAGGTCTGGCCGTCCACCGTGAGCTTGAGAGTGTAAACGCCGGGAATCACCTGCGGCCCATGGGGACCGGGCGTGGTGGAACCCGGCACCATATTCATTTCGTTTTCGAGGTCGTGGCGCAGGGCGGGCGGATCGTCATATTGCAGGTTCCAGTTGACGCGATTGAGTCCGGGATGAGTGCTGAGGGCGCGCGTCTCGGGAGCGGCCAGCCAGTAGTGGGGATATTCCGCGCCTTCGATGGGCGGCGGCAGAGTGCTGGACATCGTGCGCACCAGATTGCCTCGGTCGTCGAAGACCTGGAGCTGAATGGGTCCGCTGGGCTCGCGGCTGAGGTAATAATCCACGATCGCGCCGTACTGCACATTGGGCGCATGCGGCACTTCGATGGAGAAGGGCTGATCCCAGTTGCTGTTGATGCGGGTGCGAATGGCATCCTCGGGCTCAAAAAGATAAGCGAAGGAAGAGCTGATCGCCTGTGCGTTCGCGGCGATCTGGCGCAACGGCGTAATGTCGTCGAGCACCCAGAAGCCGCGGCCGTAGGTGCCAACCACCAGGTCATTCTCGTGGTGATCGGTGTGGACGTCGAGATCGCGGATGGACGTCGTGGGCATGTTCTGCTGCAGCGACTGCCAGTGATCGCCGTGATCGAAGCTGACGTAGACGGTGGACTCGGTGCCGGCGAAGAGAAGGCCGGGCTGCCTGGGGTCGACGCGCAGGCTGTTCACCCAGCTTCCGGTGCGCTCGTCGCGGGGCAGCCCGTTGACGATACTGGTCCAGGTTTTGCCGCCGTCGGTGGTGCGCCAGATGAGCGGAACATCCCCGTCTTCACTGGGAGGCAGGGTCGAGCCGCGCTCGGCGGCGATGCGGGCGGCGACGTATGCGGTATTGACGTCGTCGCCGGCATCGATAGTGTTGAACATCGTGTGGGGCGGCACGTCCGCGATGTTGCTGACGTTGCTCCAGGTCTTGCCGTGGTCCATGGTGTTGTAGATCTGGCCGTTGCTGCTCACAGTCCAGATCACGCCAGGCTTAGCCGTCGAGATGGAGAAGTCACTGATGGACGGCGGCGGTGGCGGTGGGGGTCCGCCGGCGGGTGCGGCGGCCGGCGTCGTAGTGGGCGCGGCTCCGGCTGCAGAGGCAGGCTTGGGTGCGGCTGCGTTTCTGGGGGCCGGCTGAGGCGCGGGCTTGGCTGTCGTCTGCGGGCGCGGCTTGCCGCACGCCACCTGAGGGGCATCTTTGGCCGTGGTCAGGTCGGGACTGACGGCTGTCCAGGAATGCGCGCCGTCGCGCGTGACGAGCAGGCACTGATATGCAACGTACAGAGCGCCGGGATCGAAGGCGATGTCGAACTTCTTCTGGAAGTCGCGCCCGGCGGTGTACTTATCGGCATCGGCGCCGAAGTTGGGCGCCACGTTTTCCCACTGCCCGGTCAACATATCGATTTTGATCAGGCCGCTGCCGCCGCCGCCGGGACCATAGCCCACGCCGTAGATGATGTTCGGATTCCTGGGATCGGGAGTGACGACGCCGAATTCGGAGGACGGCACCGGGCTCCAGTCGGTGAAGTTGACCTGGCCCCAGTTGCCGCGGCTGCTGATCATCACCGCCCCCGTGTCCTGCTGTGCGGCGATGATGTGGTACGGATACTCGTCGTCGGTGGCGACGTGGTAAACCTGCGAGATCGTCTGGGTGTACCAGAGGCTCCAGGTTTTGCCGTCGTCGAGCGTGACGCTGGCGCCCTGGTCGGATCCGACCAGCATGCGATGCCCATTCGTGGGATCGATCCACAGCTTGTGGTAGTCCTCGCCGCCGGGTGCGCCTTTGAAGGGCTCGAAGGTGACGCCGCCATCGCTGGAACGGTACATCGCGGTGCTCATCGTGTACACGATGTCGGGATTCTGCGAATCCACGAAGACGCCGCTGCTATAAGAGCCCTGGCCGTTGCTGATGCGGATATCCTTCCCCGCCATGTGCTTCCAGGTGGCGCCACCATCGTCGGAACGGAAAAGACCGGAGCCGTGTTCGATGTTGTTACCGACGATGTACATTCGCTGGCCGTTCGTGTGCATGGCGATCGCGACCGCAACGCGGGCCGGGAAATGCGGAATGCTGATTTGGGTCCACGTCTTGCCTTCGTCGGTGGATTTGAAGACCAGCGGCGGCTTAGGCTTGGCGCGGTGGCCCTCGTTGCCCTGCGGAGCGCCGAAGCCGAAGCCGCCGGTGCCCTGGGTGGCTGCCAGCATCACCTGGGGGTCGTCGAATGCGTATTCGAGATCGCGCGTGCCGTCGTAGTCCGCGGGCTTCAGGACGTTGGTCCAGGTCTGGCCGCCATCGGTGGAGCGGTAGACGCCTCCACCGTGATGATTGTTGTCGCCAAGGGCGGAGACAATGACCAGGTTGGGATCGGCGGGATCGACGAGGATGTTGGTGATCTTCACCGTGTCCTCAAGACCGATGTGCTGCCAGGTCTTCCCGGCATCGGTGGACTTCCACATGCCGTTGCCCAGGCTGCCGCCAATGGGGTCGCCGGCTCCGGCGTAAATGATGTCGGGAGCAGAGGGAGCGACCTGGATGGCGCCGATGCTGTCCACGCTCGTCTCCTGATCGAAAATCGGAAACCAGGTCACGCCGGCGCTGGTGGTTTTCCAGATGCCGCCCTGCGGCGTGCCCATGTAGAACGTGCCGGGAGTGCCGATGACGCCGGTCACCGAGGCGATGCGTCCGCCATGGAAAGGCCCGACGTTCCGCCACTGCAGGCCGCTATAGAGGTTGGGATTTACCTGTGCTCCGGCGGCCGGGAAAAATACCAGGAGGGTGGGCAATATCAGCGCGCCATAAGCCGCGCACGACCGTCGCGTCATGCTGTGAGGACCTCTCAAAGAAGTGCTGACTGTTCGGCGCGTAGTATACAGGAGCGCCGCAGTCAGACGTTCGCTGTCGCTCGCACAGGCAGCGTCGACAGGCGATAAAAACTGCTAATTGGCCCTGCGCCGGCTTACCCGAAGTAAGCCTCGACCGCGCATCCTGCGATTACCTCTGGTGTCCGGGGACCAACCCTGTCCGGCGCATGGCGCAGCCGAAATGAGTTGAACGGTGCGCTCGCTCATGCGCCTGAACTAGTCGGACTCGTCAAGAACCTCGATGCCCGAAACCGTGGCGTTGTTCACTATGGGCTCAAAGGTGATATTCAGCTTGCCCTGCGCGCTGGGCTGCAGATGATAGAAGGTTTTGGTCAGCACATGCAGGCTGCCCGCCTCCTTGTAGATATCGAAGTTGTCCAGAAGAGTGTTGCCATTGCACATGACCCGAAAGACGCGGCTTCCAATGCCTCCGCCGCCGGGCGCATGCGGACCGAAGTAAAACTCGACAAAATGGAGAATCAAAGTGTAGCGATCGCGGGGATCGACAGGGATGGCGTAGGAAAAATGACCGTATCGTTCCGAGTCGAACAGTTCCGGATCGGGCGATCCCGAAGTCTGCCAGGACTGATCGGAGAAGTGGCCGTTCATAAAATAGTCATCCGCATGCCAGGATCGGCCGCTGTCGTCGGTCAACGACCTGCGCTGCATCACGATGCGGATGGGAAGTTGCCGGTGCGGAATGCCCGGAAGCACTTCCAGCGCGCTGAGTTGTGGAGTGCCGCTCTCGCTGGCAAAGCTGACGTGGAGCACTCCGTCGGCCGCAGGCGATACATCGCGAAAAACCCGCTCGTCGGCGACATTTTCGCCCATAGCGTCCTCATTGATGTCGAACCCTCGCAGCACCAGATTTCCGTTGATCCTGACGTTGAATGTGGAAAGGGCATCGCTGGAACGGTTAGGCGTGAAGAAATAGAGGTGCAGCTCGTAGTCGCCCGGTTTTAGCGGGATATCGTAGTCGAAATCGCCCGCCCGCCACTGCTGAAAGATGAAAGGGTCGCTCGTCCTGCTGATCTGGGTCAGAATCCGCCACGGACCGCCCCCGTGAACGTATCGATCGGCCTGCCATACGGCGCCAGCGCTGTCTCTTTGTGGCGGGCCGGTATAGCCGGCGAGCAGACGAAGAGGCACGACTGCCGGAGCAGGGAAACCACGCAGCGCCGCGGGAGCTGTTGGTGCACGCATCGCTGCGGCGGTTGTGCCGGGCACCCTGTGGTGCCGCGAAACCAGGTAGAACCCGGTCAGGGTCACACACACGGCTGCTGCGATCGATACCAGATAGAGCCGGAGGGAGTGCTTCTTCCGCTCCATGCCGAGAATCCCGCTGTCGCGCTTCCCAGCGTCTTGTTGTTCCGCGCCGGCTGTTGCCGCAATGACCGTGGCTGTATGTGAGGATTCAGCATAGAGTGCGGCCGGCGCCGGTTCGGGTCCGCTGGCGCGGGAAAAAACCGGAATATACGTGCCGTGCGCGACCGATATCTGGATGGGGCGCTCTTTGCCCGGGCCCTCGTAGAATTCCTTCAGCTTCTTTCTCAGCCGGTGCGCCTCGACGCGCGCAATGGCGTCGCGAGTGGCGTCGAACGTCGTCCTGGAGCGGCCGAAGACCTCGGTGGCAATGGTGTACTCGCTGAGCTGATCGCCCTCGCCGCTGAAATGTTTCTCTCCGATATATCGCAGGAGATGGGCAAGGCGGGAGGAGTGCCCCAGGGCGTTCGCGACCGCTTCGAGTTCCGCATGTTCCGCATCGGCCGAAAGCCCATCCGGTTCGCTTGAAACCTGATCAGGGGCATGTTGCATTGCACTTTTCACGACCTGTTGCTCCATCGTACAACTCTGAGGAAACGTCCGCAATCGCGTTAAATCTCCAATCGCCCCCCTGTGATATCTGCCGTGCTCTGAACAGCGTACAAGGTTGCGCGCGTTAACGTCGCGGTGCAACGCGAATGTACCAATTTAACCTTTACCATTCTTTTCCGCGCGATCTAGCATGCACAGCTAAATCGAATTAGTAAGGAGTGCCTGTATAGCCTTTCCAAATCGCCGGGCGAAACAGTTTCCGCCTGAAACGTAGTCGGAAGAGCCGTTTCAGTCGCATCACGGATGCTGTCGAAATCTGTACCCGCAGCGTGATGTACGAGAGTGAAAACCAAAACCGGTTACAGCAAACTGAAGAACTTTTCAGGGAGGTCAGCACGATGACACACGCAATCCAGCAAGTTCTGATGCGAATGCACCGCAGGGCAGGAATCGCCAGAATGCTCGCGCTCTGCACGTTCCTTCTGGCGCTGTCAGCCTTTGCGCAACTCACCACCGGCACGCTGTCGGGAACTGTCTACGACTCCACCGGTGCCGTGGTGCCTGGGGCGAACGTGACTCTGGTGAACAGCGCAACCCACGATATTCTCACGACTGTCAGCGATTCGTCGGGATACTTCACCTTCGCGGCCGTCGAGCCAGGCAGCTACAGCGTCGCGATTACGGCTAAAGGTTTCAACACCTGGAAGCAGACGGAAATCCCGATGAACCCTGGTGACCACCGCCAGGTTTCCGGAATTAAGCTGACCGTGGGCGGCGAAAACTCCATCGTCGAGGTAACTGCCAGTCCGGCCCAGATTGTGCCCATCGACTCGGGCGAGCGCTCGGAGATTCTGACCAGCAAAGATCTCGAGAGACTTTCGCTGGAAAGCCGCAACGTCTCCGAACTGCTCAAGGTGCTCCCTGGCGTCACCTCCGTACCCAATGGAACGCAGGGCGGCAGTTCCGTCGATTTCTCCGCCGAGGCGCCCACCGGCAGCACGGACGGCGTCGGCTACTCGCCCAGCGGCGCCCCTTATCGCGGCGGCACTTCGTTCATGCTCGACGGAGCCAATATCATCGACCCCGGCTGCAACTGCTGGTCCATCGCAGTGCCCAATCCCGACATGACCGCCGAAGTGAAGATCGAGGATACCTTCGGGGCCGATGCTCCGAACGGTCCGGTCGTGATCAACACCACCAGCAAGAGCGGCGGACATGACTTTCACGGCGAAGGCTATTTCTACGCCCGCAACGCCGTGCTGAACTCCAACACCTGGCTGAACAACGACAGCGCAACCCCCACCCCCCGCCAGCCCGGCGAGTACTACTATCCCGGCGGCAACGCCGGCGGGCCCATTCTGATTCCGGGCACGAATTTCAACAGGAGCCGCAAACTTCTCTTCTGGGCCGGCTACGAGTACTACAAGCAGACGCTTCCCGCGGGCAGCCCGCTCGAATCGTACATTCCCAGTCCGGGCATGCTCTCCGGTAACTTCACCTCCAGCGGCGAAGGAAACTCTGCCCTTTGCCCCAACGGCTTCACCAAAAGCGGGACCAACTGGTGTACCGACCCAACCGGCGATTTTGAGCCGAACGGCACGCAGATTACCAACCCGGCGGCGGTCCCGGTCGATCCCGGCGCCGCCGCATTGATGAAGATGTTTCCGAAAGCCAACGCCAACCCCGCCACCACTCCCGGCGGCTACAACTATGTCGAGAACATTTCCAACACGCAGAACGGCTATGTCTGGCGGGCCAGGGTGGATTACAACCTCAGCGACAGGATGAAGCTGTTCGGTACTTATCAGCAGGGGCACACCACCTACCTCACAGCTTCCCACGTCTACTGGACTCCGAACTACGAAGTCGCTTATCCGGGCGGCGATCTTGATCAGCCGACCACATCCCGCGTGATGACCGTGAATGTAGTGAACGTGATTACGCCGACCCTGACCAATGAGTTTGTCTTCGGCTGGGGCTGGGCCAACGAGCCTTATTCGCCGACCGACCTGCAGGCCATCTACAAGTCCACGCTCGGCTATTCTTATGCGACGCTTTACAACACCGCGTCGGCGGTTGCGCCCGGAATCTACTCTCCCGGCGCGGAATCCTTCCCGGATATTTCCCAACCGGCGTTCTATACGCCCAGCGGGGTCTATCCCACGAAGAAAGCGGTGCCGTCGTTTGCCGACAACGTGACCAAAGTGTGGAAATCGCACACATTCAAGATGGGAGGCTCCACCGAGCTGGTTGGGAACGATCAGGGGACCTGGTCCTTCCCTGAAGGCATCTTCAGCTTCGGGACCGAACCGATGCCGAACGTCGTTGCCGGCTCCACCGTAGGCAAGACCACGAGCAATCCTAATGGCTGGATCGGCTCCTACAATCCCACCGCGAATCTGGCCATGGGAATTTCCAGCTCCTTCAATCAGAACAGCTACATGCCGGTTCAGGACATGGCCTACCGCACCACCTCGGCGTATCTGATGGATGACTGGCATGTCCGTCGCCGGCTAAACGTGAACGTGGGCATGCGCTGGGACCACATCGGGCGCTGGTACGACCGCCAGGGCGTGGGCATGGCCGTGTGGATGCCACAGCTTTACGCGACCGACGTGGCCACCAACGAGGCCGCCAAAGCGCAGGTCATCCAGTATCCGGGTGTGCGCTGGCACGGCATCGATCCCGGTATTCCCAACGGAGGCTCCCCCACCCGGCTGGCCTACACCAGTCCGCGTGTTGGACTCGCTTACGACCTGCAGGGCCACGGGGAAACAGTGATCCGCGGCGGCTGGGGCGAATACGCCTGGAACGATCAGTACAACGACTACGGCGGCCCGCTGAGCACCTCGCAGAACATGCTGAACTACTACTCCCCCGGCGGCCAGGCGATTACTTTCTCACAGGTCCCGCTGCAAACGCCCTCCGGCAATTCTGAACCGGCGGGCGGCATTAACGCCGCAGCTTACAACGACTACGCCGTGCCTCTCACCTATGCATGGAACCTCACCGTCGACCGGCAGTTGCCGTGGAAGACGCTGTTGGAAGTGGCTTACGTGGGAAACAGCACGCATCACCTGCTGATGGGAGGGCAGAGCGACGGCTCGGGCATCGGCGGCTCGGAGTTTTCCAACATCAATAAGATCCCCTTCGGAGGTTTGTTCAAGCCGGATCCAATCACGGGCGCAGCAGCGCCTGCCGATCCCGATAACACCTCGACCTACACGATCCAGGATTACTATCCATACGGCGGATGCGTGGCGGGAGGCAGTTGCTATGGTTACGGCACCAACAGCGTCACCGTGCATCAGCACATTGGCAATTCCAACTACAACGGACTGCAGGTTGCATGGCTGAAGCAGGCCGGACGAGCGTCCTTCGATTTCAATTACACGTGGTCGAAGTCGCTGGGCATCGTCAGCAGCACGCTCGACGCCTTCAGCGTCCACGGCAATTACGGCATTCTTGCCATCGACCGCCCGCAGGTATTCAACGCCTCCTATGCCTACAGCATCGGGAACGTGTATCGCGGCGGGGAGATGGTGCTGCGCGGCGCCACGAACGGCTGGACGATCTCCGGAATCACGACCTTCCAGACCGGCGGTGACCTCCAGCCGCTCTCCTCCGAGAATCTTGGTCTGGGCATCGAAGAACAAACTGCAGCCGGGACAAACGTCGAAAGCCTGGGCACGAAGACCTGGTTCGGAACCGACGCGGACACGGTGCTACCCATCGCCACGTGCAATCCGAAAAGGGGACTCGGCGATCATCAGTTGCTGAATCTCCTCTGCTTCAGCGCGCCTGTTGTAGGCACCCAGGGAGATCGCCAGATTCATCCTTATCTCAGTGGGCCGGTCTACAACGATTCGGACCTCACCATCTATAAAACCTTCCCGATCGCCGAACGGCAAAATCTGCAGTTCCGCGCCTCGGCGTTCGATTTCATGAACCACGCGCTCTGGGGATCCTCGGGCGGCAATCTGCTTTCGATTCCGATTGCAACCACGGATGGCGGCCACACGTTCGCGATCAATCAGGGCGCTCTTGCGTCGGAGAAGGTGACCGCAACCGGCACCTGCGGCGCGGCGTCCAGCACCTGGGGCTGCATGAACGAGAAGAATCCATATTCCGGAGCTGGTTACGACCGGATTGTGGAGTTGTCGCTGAAATATAACTTCTGACTCGCAACATCTCTGCGCAGCGGCGGGGTGGCTTCATCCCGCCGCCGGCGCGTGATCAGGCTAGCTGGCGCCGCAAAACCCGATTCCGACTTCATCGATTCGCAGCCTGCTCGACCGACCGCAATCCCGCAGGAGCTTTGCGGTACCGCCACAGGCATTCGCATCATCCATCCCTTCATTGATCGCGAA
>JASIAO010000249.1 GCA_030041955.1 Acidobacteriaceae bacterium | reverse complement strand
CACGACGCCGCGTTGCTCCGGATGCCGACGTATCGCGGTCCGCTTTACGAGAGCGCCAGGGATTTCATAGTCAAGCCGCTGCTGGCCAACCTGGAGAAGTACGACGGCGGAGAGATCGTCGACGCCGATACCTCGATCTGGGAAGAGCGGGAGAAAGACAAGAAGCACTTCGCATTTTCCACCGCGGCCGCCATTGTGGGTTTGCGCAACTTCGCGGATGTAGCACGGCTCGCCGGGGATGAGGCGACGCGCAACGAAGTTCTCCAGCAGGTGGCGCTGCTCCGGAAAGGCTTCGACGCGGCGTTCATCCGCGGAGGCGAACTGCACGGAACGCTGGAGCCGGGGGTGAAGAACGACATCGATGGCGCTCTGCTCCAGGTGATCAACTTCGGCGTGGTCACGGATCCCGCGATTATCCGCAACACGGTGCAGCGGATGGCGTTGCTGAAGGTCGCCTCCGGCGGCTACCGACGCGTGCGCAGCACTTACACCAATCCCGCCATCTTTGAGTATTGGTACGAGCGTCAGGAATTCCTCTTTGTCGATTTCAACCTGGCGGAAGTGGACCGCCGGATGGGCAACGACTCCGAGGCCGACGCCATCCTGAAGCGCATCGTGGACAAAGCCTATGCCGATCACGACCTGATTCCCGAAATGTACGTTGCCGTGCCCTGCGCGCTGTTCCCCGGCAAGATCGGCGATCCCACTGGAGCGTTGCCGATGGTTGGTTATGGCGCAGGCGAATTTATTCTGCACCTGCTGGATCGGGAAGAGCTGAAGAACTCGCAGGCTGCTGAAAGAGGCAGCTCAGCTTCTGGCAATTCTCTCCGTTGACTGCCGCTTGACGAAGCTGGGCGCAACCAGGATGGATCGCCAGGGTGGATTACTGACTCCTTCGCGAATGAGGCGGAGAAGATTGACCGCGGCAGTTTGGCCCATCTCGTAGAGCGGCTGGCGCACCGTGGTGAGCGAGGGGCGGATGGTTGCGGCGCTGGGAACGTCATCGAATCCGACGACAGAAACCTGACGCGGCACGTGAAGGCCGGCCTCGTGCAACGCGGTGATCGCACCGATCGCAGAAGCATCGTTGAAACAGAAAATTGCGGAGAATCCATGTCCGTTCTTGAGCAGCTTCTGAGCCGCGGTATAGCCCGGTTCGCTTCCCGGGGCCGTGCCTTCGAGCTGGACTACCAGTTCCGGATCCACGGCAATCTTCAGCTCCGAGCAGACCTTGCGGATGGCGTCCCAGCGAGCGCGCGTGTCGGAACTGAATGTCTGGCCCTTGATGAACGCGATTCTGCGATGGCCAAGCTCCGCAAGATGAGAGAGCGCATACCGGGCCGCTGCCAGGTGATCGATCTCGATGTTGACGATTCCTTTTTTCCTGCTGTGCCCTGACACTGCAACCACAGGAACGGGGAGTTCTTCCTGGATCGGAGTATCGACTGCGATGATGCCCTCGACGGCGCGTGAAAGAAGCAGGCGGGGATATTTCTGCAGGAGTTCGGCGCGATGGCGGTGGCTCACCACGAAGTAGAAGAACTTCTCCTGCAGCAGCGCATCCTCAATGCCGCCGAGGACGGCGGCCGAATAGCCTTCGCTGATCTCCGGCACCATAACGCCGACGGTGAAGCTTCGCTTTTTTCTCAGACCCCGGGCAAAGACATTCGGCTCGTAATTCATAGAAGCGGCGGCTTTGAGCACCCTTTGCCGCGTCTCCGCGGCAATGCGATACTCCTCCCCGGAGTGATTCATCACCCTCGACACGGTCGTGAGCGACAAGCCCAGGTGCGCGGCGAGTTCCTTCAGATTTACAGCCTGACGGCCTGTTTCGCTCGCGATGGCCGAATCGCGACCGCGTTCTTTATCCGAGTTCTTGATGTCCCTCTCCATTTCCGGCTTATCGACCTCCGGCAGGTGCAGAGTCGCTCGCACGGACGGGCGGCGATGGCTGGTCGGAAAGAAAGCCGAGCTTCTTCAGCATCGCCGGAATTTCAGGATTGGCCATAAAGTTCTTCCAGATCAGGCCGGTGCGATAGTTCTCGATCATCACTGCCATGGGCGCCTGGTTGAGCCCCATCGTGATGCCGGAATACCAGTTCTCCTGAAGGTTGAAGGAGTCGCGAAATCCGTAGATGCTCCACACCTGAGCACCGAGATCGCGATAAAAATGCCGCAGCGCCGCCATCGACGCGTCCGGCGTGTAAGCCATAGCGCTGATCGCCCCGGTCGGAGCGATGGTCCCGTCGTCAAGATTGGGCGTGGGTTCGTAGGGAACGTAGCCCTCCGGACCATCGACGGCTGTGAGTCCCCACGTATTTGCACCATACCCCTTCCAGTGATTTGGATCGTGGATGCAGTAGGCCTGATTGATCCGCGCCTGATCGCGATTTTGATCGAAGTAATCGGTGAAGCGGTCGTGGATCGCTCGAGGGTTCATGCCCATGAAGGAATAATCTGTGAAAAAGAGCGGGCCGCCGGTGCCTCCGCCGACGGGCAGCGTGATGCCATAATGGCTCTTGCCATTGGCATAGTGGTTTCCGATGCCTTCACCGACCCATCCGCTGTAGTAGTCGCTGGCGGGGATGGGATGGGTTGGAGAAGCGATCGCCTCGAGATAAGTGATCATCACCTCGTTCCACCCGGTGAGGCGATTCGCAATGTAGAAGGAGTAATCCGGGGACCAGTGCCAGTAAAGAGCATCCCGTTTAGGCGTGGCGCGGAACCAGTTCCAGTCCACGCCCTCCCACAGGCGAGTAATGCGGTCGTACAGTTCATGGCCGGCCGGACCATCATTCTTGAAGTATTGCCGCGCGGCCAGCAATCCCTCCATCAGGAACGACGTTTCGACCAGGTCCGCGCCATTGTCATACATGCCGAAGACGGGCAGCGTGTGCCCGGTGCTGCCGCTCAGGAAGTGCGGCCACGCGCCGTGATAGCGGTCGGCCGTTTCGAGGAAAGCAGTAATGCGCAACAGACGGTCGATTGCCTGCTGGTGAGTAATAAAGCCGCGGTCGGCGCCGACGGTGATGGCCATAATTCCGAAGCCGCTGGCCCCAAGCGCGACAATATCGTCGTTCCCCGGCGTGTCTTCGCGAGTCATGCCGGAATGCGGCTCGTCCGCTTCCCAGTAGTAGCGGAAGGATGCTTCCTCCACCATGGTGAGCAGTTCGTCATCTGTCATGGGGTGGGTCGACGCGGTTGCCGGCTCCGACGGCGGCGATTCGAGGAGCGAGGAAGTGCGCGCCGTGACGCGATAGGAAGCAGTCATATGCGGATCGCCGGTGTAGTCGCAGAAGCGGTTGACGCCGGGCCGCTGCACGCCGATGGGCTGGAACGGCTGCCCGTGTTCGGAGCGATAAATGACATACTGCGCGAGAGCGGGATCGGAAACCGGCTCCCAGGTGATGTCGATGTGGCGTTC
>JASIAO010000248.1 GCA_030041955.1 Acidobacteriaceae bacterium | reverse complement strand
AATGATCCGTTGCATGAACAATCGGGCTGAGGGACTGGGCTGAAAATCGGGCCCGCGCGCCGCTTCGGCGCACGCGGATCCGTTTGCGGTTTCGCTCTCACGCGATTGCTCGCATACACTGCCTCCAGAGGACTTTCCATGGCTTACGTAATCGCGGAACCCTGCATCGGCACCAAAGACACCGCCTGCGTCGATGCCTGCCCGGTGGACTGCATTCATCCCAAGAAGGACGAAGCAAAGCATGCTGACTCCGATCAGCTCTTCATCGACCCCGTCGAGTGCATCGACTGCGGCGCCTGCGTGCCGGTGTGCCCGGTTTCGGCCATCTTCGCCGCCGACGACCTGCCCGAAAAATGGCAGAGCTTCCAGGCCAAGAACGCCGCCTTCTTCGGCCGCTGACCGCTTCCTCACCCGTCCCACGCGGACGCGCGGCTCTCGCTGCGCGTCCATTCGCTTTTACGCCAACCCCTTCAGGCAACCCGGCTCCTTCCCGCAAGCGTCTCACGCGTATTGCCGGTATCCTCACCAAAATCGTCCGCTATGATTCCTACTGCCCCGAAGGTTTCGAACAGCAGACTGTCTGGAGCACCCTCTCATGGAACAATGGCCATGGAAAGGTTTGTCCTGATGAACGCAGGACCGTCACAGCCGAGGCCCGCCAACCAGCACCTCCGCCGCAATCCCCCCATCGCCGGCGAGCAGGAGGCCATCGATAAAGCCCGCAACGGCGATGCCCGCGCTTTTGAGACCCTCTACGCCATGCACAAGCGCCGCGTTTATTCGCTTTGCCTGCGCATGCTCGGCAATGTCGCCGAGGCTGAGGACCTCACCCAGGAAGCTTTCCTGCAGCTATACCGCAAAATCGGCACCTTCCGCGGCGACTCTGCTTTCTCCACCTGGCTGCATCGCCTCGCCGTCAACGTGGTGCTCATGCACCTGCGCCGCAAAGGACTGCCGCAGGTTTCGCTCGAGGAAACTCTCGAGCCCGCCCAGGACGACGGCCCGCGCAAGGACATCGGTGCCCGCGACCTCACTCTCTCCGGCTCCATCGACCGCGTCACCCTCGAACGGGCTATTGAAAATCTGCCTCCCGGTTACCGCCTCGTTTTTGTGCTGCACGATGTGGAGGGCTACGAGCATAATGAAATAGCAGAGATGCTCGACTGCTCCATTGGGAACAGCAAGTCTCAACTGCACAAAGCCCGGATGAAACTCCGCGACCTCCTCAGGACCGGGCAGAGGAAGGAGCAGATCGCGTGATGATGTTGCGCGCCATGGACAGAACCATGACCTGTGCCGAATTTCAGGAAACTCTCCCCGAACTCTTCGAGGCGCACTCCGACTTCTCGTCGAACGAACACCTCCGGAGTTGCGAGAACTGTGCCGCGCTCGTTCGCGACCTCGAGTACATTGCTGCCCAGGCCAGGCTGCTGCTGCCCATCCACGATCCCAGTCCCGCCGTCTGGGAACATATCCAGAAGGCCATCCGCCAGGATCGCGAACCCGGCGCCTCATCCGCCTCTGTCGGCAGAAAATAACGCCGTTTCTTTCCAGCGCGCTTCATATAATCAGATCGCATGAGCGGCCCGAGGACCACGCCGGCATTGCCCGGTCTATCCCGAATCGTGCTCACCGGCTTCATGGGCGCCGGCAAGACCACCGTCGGCGCGCTCCTCGCTGAACGCCTCGGCTGGCAGTTCATCGACACTGACCGCATCGTCGAATCCCGCGCCGGCCTCACCATCGCTGGCATCTTCGCCCATCACGGCGAGCCCGTCTTCCGCGAAATGGAAGCAGCCGCTATCCGCGACACAGCCTCCGGTGATCGTCTCGTCCTCGCTCTGGGCGGCGGCGCGCTGGAACTACCCCCAACCCGCGAATTTCTCTCCGCGCTCCCGGCCTGCCGTATCGTTTTCCTTGAGGCGCCTCTCGATACGTTGCTCGCCCGTTGCGCCGCGCACGCCGCCGGCCCCGTTCGCCCCGTCCTCCAGGACCGCGCGCGCATCGCCGAGCGCTGGCAGGCCCGCCTGCCTTTGTACCGCCAGGCCCATCTCACCATCCCCACCGCCGGCCTCGCGCCAGCCGAGGTCGCGGAGCAAATCCTCGCCGCCCTGTCAAACGCAGGCAGCGAATCCTCTCTCTGCTCTTCCGCCCATGCCCCCGGAGCCCGCGCATGAGCAAGCCCCTCGGTCCGCGCGGTATCGTCCTCTACGCCTTCGGCGTCGCTATCGCGCTTTATCTCGCCTGGGTCCTGCGCGACGCTCTCGTGGTCATCTATGTCAGCGCGCTCTTTGCCGTGGTGCTCATGCCCGTCGTCCGCGCCATCATGAGGCTCCACATCCGCACCTGGCACCCCGGCCGGGGTATGGCCGTCTTCATCCTCACCGTCCTCACCCTCGGCAGCCTCACCGTCTTTCTGGTCTTCGGCCTTGCTCCCGCGTTTAAGGATCTCCGCGAGTTCGTCAAGGAACTGCCCCGCCGCGGGCCCGAGTTCTTTGCCCGCCTGCAGACCGTCCCTGTCATCCGCAACATCAATCTCGATTCGCTGCAGGAAAAGATCCAGGACGTCGTCGGCAATCTCGCCACCTACGCCGTCAAATTCGCCAGCGACTGGGCCGGAACCGTGGTCCGCATCGTCGCCGGCATCGTCCTCACTATCTACTTCATCATCGAGGGCGACGAGGCTTACGCCTGGTTCCTTTCCCTCTTCCCCGTCGAGCGCCGCCTTCGCCTCGATCAGACTCTCAGCCGCGCCTCCGCCCGCATGGGCCGCTGGCTCCTCGGCCAGGCTACCCTGATGCTCATCCTCGGCGTCTGCAGCGTCGTCGTCTTCGCCCTCCTCCACATCCGTTACGCCTACGCCCTCGGCGTCATCATGGGCCTCTTCAACATCGTTCCCGTCATCGGCGCCGTCGTCTCCGTCACCCTGGTGGTCATCGTCGCTGCCCTCGATTCCTGGACCCGTGTCGTAGGCGTTCTCGTCTTCTACTTCGTCTACCTCCAGATCGAGAACAGCTATCTCACCCCGCGCATCATGAAAGCCCAGGTCAACCTCGCCGGCCTTACCATCCTCGTCGCTCTCCTCATCGGTTCTTCTCTCGCCGGTGTCATCGGCGCTACTGTCGCCGTTCCCACCGCCGTCCTCGTCGCCGTCATCATCAACGAATACGCCGTCTACGAGGAGGCCATCATCGAATCCCCCAAGCCAGTCGAAACCACCCCGCCCGTCACCCTCAGTTAGGCCTGATATTTCCCTGTCCCATCCCGCCCGCTCGTCACTCCCATCTCCAGCAGGTATCATGAACAGTTGGGCTCGTCCCGCTGTTTCCCCGGATTTTCCCTGCATGATGCCGTCTTTCATTCAACATTTCGGCCGAGGCCAAGGATTTTTATGCCTGTAAATCCCGCCGCCCCGGGCATGGAACCGACCGTCGCCGCGCTGGAATCAGCCGCTCCCGCCGACGCCCTGCGCTGGAACCAGCCGCCCCACACCCATCTCCACGCTCCTCGTGCGGGCGTCACTGCTTCCCTGCTCGTCGACTACCGCGAGCTCTTCAAGCTCCGCGTCACCCTCATGGTCACGCTCACCGCATGGGCCGGCTTCTATCTCGGATCCATGCGCTCCGGCATCAGCAGCATCCAGCCCGGCCTGCTCGAAGCCCTCGTCGGCATCACCATGGTCTCCGCCGGCAGCGCCGCGCTCAACCAGGCCATCGAACGCAACCTCGACGCGAAGATGTTCCGCACCGCCGACCGCCCCATGGCCACCGGCCGCATCGGCCTCGCCCACGGCATCGCCATCGGACTCCTCGCCATCGCCGCCGGAACCATCTGGCTCACCCGCGAGACCAACCTCGTCACCGGCTCGCTCACCCTCCTCACCGCGTTTCTCTACGTCGCCGTCTACACGCCCCTCAAGCGCTTCACCACGCTCGCCACCTTCATCGGCGCCTTTCCCGGCGCCATGCCGCCCCTCCTCGGCTGGACCGCCGCCCGCGGCGTCATCGAGTGGCAGGGGGTCGCCCTGTTCGCCATCCTCTTCGCCTGGCAGTTCCCCCACTTCATGTCCATCGCATGGCTCTATCGCGACGACTACGCCCGCGCCGGCATCCGCATGCTGCCCGTCGCCCAGCCCGACGGCTGGTCCACCGCGCTCGAGGCCCTTACTTACGCCGTGCTCATGATTCCCGTCAGCCTGCTCCCCTGGTGGCTGCACATGGACGGTAAACTCTACGCCGTCGTTGCTCTCGCGCTCGGCCTCGTCTACCTCGCCTACACCATCCGTTTCGCCCGCATCGTGCGCGCCCGCAGCAGCGCCGAATCCCGCATGTTCGCCCGTGACCTGCTCAAGGTCAGCGTCATCTATCTGCCTCTTCTGCTCACCGCCCTCATGCTCTGCGCGGCCCGGAAGTAGGAGCTGTCATGACCACCGCGACCGCTACCAAACATTCCCCAACAGCTCCCATCGCCGTCCTCATCGGCATCAGCGCCGTCGCCACGCTCTTTCTCTTCTGGCTCATCTACGTCCACCCCGCCTCCGACGTGGCCGGCCGCCACTACACCTTCCTGCCCAACCTGATCGCGTTGCTCAACGGGTTCGCCGCTATCGCCCTCGTCGTCGGCTACTACTTCATCCGCCACCACCGCATCGCCGCGCACCGCGCCAGCATGTTCACGGCCTTCGCATTCAGCTCGCTGTTTTTGATCTGCTACGTCGCCAACCACGCGCTCCACGGCGACACCCTCTACCCCGTGCACAGCCGCGTTTACTACGACGCGTATCTGCCCATCCTCATCAGCCACATCGTCCTGGCCACCCTCGCCCTTCCCATCGTCCTCATCACCTTTTATCTTTCGCTCTCCGGACGCATTCGCCTGCACCGCAAGGTCGCGCGCGTCACCTTCCCCCTCTGGCTCTACGTTTCCGTTACCGGCGTCGTCGTGCGCGTGATGCTGGTCGCGGCGTTTCACTAACCCTATGGCAAAGTCTTCTGCTGTGGTCATGGAACCCCGAGTCACGACGCAGATTGCCGATGACGGAACCCGTGCGCTGCTGCGCACCGGAGCGGGTACTCTCGCGGCCGGCATCGTCGCCGCCATCCTCACCCTGACGGTCTTCGGCGGCATCGGCATTCACGGCCCGCACACCAATGGCGGATGGCTCTCACTCATGGTCGCCATGATGTGCCTGCCCTTCGGCCTCATGCTTTTCGGTCTGGGCTTCGCCAAGTGGCTGCGCAATCGCCGCCTGCACCGCCAGGGTGGGATCAGGTAAATATCCCCCGGCAAAGCCGGGGGCCTTACGGTGTGAGCCGCTCAAAGCGGCTGGGCGGGGTCGCTAACGCGGCCCCGATGATTTGCGCCACCTGAAGGTGGCCTTCAGCGCCACAGGTTCATCTGATCCAGTCGCTCATCCTCCTGCTCCT
>JASIAO010000247.1 GCA_030041955.1 Acidobacteriaceae bacterium | reverse complement strand
TCGCCCAGTAGCGCCGCCGCGTCCACCTCCGGCACATCCAGCGGCGCCAGCCGGTACGCCTTCTTGCCCGGCGCTGACTTCTCGAAGCTCAGCCCCTCGTTCTGCGTCAGGTGCGCTGTGACTTTCCGCGTCGTGCCCACAAGCTTCTCTTCCGTCGCCATCGTTATCGCGCCCCCGCCGCTGCCGGAGCCTGCGCCGCTACGCCCGCTGCCCGGTCGATTTGTTCGCGCGTCGTCAACTCCGTCGCACACCACAGCGTCGCATTGCCCAGCTCCGGATACCACCGCTTCAGCGCCACGCCGCCCAGAATCTTCTCCTCCAGCAGCCGCGCGTTCAGCGCCTCCGGCGTCTCTTCCGTCTGCAGCACAAACTCGTTGAACCGCAGCGACCCCGCAAACAGCAGCTTCCCGCCGGCTCCGGCCAGAGTCTTCGCGGCATAATCCGCCTTCGCCAGATTCTGCAGCCCCAGCTCCTTCATGCCTTCCTTGCCGTAGACGGTCATAAACACTGTCGCCATTAGCGCCACCAGCGCCTGATTCGTGCAGATATTCGAGGTCGCCTTCTCGCGCCGAATGTGCTGCTCGCGCGTGGACAGCGTCAGCACAAAGCCGCGCCGTCCCTGCTTATCCTTCGTCTCGCCTACCAGGCGGCCCGGCATCTGCCTCACGTATTTCTCTCTGGCCGCGATCACTCCGCAGAATGGACCCCCGAAACTGGGCGCCACGCCGTACGACTGCGCCTCCATGGTCACAATGTCCGCTTCCATCGGCGGCCGCACCACGCCCAGCGACACCGCTTCGGCGATTGACACGGCCAGCAGAGCGCCCTTCTTGTGCGCAATCTCCGCAATCGCCGGAATGTCCTCGATGACTCCAAAGAAATTCGGCGACTGCGCCAGCACGCACGCCGTCTCCTCGGTGATCGCCGCATCCAGTGCCGCCAGATCGATACGCCCATCGGCTCCGTAACCGATCTCCTGCGTCCGGTGTCCGCTCGCCGCCTCGCGATGCTGCGCATAGGTGTGCATCACCTCGCGATATTCCGGATGCACCGTCCGCGCCACCAGCACGCCATCGCGTCCGGTCACGCGCATGGCCATCATCGCGGCCTCTGCGCAGGCTGTCGAGCCGTCGTACATCGAAGCGTTCGCGATATCCATCCCCGTCAGCTCGCAAATCATGGTCTGGAACTCGAAGATCGCCTGCAGCGTTCCCTGCGTGATCTCCGCCTGATACGGCGTGTACGAAGTCAGGAACTCGCCGCGCTGCACGATCGTGTCGATGATCACCGGCCGGTAGTGCCGGTACACGCCCGCGCCCAGAAAGCTCGCATAGCCGTTGGCGTTCTTCGCGGCCGCAGCCTTGAAGTGATCCACAATCTCCTGCTCGCCCATCTGCCGCGGGATCCTCAAATCCCGCGTGAGCCGGTATTCCTCAGGGATGATGGCAAATAGATCGTCAATCGACGACGCGCCGATCTCGCGCAGCATCGCCGCGCGTTCGGCATCCGATTTCGGTAAATAGCGCATAGGTTTTTCTAAATTCGGAAAGGCGAAATTTGCTCCGCCGCTCGTTTGTCATCCTGAGCGGAGCCTCCCGCAGCTTCATTATGGGATGCGGAGTCGAAGGACCTGCGGTTTGTGCTGTGCTGCTCCAATCGTCGCGTCCCGGCACCAGCCTCTGTGGTGAGAGCGGATCAGTGTCCCGTCTCTTCCTTCACGTACTTCTCGTAATCCTCCGCCTTCAGCAGCGATTCCAGCTCCGACGGGTCCTTCAGCTCCATCTTCATGATCCACGCCGCATGCGCGTCCGTGTTGATTTTCTCCGGCGCCGTGGTCAACTCTTCATTCACCGCCGTCACCGTGCCCGTTGCCGGCGAGTACAGATCCGACACTGCCTTCACCGACTCCACGCTGCCGAAAACCTTCCCCTTCTCGACCTTGTCGCCCACCTTCGGCAGTTCGACAAACACAATGTCGCCGAGCGAATCCTGCGCGTGGTCGGTAATGCCCACCGAAGCGCTCTTGCCGTCGGCGTCGATCCATTCATGCTCGCGCGTGTAGCGGTAATTCGTGGGATATGCCATGTTCCTCAGTCTCTTTCCTTATTCTAAAAGTCCCCGGCCTATGTCTTCTTTGGTTTCCGGTAAAACGGGATCGGCACTACTTTCGCCTTCACCGGATTGTTCCTGATCTCGACCGCAACTTCCGTCCTCAACTCCGTGAACGCCCCCGGCACATAGGCAAGCGCGATGTTCTTCTTCAGGAAGGGCGCAGGCGACCCGCTCGCGACGGTTCCGATCTCCTTGCCGCTCGGGTCCATCACCTTATAGCCATCGCGCGCGATGCCGCGGTCCACCATTTCGAGGCCGACCAGCTTCTTCACCGGACCGCCGGCAGCCTGCACGCTCTTCAACGCTTCGGAGCCGACAAACGGCCCTTTTTCCAGCTTGCAGAAGCGGTCCAGCCCGGCCTCGAAGACATTGATCGTGTCGGAAATTTCGTGCCCGTAGAGCGACAGCGCCGCTTCCAGGCGCAGCGTGTTGCGCGCGCCCAGTCCGCACGGCAGAATTCCGAACTCCCGGCCCGCCTCGATCACCTCGTTCCACACGCGTTCGCTGGTCAGCGCGTCCGACGGGATGTATATCTCGAAGCCGTCTTCGCCCGTGTAGCCGGTCCGCGCAATCAGCGTGTTCGGCAGACCGCACACCGTCCCCCACGCGAACCAGTAGAACTTGATCCCGCTCAGGTTCACGTCGGTCAGCTTCTGCAGCGTCTCCTGCGCCTTCGGCCCCTGGATCGCCAGTTGCGTGTAGAAGTCGCTGTAGTCGCTCACGTGGCAGTCGAAGCGCGCCGCCTGGCTCCGCACCCAGTTGTAATCCTTCTCGCGCGTGCCCGCATTGATCACGAATAGATAATCGTTATCGCTGAATTTGTGCACGATAATGTCGTCCACAAACGTCCCCTGCGGATAAAGCATCGCCGAGTACTGCGCCTGGCCCACCTGTAGCCGCGACGCATCGTTCATGCTGATGTGCTGCACTGCTTCAAGCGATCCCTTCCCCCGGAACTGGATATCGCCCATGTGGCTCACGTCGAAGAGCCCCACGCCGGTGCGCACCGCCATGTGCTCGGCGATCAGCCCCGAGTACTCGACGGGCATATCCCACCCGCCGAAATCGACCATTTTGGCGCCCAGCAGGCGGTGAACCGGATTCAGCGCCGTTTTGCGAAGCGTATCGGGCACAGACCCCTCGGAAAATAGCGGATTTTTGCGAGCAGCACGAACCTTTTACGTTACAACCTCTCACCCCTCGGGGCAACTGCGCGGCGCCGGTCTTGTCGTTAGCAGATGATATGTCCGGCTGAGATAGCAAGTGAAGTGTCCGCTGAGCGGGCGGCGAGGATGGGTGACCATGCGGGGCATGGACGCGTATCCGAGGGCCGCAGTGGAGCGGGCGATGAAGGTGCAGGAAGTGATTCTGAGAGCCATGGCGAAGAAGATCACGTGGTGGCAGGCGGCGGAGATCATCGGGA
>JASIAO010000026.1 GCA_030041955.1 Acidobacteriaceae bacterium | reverse complement strand
GGCAGCATGACGCAGATCGACAACGATCTGCTGCGCACCATCGCCACCGACGCCGCCGCCCTGCTCGACAACGCGCAACTGGCCATCGCCGAGGAACGCGAGCGCCGCTATCGCGAGGAGCTGAACATCGCGGCGGAAATCCAGCGCGGCCTGATGACCGCTCGCATGCCCACGCTGCCGTGGGCGCAGGTTTCCGCGCGCTCCATTCCCTGCCGCGAGGTCGGAGGCGATTTCTTCGACGTTATCGAAGATGGCGATTCCATTTCGGTCGTCGTGGCGGACATTTCCGGCAAGGGCATCTCCGCAGCTATCCTCGCTTCCAATCTGCAGGGACTGCTCTACTCGCACCTGGCCGCACGCGAGCCGCTCGCAGTCATTGCCGAGGCGGTTAACCGCTACATCTGCGGCAAGAACATCGGCAAATACGCGACCATGGCCATCCTGCGCCTCTCGCCGAAGGGCGATCTCGAGTACATCAACTGCGGACACGTGCCTCCATACCTCTTTTTCGCGGGCTGTGAGCGGCTGCGGGAAGCGAATCTGCCGGTGGGCCTGATCGAAGACGCCGCATACCAGTCGCAAACCCTTCGGCTGCCTCCGGGTGCGCGCGTCCTCGTGGTCACCGACGGCGTCACGGAGTCGCAAAGCGGCGGCGCGTTCTTCGGCGAAGACCGGCTGGCCACCGAGGAGACCGCCGGGGCCTCGCTGGATGAAATCTGCGGTGCGGTGCAAAGCTTTTGCGGCAGCCTGGCGTCAGAAGACGACTGCACTCTCGTCGATCTCCGCTACCTCGGCAATCACTGAAGCTCGAACCGTTGCGGGAAAAGGCGTCCGGTAAGATGGGGGCAGCGTTCTTCCGCATCTATTGGATTCCCGACCTTTCGTGCGCATTCTCCACGTCATTGGCAGTCTTTCTCCCGCGGACGGCGGTCCCCCTGAGGCCGTACGCCAGCTCGTGCGTGCCTACGAACAAATCGGCGTGGAGGTCGAGTTGCTCAGTCTGGATGAGCCGACCGAGCCGTTTCTGGGGAACATCCGCGTTCCGCTGCATGCGCTGGGGCAACGGAAGCTGGGCAGCTTCAGTTATTCGCGAGCGCTCGGACCCTGGCTCCGGAAAAATGCCCGCCGATTCGACGCCATCGTCGTCCACGGCATCTGGTGCTATCTGAATCTGGCGGTGCGCCGCGCGGCGCATCGAACGGGTAAGCCCTACGGAGTGTTTGTGCATGGCGCGCTCGATCCGTGGTTCAACCGCAAATATCCGCTCAAGCATTTGAAAAAGCGGCTCTACTGGCCGTTGCAATATCCGGCGCTGCGCGACGCGCGGGCCGTCTTCTTCACCTCGGAGGCAGAACGCGACCTGGCTGCGACCAGCTTTTCGCCGAATCAGTGGAGCGCCCTTGTCGTGCCCTACGGCATCAGCGAGCCGGAAGGTGATCCGCGCGCGCAGCTGGAGACATTCGTCGCAAAACTGCCGCAGCTGCGCGCGCGCCGGTTCCTCCTTTATATGGGGCGGATCCACGAAAAAAAGGGCTGTGACCTGCTGTTGCAGGCCTTCGCGCGCGTGGCGGACGAAGCGCCCGATCTCGACCTGGTAATGGCTGGCCCGGATCAGGTGGGCTGGCAGGCGACGCTCCGGAAAATGGCGGCAGATCTGGGCGTCGCGCCGCGCGTGCACTGGCCGGGGATGATCGCCGGCGACCTGAAGTGGGGAGCGCTGCGCTCGGCCGAAGCTTTTGTGCTGCCCTCGCACCAGGAGAACTTCGGGATCGCCGTTGCTGAAGCGCTCGCGGCTGGCCGGCCCGTGCTGATCAGCAATCAGGTGAACATCTGGCCGCAGATACAGGCCGAAGGCGTGGGCCTGGTGGATGACGACACCCTCGAAGGAACCGAGCAGCTGCTGCGGCGATGGCTGGCACTGCCTCCCGCGGAGCGCCAGGCGATGGCCGCGCGGGCGCACCCGTGTTTCGTAAAGAACTACTCCATGAAGGAGACGGCGCTGGTGGTCGAGAAGCTGTTCTCTCCCGATAGACCGCCGGCTATCAAGACTGTATATTGTTGAATATAACACAGTTACTGTTTGGTCTGCAACATCTCCAGTAAATGATCGAACTCCTCCAGGCGGGCGTATTCGATGATCACCCGGCCGCGGCCCTTGCGATCCTCGACATGGACTTTCATGCCCAGCGCCCGCTGCAGCAGCACCTCCACCTCGCGGACGTTAGGATCGAGCGGCTTCTCCTTCGGCTCGGCCGCCTTTTTCTTCTCTGGATTCAACAAGTTCTGGACGTGCGTCTCGGTCTGTCGGACCGACAGAGCCAGCGCGACGACCTTCTGCGCGGTGCGAAGGATTGTTTCCGGGTTCTCGAGTGCCAGCAGGGCGCGCGCATGGCCGAACGTAAGCGCGCCGGACTCCACCTGACCCTGCACCTCAGACGGTAAACGCAAGAGCCGTAAGAAGTTAGAGACAGATGCGCGATCCTTGCCGGTGCGCTTCGCCATCTGCTCCTGGGTCAGCTGGAATTCCCGCGAGAGCCGTTCGTAGGCGCGCGCCTGCTCCATCGGGTTTAGGTCGGTGCGCTGCAGGTTCTCGACAATGGTCATCTCCATCGCCTGCTCGTCGGAGGCGTGGCGGACGATAGCCGGGATGGTCTCCTTGCCGATGCGCTGGGTGGCAAGCCAGCGGCGCTCGCCGGCAATGAGTTGGAAACGGCCGCCGGGCAGCGGGCGCACGACAATCGGCTGGACTACCCCCGTCGCGCTGATCGAGGCGGCCAGCTCGTCAAGCTGGGTCTCGTCGAAGTGCGTGCGCGTCTGGTAGGGACTGCGGTCGATGTCGGCGACGGGGATCTCCCGCGGTTTGCCGGTTTCGACCGGTGCGGCCGGAGCGGTTTCGGCGACGGCCTGCACGCGGGGCAACAGGGACTCGAGTCCCTTGCCCAGGGCCTTGCGTTTCGGAGCTTCGGTTGCGGTTGGCATGGCGCCTCAAAGACAGGGTTTGCGGTTTACGGGGTTAGAACAGCACACAGTTGCTGGGTAGGATTTGGAACCCGGCAAAGGGTCCACAGTTTCTGCGGTTACAGGATGGGCGAATCACTCGGTCCTGCGGGACCTATACCGTAACCCGTAACCCCCTACCCGTATGGCCAGAAGCGCACGTTCACCTCCGGCTTCTTCGCGGTTTTGCGTTCCTTGGCGGCGGGCGACTCAACGCCGTTCCGGGAGAGCAGCTCAGTGGCCAGCTCGCGGTAGCTCTCAGCGCCTCGGGACTTTGCATCGTAGAGCAGGACCGGCTTGCCGTAGCTGGGCGCCTCCGCCAGTCGAACGTTGCGGGGAATGGTAGTCTTGAGGAGCTTTTCCTTGAAAAACTCCTTTAGATTCTGCGCGACCTGCTGGGCCAGGTTGGTCCGGTCATCGAACATGGTGAGCAGGACCCCCTCGATTTCGAGGGTCGGATTGAAGGCCTCGCGGACCCTCTGCAGGGTCTGGACCAGCTCGCTGATGCCCTCGAGGGCGAAATACTCCGCCTGCATCGGGACCAGAAGCCGATCGGCGGCGACGAGCGCATTGAGCGTCAGCAGATCGAGAGCCGGCGGGCAGTCGAGGACAATGTAGCTGTAGTCTTTCTTCGCCTTTTCGAGCGCCTCGCGCAGACGGTAGGTGCGGCGCTCCATCTGGATCAGCTCAACGTTGGCTCCGGTGAGATTTTTGTGCGAGGGGACGAGCTTGAGGGTCGCGATCTCGGTGGGAAGGACGACTTCTTCGATGGTCGCCTCGCCCATCAGGACTTCGTAGGAGGAGCGGCGTTCGCCGTCGCGGGCAATGCCGTAACCGCCGCTTGAGTTGGCCTGGGGATCGCAGTCGACGAGAAGGACGTTCAGACCTTCCATAGCGAGCGCTGCCGAGAGGTTAATGGCGGTGGTGGTTTTTCCAACTCCACCTTTCTGATTTACGACCGCCAGAACACGCCCCATGAGAAGCAAGACTACCGGGAGCGGAGCCGGACCGCAACGCAAAGCGCCTGTGCGAAAGCGGGACCGATTTGTGGAACGCCGCGAAAGGGCACCGGGAGTGGTGCGACTAAACCATGGTAACCATGAGGGATGCACGCACAGGTCCAATGTTGCTGGAAGGTTGCAGAAAAAACAGGCAAGTGGAAAACATGGGGCGAAATCACCGGGACGTCGAATGGGAATTGGGGGGATTGATCGGGATCGAGTGGCAGCCAATGGATGAAGCGGGTGGGGTTTCAGCCTTCAGCGGACAAGAGCATTGTTCCACGTGGAACGTTGCTCAGGATTGGTGGTTTCATGCCCCCCTCGGCCGAATGAAGTGTCTATCCCGATCATGTTCCACGTGGAACACAGAAGCAGCAGATCGCGCTCAGGGATAAGGGCATCTTGGGTTGACTACAGTGGTGAGACGGTCAGGTCGGCCTTCATTCCTAACCGCCGTTGTTCCTACCCGCTAACCACTGCTTTCCCGAGCTTCAGGATCTCCTGCCGGGAGTCGGGGATGGGATAAGCCTCCGTCCATCGAATGCCGCGAAGTTTTTCGAGGGTCGATTCGGCAGCGCGCGTAGTGAAAACGGCCAGGCACCCGGAGGGGGTGAGCCGGGCGACGGCGTGGGCGCATGCCTGGGCCATCTGGTCCACCGCACGAAGAGTGATGGCGTCGAAGACGCGGGCCGCTGGCATCGACTCGACGCGCTCGGGCCAGACTTCAGCGCGGATCCCGAGGACGCGGATAGCTTCCCGCAGGAATGCAGCCTTCTTGTTTTGAGATTCGGCGAGGGTGACCGCGATTTCGGGACGGGCGAGCGCAATGGGGATGCCGGGGAAGCCGGCTCCGGAGCCGAAGTCGAGGAGCGTGGCGACGCCTTTGGGGATATGTCCGGCGGCGAAGAGGCTCTCCGCAAAGTGGCGGCGGAGGATGGTCTCGGGATCGCGGACCGCGGTGAGGTTCATGCGCGCATTCCAGCGCAGGAGCAGGGCGAGGTAAGCGTCGAGCTGGGCGGCGAGAGGGCTGGCAATCACGGTGTGCCTGTTTAGAAGATATTTTGCGCCCGAATTCGAAAGCCAGCGCGTGAATCAGGGAACGAAACACAGACCCTTCGGCTCGCGCTCCGCACATCCCTCAGGAAGACGGTCCGGAAAATATCTTAGTGGATAAGTCTTATCTTGTTTGAGAGTTCTTCAGTCGGCGACCGATTCGCTGATGATGCGCGGTTCCCAGGCGGCGGCCGCATCCACGAACGCCTGGAAGAGGCATTGCGAGGCACGGCAGGTGTCGAGGGTGCGCTCGGGATGCCACTGGACCCCGAGAAGGAACTGGTCGCCGCGGCCTTCGGCTGCTTCGACGACGCCATCGGCGGGAGACCACGCAGCGCGAATGAGTCCGTCGCCGAGCTGCGCAACGGCCTGATGATGGCTGCTGTTGACTTCAAAGGTGTGTTTGCCGGCGAACCCGAGCACGCGGCGTAGCCGCGATTTCGGATCGATTTCGACGGCGTGAGCCTGAAGGACAGTGCGATCGGCGTGGTGATTGACGCTGGTGCGCAGATGCTGGATGAGCGTTCCGCCGTGCCATACGTTGAGCGCCTGAAAGCCGTAGCAGATGCCCAGCAGCGGCTTGTAGAGGTTGGAGGCGTCCTGCAGCAGAAGCTCGTCGACGGCTTCGCGGGCAGGGTCGGCGTCGGCGCAGCCGGCGATGCGGTCCTCACCGTACTTTTGCGGATTGACGTCGGCGGGACTGCCAGGAAGCAGCACGGCTTCGCAGGAGGCGACAAGCCGCGCGACGCCCGCGGGGGATTCGGAGAGCGGGACGCGGACTGGGACGCCGCCGGCGAACTCTACGGCGCTGGCGTACTGGGGCCACGCTCGCTCGCTGTACTCGCGATTGACGAGGTGTGGCTCGGGAATGGCGATGCGCGGAGCTTTCATGACGGATTTCGGCGCTGCGCTGGGTCCATGGAACCTGGGACAGCCACTGCCTCCAACTTTACGCCGTCCCGCTGAACGGATTGCGCGGCATCGCCGGACGGCGCGGAATTTGCAGGATCGGTTGTTCCCGGCGAAGCGGCGGATGCTGGCCGCGACAGCCAGGAGTGCTCATAATATAACGCCGCAACGCGCTCGCGAAGAGTTTGTGTGAGCTCGTCCACCTGGCGCATGGTCAGACCTCGTGTGTCAATCGGTTCGCCGACGGCCAGGGTGACCGGCACGGGGTGAATGCAGCCCGAGTGCATCGGCAGCAGCTCCCACGTGCCGGCGAGGGCCATGGGGACAATGGGGAGCTGGGCGCGGATGGCGAGAAACGCGGGCCCGTTCATGAATTCCGCGAGATGGCCGTCCTCGGTGCGGCCGCCCTCCGGGAAGACGAAGAGCGGCATGCCGGATTTGAGCGTGCGCGCGGCGGTGAGCAGGCTGGAGACCGAGGCTCGACCCTCGCCGACGCGGATGGGGACCTGGCCGGAGCGGTTGAGATACCAGCCGATGAAGGGCATGGTCCAGAGATCGTCGCGCGCGAGGATGCGGAATTGGAAGGGCAGCGCGCTGAAGAGCACCGGGGTATCCATATAAGAGAGGTGGTTGCAGGCGTAGACGGCAGGCTGGCCGGTGAGCCGTTCGCCATTAAGGATAGTGAGGCGGACGCCGCTGATGACGACCGAAGCGCGCGCCCACGCCTGGGCGATGCGATGCTGCAGGCCGCCGTGACTGTCAAAGAGTGAGGCGAGGAGCGCGAGCGATCCGTAAAACGCGGTTACGAGGAAGAAGAGCGGGGCGCGGATGCCGTAGCTGACGAAGCGTTCGCCGAGCGGGAGCGGATTAGGACGCGGGTCCGTAGGTGCAGCGGGGGTCATGGTGCGGGGCTCGGTTCGGAATTCTGCTGGGAAAGGAGCAGCGGGCGGACTTCGCCGACAAGGTAGACGGAACCGGCGACAACGACGAGGCCGTCGGCGGGCGCAGGAAACCAGGCCTGTTCGAGAGCGTCGGCGCCATCGGAGGCCGCGGTCGCCGGTGTGCCGGTGCGTGCGGCCGCGGCGAGTAGATCGTCGACGCTGGCGGAGCGCGGCGAGGGTACAGGCACGACGAAGATGCGTTCGAAGAGAGGAAACAGGATGCGCGCCATCTCGTCGAAGGCCTTGTCCTTCATGCACCCGAAGATGAGAACAGGGCGCAGGGTACAGGGCTCAGAGCACAGCGCGGAGACGGCTGCACGGAGGGCCCACGCGCCGGCAGGGTTGTGGGCGACGTCGAGCAGGACATCGGCTTTGCCGCGCGTGCAAAAGCGCTCGAGGCGGCCCGGCCATCGGGTTTGTCGGATGCCTACGGCAATCTGCGCCGGCATGATTTTGTAACCGTGATGGTTACGTAATTCCAGCGCGGTGGCGATGGCGAGGGCGAGATTGCGCTGCTGGTGGACTCCGCCCAGGGGCGAATCGACTTCAATGCGTTCGCCCAGGACAGTGAGCGGGTATTGATTGCACAGGGGCGGCGCGGGTTCGGAGCGCGGCGTCTGCGGAGGGACGTAGTCGGCAGCGTTGACGGCCCGGACGTTGAGCTCGCTGGCCACCTCGCCGATGACCTGGTTGGCCTGGGGATGCTGCGGGAGTGTGACGAGGACGCCGCCGGGGCGCAGAATGCCGGCTTTTTCGCGGGCGATCAGGGGGATGGTGTCGCCGAGCCACTCCATGTGGTCGAGGGAGATGTCGGTGATGACCGAGACGAGGGGGTCGACAATGTTGGTGGCGTCGAGCCGCCCGCCCATCCCGACTTCGAGGACAGCGAGATCGACCTGCGCCTCGGCAAAAGCTTCAAACGCCAGGGCGGTGAGACTCTCGAAGAAGCTGGGGTGCGCGGGGAGGGCGCCCGTCGCGGCCAGGCGCGCTGCGCAGTCGTCGACGCGGAAGTAATGACGGGCGAAATCGTCGTCGGAGAGTGGCTCACCCGCGATGCGGATACGCTCGTTAACGCGGGTAAGGTGCGGAGAAGTGTAGAGGCCGGCTTTGTATCCCGCGGCGGTGAGGATGGCCGCGAGCGTGGAGGCGGTCGAGCCTTTGCCATTCGTTCCGGCGATCAGAACGGAGCGGAAGCGGCGCTCGGGGTGGCCCAGACCGGCAGCGAGGGCGCGCATTTCCTCCAGGCGGAATTTGCGGCGCGGCTCCCCGGGCGGTGTGTGGAGCTCGCTCGCGCGGGCGTGCAGGCTCTCAAGCGCCGCCGTGTAGGACATGGGTCAATTTTAGAGCAGGCTGCACCCTACAGCATTCAGAGATGCGGGACGAGCCGCTACGCAATTGGCGGGAGCGGGCAGACCCGGGCGTTGCTACGCCAGGGCGGCCTCGTCGTGAGTGTGATGACGGATGATTTTTCCGTCCCGGACCGCAACGCAGTGGCAACCGATCATTCTCTGCACCACATCGGCGGCGAAACGCGTTTCGTTGTACTGGCACAGGCCGGCCAGCTGGGTGGGCCAGCGGCGGCACAGCTCCCGCTCGTACTCGCAGAGGCGGCTGAGTGCGAAGGGCAGATCCAACGCCCAGGACATTTCTCCGGTGACGCGCAGGCCCGCAAAGCCATTCTGGAGGGCATAGCGCACGTCGTGGTCGAGGTCGGCGATCATTCGCTCCGGCTCAAAGATGCCATGCCGGAGATAAGTATCGTGCTTGGTGACCACGCTCAGCGCGCCGCTGGCAGTGGATTTGGCGATATCGACGCCGGCCCATTTAACCTCCGCCAGAATATGGGGCACGGTATTCTCGTCGGCGATGTAGACACAGCGCTCGTTGTTGCGCAGGCCGGTGACGATATATGGAATGACAAACGCAAGCCGCTCGTCGTTGCTCCTGAAGAAAAAGGCTACGTGGTCGCCAAGTCCCAGCGCCTCTCCTGTCGCGGGTACAAGTTGATTTGTCATCGCGACCTCCGGATATCGTTCAGATGCAGGGCCGACCCCAATGGTTGGATTCTGGAGCCTGTTATTAACTTTCCCGTGGGTGGCGCTGCGAGAGAAAATCGGGCCAGACGAAGCGGAGGACGACGGCTGTGGCGGGTCCACTGTCAAGGACGACAACGAAGTATGGCCCGATTTTCGCCGCAACCCGAAGGGCTGGGGCCAGTTTTCCGCATTTCTTCGTCGCTCGTTGCTCGAAGATTCCCGATATTCGTCGCTCCTCGCTCCTCGAAGTGAGAAAAACTGGCTCCCAGCGCCACCTACGGGAAAGTTAATAACAGGCTCTAGAAGGGCGGCCACTCGAGAGAGCCGCCTTCGAGGAGATACGCGCACTTCTCGACGCGATAGCCGTTGGCGTCGTTGACGGTGAAGACCCGCGGCCGGCCGGTGGGGCTGGTACTCCAGAGAGAGACGCCGGCGTAGGCGCCGTCTTTGCGGACGATGTAGTACTCCATGTCGAGCAGGCGGACTTTGGTCATGTCGCCGTTATAGTTGCGCACGATGCGGCGCATGGTTTCGAGGCCGGCGTCGCGGGGGCTCATGCCGTGACGCATGAGCTCGACGACGGTGTGGGCGCCGACGACCTTGATGTTCTCCTCGCCCGAGCCGGTGGCGCCGGCGGAGCCCACGTCCTGGTCGGTCCAGCAGCCGGCACCGATGATGGGCGAGTCGCCGATGCGGCCGGGGAGCTTCCACGCGAGGCCGGAGGTGGTGGTCGAGCCGGACATTTCTCCTTTGCTGTTGACGCAGGAGACGTGGATGGTGCCGGTTGTCGGCCAGAGGACCTGCTGGGCGGCGTACAGGCGGTTTTCGGGGGCGATGCCGAGGTCGGCGGCCATCTGGACGAGCTTTTGGGTGCGGACGCGAATGGTTTCAGCCCATTCGGGGGTGGGATGGCGAGGGACGGGACCGGGGCGAATCGTGGCGGTCTGCGCGGGTGAGTCCTGGCGGAGCGAGGACATCCCGTGCAGGTCGATAGTCGGCTTGGGCGCGGGGCGGCCGGCGTAGGGATCCTTCCACTCGGGCTGGGTCATGCTGGGCCCCCACCAGTCCATCTGCGAATTGTTCTCCTTCCAGAGCATCCAGATTTTGCGGGCGTCGTCGGTGAGGAGGTTTTCGCGGGGGAAGCCCATGTCGACGGCAAAATCCTCAGCGCCTTTGGCGCAGAGCATGACGTGGCCGGTGTTCTCGTAGACTTTGCGGGCGACGAGGCAAACGTTTTTGATGTTCTGGACGCCGCCGACCGACCCGGCCGCGCGATTGGGTCCGTGCATGCAGCAGGAGTCGAGCTCGACGACGCCCGCCTCGTTGGGCAGGCCGCCGAGGCCGACGGAGTGATCCTTCGGATCGTTTTCGCGGCCCAGGCAGATGTGGTGAGCGGCTTCGAGAGTGTCCGTGCCATCGAGGAGCATCTGATACGCCTCCTGGATGGTCTGGTCGCCGGTGACGCGGGTCACGATGACGGGCTTGGCCGGCGGCTGGAGGCGCTTGACGGAGTCGTCGGTTTGCGCGAAGGCGTCGGGGATGGTGGTGGAGGCGAGGCCCACGCCGGTGATGACACTGAGAGAGAGAAAATCGCGCCTTGTCGTCATGCGCGGAATGGTATCAAACCAAGGTTGGGGTGGGCGCGGATGATGCAGCGCCGTGAAAATTGCTACTGCAAGCGGTGACTCGGGCGATCAATCGGGCAGGATCATCTTTTTGCCGGCGAGGTCGCAGGCGCGCCAGAGATACCAGCTCGCGACGGAGCGCCACGGGCGCCAGCGTTCGGCGCGGCGCACCATCTGGTCGGGCTTCGCGAGCATGGTGGCATCGAAGGGTTTGCTTTTTGGGAGGCGGTTGAAGGTGAGCGCGAAGCCCTTGCGCACGCCGTAGTCGGTGACGGGGAAGACGTCGGGACGGCCGAGGCGGAAAATGAGGAGCATCTCAACGGTCCACTGGCCGATGCCGCGGACTTCAATGAGACGCGCGACGATTTCGTCGTCGGGCATGCGGCGGATGGCGGTGAGGGTGGGCACGGTGCCGTCGATGGTTTTGGCGGCGAGGTCGCGGAGGGCTTTGGTTTTCGACGCGGAGAGGCC
>JASIAO010000246.1 GCA_030041955.1 Acidobacteriaceae bacterium | reverse complement strand
TATCAGCATCCCGCCAACCTGAAGACAAACTTTGGTGTGTGGACCTATTTCGATCTCACCATCGCTACGGTCAATGGCAGCAAGGCGCTCGACTATCCGGATATTTCGGTGACCAACAACTTCCTCTACGCGAGCGTCGACAGCAGCGACTCGGCCGGCAAAAACGATGGTCTTATGGTCGCGCGCATGCCGCTCTCCGATATTACGGGCAGCGGCCCGAACATTGGGATCAGTTACATTTCCACCAATCAACTCACCGACCTGGACAATGCGTGGGGAGGGAGGCTGACGCAGCAGAGCACCGACGGGATGTACTGGGCGGGCCATGTGAATACCAGCCAGCTCGAGGTCTATCACTGGCCGGACAGCTCTGGCGACGTGACCAGCAACATTACGACCAACAACACCTGGTGCAACAGCGATTACACATCGCTTGCGCCGGACAATCAGCAGTGGATCGACTTCACGCGAGCCGCCGGCAGCGGACGCGTGATTGCGGGCGCGCGCCAGGCCACGGTCAACGACAAAACGGGCAGGGTGTGGCTGGGCTGGGGCGCGGCGAGGGACGATTCGAGCTGCAAGAACGGAAGGCCGCAGCCGTATGTCGACATCGCGCAGATCGACGCCAACACTCTCAATGCGGTGGGCGAATACGACATCTGGAACACCCCCTATGCCTTCGCCTATCCCTCGCTGGGCGCTTCGCCGAACGGGGATATGGCGGTTACGGTCTCCTTCGGCGGGCGGAGCGATTACGGCAGCAGCAGTGTGGGATACCTGGGCGATTACGTGGTGTATTACGTCGACGAAAGCACGGTTACGCTGACGTTCCAGGTGGGCACCAACAGCCAGGGACAGCCGGTGCTGGGGACACGCTATGGAGACATGTTCGCCGTGCGCCCGTCCGGAGCGAGGAACGCGGATTTCTCCAGCGAGCTGTACGCGTACAAATATGTGAATCCGTCCACGCCAAGCTGTTCGTCGGCGGCGGGCTGCACGTTCTACACCCATTACGTGCAGTTCAGCCGCTGAATGCGGCGGGGCGGCATCCGATCTTTCCGGCCTCAGGAGTTTTGCGCGAGGAGCGCGGGCTCAGGGAGCACTTCCTCGGGCAAGGCGGCCTCGCTGGTGAAGCGATACGCGGGCAGCGCGAACATGGCGACGGATGCAGCGAGCGTGCTGCCGCAGAAGAGATCGAAGACGTGCATGTAGGAGCCGGTCAGGTCCCAGGCGCGGCCGAGGATGAGGGGCGCGAGGGCTCCGGCGACGGCGAAGGCAGAGTAAATCAGCCCGTAGAGCGTGGAGAACGAACGCAGGCCAAAGTAGCGGCGCAGCATGTAGGGGATTAAATCGAGTTCGCAGCCGCCGCCGAGTCCGGCGACGAGCGCAGCGGGTGCGGAGGCGGAAAAGGATCGGGCGTGGCCGAGGAGCAGCATGCCCAGGCCAGCGGCGAGAAGCGAGCCGACAGCGATCCAGGAACCGCGGACGTAATCGAGGAGCCAGCCCATCGCAAAGCGGCCGAGGAGGCTGGATGCGCCGAGAATCGAAGCGGTGAAGGCGACCTGGCGCAGTGGCAGGCCGTGCTGGCTGAGCATGGGCGCGAGGTGAGCGAGAGCGCCGTTCTCGCTGAGCGATAAGGCACAGACGCCGAGGGCGAGCAGCCAGAAGCTTCGATGCGCGAGAGCCTGGCTCCACGACACACCGGCGGATCGAGGCATGGGCGGCGACGCGTGCGACGCAGCGTGGGCGCGAGGTGTGGGCGCGGTTCGCGCGAAAAAGAGAGTGAGGGGCGCGCCGATGGCCAGGGGCAGAAGCGCGAGCGCCTGGTACGTGTGACGCCATCCCCAGGCGACGATCATCGATTGCACCAGGGGCGGGACGATGAATGCGCCGACGGCCGAGCCGGCCACGACGATGGAGAGGGCGGCGCCCAGGCGGCGCTCGAACCATCCGGTGACGATGCGCGCGTACCCGAGCTGATATGTCCCCGTTCCGGCGATGCCGACGAAGACCGCGGTGGCATACAACTGGGGAAGGTGGCGCGTGAGCAGGCTGAACGCGGCCAGTCCGAGGCCGAAGGCGGTCATGAAGCCTGCGATGAGGCGGCGGGGATCGAAGCGGTCGAAGAGCTTGCCGATGAACGGAGAAAATATGGCAACGGAGATGGCGGCGAGCGAGAATGCGCGGGCGATTTGCTCGCGGTTCCAGCCGAAGGCGTGCTGCCATGGCTGGACCATGAAGCTGAAGCTGTAGATGAAGACGGTAGCGAATCCGGTGAGCACGCCGATGTGGCAGACGGCTGCGACCCGCCAGCCGAGGTAGCGCGGGCTGTTCTCAGGGGCGGGAGTGGGGGACGCAGACATCAGTGGCAGTTCATCGGGGATCGGCAAGCCATTATGCCGGACTCGAAGAACGCTCCACAACTGCGGGGCAGGACGCGTAGGATGGTGGCGCGGAGTTCCCTTCTCCGCAATTCTCACAAGCAGGAGATTCCGTATGGCATGGATTGAGCTGCCGATTGCGCCGGAGCTGGGGCGCGAGTTCCCCGGCATTATGGGGCCGATGACGTTCCGGCCGGAAACGGCTGCGCCCATCAACGAGCTGGTAAACATTCTGCTGCGCGGCGAGAGCACACTGACGCGGGGCGAGCGGGAGCTGATTGCCACGCATGTGTCGTGGCGCAACGACTGCTTCTTCTGCCAGACGATCCATGGCGCGGTGGCCGCGGCGCAACTGAACCATGACGAGGCGCTGGTGCAGCGCGTGAAGACGGATTGGGAGCACGCGGAGATCTCGCCAAAAATGAAGACGCTGCTGCGGATTGCGGGCAAGGTGCAGCAGGGCGGAAAGCTGGTAACGGCCGAGGATATTGCGGCGGCGCGAGCGGCGGGCGCGACGGATCGCGAGATCCATGACACGGTGCTGATCGCGGCGGTCTTCTGCATGTGCAACCGGTATGTGGACGGGCTGGGGACATGGGCGCCCGAGGACGCGGGGATTTATCGCGAACGGGCGGCGCGGATCGTTGCGGATGGCTATGGAGCAGCCACCGCGGATGCGATGGCGCAGGTGCGGCAGACCTACGCGGCAGCAAAATGAGCGCAGAGGTCAGACAAGAAAACGCCGGAGGATGAACTCCGGCGTTTTTGTTGGCCGAGTGAGGACAAAGCTTCACCATGCGCGGCGCGCTGCCGCGTGGTTCGCCAAACCGGCCGCGTTACGGAATCACCACCCGGTACGCGAACCCATTGCGATAGACCATCACGACACGCGGCGGAGGATAGGTGTACCAATAAGGTCGCGGCGGAGGAGCCATCATGGCTACGGGCGGCATGGCCGGTGGCGGAGCGGCGGCGACGACCGGCGGCGGAGCCGGGGTCTGATCGGGCGGCGGAGGAGGAGCTGCCTCCGCGCTCGGGCCGCGCAGGTAGAGACCGGAAGGATCCTGCGGCGGCGCCTCCGTGTCGGGCACGGCCAGATCGTCCATTACCTTCAGGGTGAGCCGCGTTTCTTCCTTGAGCGTGGGCCGGGGACCGCGGCGGGGCAGATTGATCAGGTCGATGGGCCACAGGATGGGGATGCACCACGTGACGGTGTCCCGAACCGCGTGGCCTTTGCCAAGAATCCGCCCGTATTCGTCGACCCGGTAGCCGGGCACATCCACCACCCTGGCGTCGAGGGGTATGACGGTGTCGGGCTCGATGATCATGCGGTCGAACTTCAGCTCCATCCATCCCTTGCCGACGAAGTGGCCTGGATCCTTGTAATCCTCGAAGCGGCCTTCGAGATAGCTGTCATAGGGCATCATGGAACGGCCATAGCGCTCGGTCATGCCGACCTGGCACAGCACGGGATCGCCGATGGCGGTGGTTTTGGAGTTGATGCGGGGTTCTGAGACCGTGCACTGAATCAGAGAACCGGCTGGAATGATCCGCTCGGCGGAATAGCCTGTGACGGGCGCCGCGAGCAGAAGGCACAAAAGAGCATAGGTGCTCTTCATGGGTTGCCTCCGGGGACAGCAGGTGAAGGTCTGAAACCCGGGGGCGCTGAAAAGTTGCTTGAATTGGCGGGATTATTTTTTCCGGCCGCCGGCGGTGCGGCCAGCCCGGCGCAAAACAAAAACGCCGGAGGATGAGCTCCGGCGTTTGGTTTGGGGAGAGACTGAGCTAGACCAGCGCGGGGGCGGCGACCTTGTCGTACCAGGGGGTCGCGGCGCGCAGAGCCTTGTTGACGTTCTCGATGTTCTCGACGCCCTTCGTGTTCAGCCATTCCTCGAAGGCTCTGGCGCCCTGTTTGGCGTATACGGCAATGCCGTCCTTCCAGGTGGCGCGGCCGCAGAGGACGCCGTTGAAGGTGGCGCCGGACTCGGCGGCCAGCTCAAGGGTTTCGATAAAGACCGGGTTGGAAACGCCGGCGGAGAGATAAATGAACGGCTTGTGCGTCGAGGAAGCGGAGAGGCGGAAGTGCTCGAGGGCCTCGGCGCGCGTGTAAGCCTGCTCGCCCTTAAAGGCGCGGGTGCCGGCGACGAACTCCATCTGGATGGGCACTTCAACCTTGAGAACATCGACGCCGTAGCGCTCCTTGCCGAACTCTTCCATGGAGCCGGTGACGATCTCGGGCTTGCGCTTCGCATAGGCCAGGGACTTCTCCTCCTCGCCGTGGACCCCATAGCCGACGAGCTCGAGGAAGAAGGGGATGTCATGGGCGCGGCACTCGTCGGCGATGCGCTCCACCCAGGCCTGCTTGTGGTCGTTGACATGGGATTTTTCGAAGGGGGTGTAGTAGAGCAGGATCTTAATGCAGTCGGCGCCGGCTTCCTTGAGGCGGCGAACGCTCCACAGGTCGAGCAGATCGGGCAGGCGGCCGGGCAGGGCGGCATCGTAGCCGGTCTTCTCGTAGGCCAGCAGGAGGCCCTTGCCGTTGCGGCGCTTCGCGGCGGGCAGGCCGAACTCAGGATCGAGCAGGATCGCCGAGGCGTGCTTCGTCAGGACTTCGGTGACGAGTTCCTTGAACTCGATGAGGGCGGAGTCGGGGACCTCGGAGACTCCTCTTTCCTTAGCCAGGGATTTCTTCAGCGATCCGCGCTGGTCCATGGCGGCGGCTGCGATCACGCCACGCGGGTCAGAAACGGCCTTGAGACCGGCCAGCTTGCCGGGGGTCAGATGATTATTTGGCATTAGTGCTCTCCTGCGCTCGAAATGAACGAATTTCTCTCCAATTAGATTTTATCGTGCGGAACGGAGGGTTGGCGAGGACGCGGAAGTAACGTGGGGAAAGAGAACTCGGTTGGCCCATTCAAGCCTGCCTTTGGCTTGAGCGGGCCACCCGCCGGCGAAAGACAAGGGAGGACACGATGGCGAACAGCTTTGGCACGGACATCCTGATTCAGGCGCCGAATCCACAAGAGGCGGCGGCGTTTTATAAGGAACAGCTCGGGTTCACGGTGAGCGAAGAGGAGCCGATGATCGGCCTGCGCGGGCCGCACATCAACCTGTTCATCGAGCAGGGGCCAGCGCTGGGGCCGGTGCTGGAAATCACCGTGGCCAGCGTCGAGGAAGCCAAGCGGCGGCTGGTGAAGAAGGGCTGCACGATCGTCAAGGATGAGCCGGAGTTTCCGCACTGCTATGTGCGCGATCCGTTTGGGCTGATCTACAACCTGAGCGGAGGGGGAATCTGAACAGTGAAGGGAGGGGCTGAAGCGGGGCGTTCACGAGATTCTGCCGCCCCGCTCAGGCCAACACCGGGCTTGCATGGGCTACTCGCCTCCGGTCCGCGAGGCAAAACACAAGCAACGCCGCCAGCGCAGCAAGATCGAGCCACACAAACCAGTTTCCCCACCGCTGATAAAGCGTGGAGTCGTGGCGCACCGGGACCGCGGCCAGCAGGGTGACCAGAGCGCCGTCGGAGTGCGTCGGTTCTTCGGCCAGGATCCGTCCGCGATCGTCGCTGACGGTGAGCAGTCCGTTCTTGGCATCGCGCACCATGCTGAAGCCGCCTTCCACCGCGCGGACGATGGACAGGTGTCCATGCCAAGCAGCGTCGAGATCGATGCCCATATCCCAGGCGGGCACAAGGACCAGTCCCACTTGTTGCTGCGCGTAGCGGCGGGCCAGCTCGGGAAAATCCATGTCGCGGCAGATTTCGATGCCGATCTTCCCTGCCGGCTCCGCGAGCACGGACAGTCCCGTGCCGGGCGTGCTGCGGCTTTCCCAGGTGGGAACGAGATGATGCTTGCGGTAAACGGCCTCGATCTGGCCGGTTGCGGAGTAGAGCCGGGCTTCGTTGTACGCGCGATGGCCGGTGATGTGGAGCACGCCGAGGAGCACCTGCACGTGGGCATCGCGGGCAGTCTGCTCGAAGAGCTGATTGACCTGGGCGGAGGCGGTGTCGGGGACGAGGACCGACATTTCAGGAAAGATGACGAACTGGGCGCCGCGGGCGGCGAGGGGCTCGACCTGGGAAGCGTAGTCCTGCATCAGCGCCACGGTGGTTGGGGCGTCGTGTGGGAACATGTTCGGGCCGGCGTGGGTTTCGACCAGTCCGACGAGAACCGATGGGGAGTTCTGGGGCGTGGTGTGGAGGCGCGTGACGCCATAAGCAAGGACGCAGGCATAAAACGCGGCGAGAGCAGCCGCTAATCGGAGGCGAGACTTCGCGGGCGCGGAGATCATGGCAGCCAGTCCGGCGGGAAGCAGGTTGACGCTGAAACTGATTCCCCAGAGGCCGGTAAGGGCGGCGAGCTGCAGGATGGGAAGATCACCGAGCTGGGTGTAGCCGGTGTTGAGGTATGTGCCCTGGGAGAGGCTGAAAAGATACTCGCCGGCCACCATGGTCACGGGAAATGCGAGCGCGGCGAGCCATGGGCTTCCCTTTCGCAGCCATGCGCGGTAGAGGACGATGGCGAGAGCGAAGCAAACCGCGGGAACGAGAATGGTGACCAGGGTGAGCCAGACAGGAAACTGGACGACGGCACGCACATAGTGCCAGAAGTCGAGCGCGGCGGCGAGGGAGCGAGCGGCGAAGGCGACCGCAAAGGCCTGCCATGCGCGCAGCCGGGGCGCGAGCCACAGCACGGGAAGCGGAGCGAGCCAGACGGGCCACCAGAGGCGATGCAGTCCGGAAGAGACGAAGTAAGCGCCCGCGGTGACAGCCAGGGCGGCCAGGATCAGCGTTGCGCGGCGAAGATGATTAGCGGACGAGTCCATGCAGCAACCTCCGAAGAGAACGGTGAACGAGTTTTCGGAATTCCTCTTCCGACAGATGAAAACGGCCGCCGCGCCACAGAGCGAGATAACCGTGAGCGTGCGCCCAGAGCTCCATGGCGATCTCCCACACGTCATCGCGGCGGAGTTTGCCGAGTCGCATCCAGGCGGCGACGGCGTCGGCGGTGACGTTGAGGGTTGGCGAGCGGCGGGCGCGAAAATCGTCGGGATAACGGCGCGCGCCGGGGCGAGGCGCGGAGAAAACGTAGTCGAAGATGCGGGGGTGGGCGAGGGCGTAGTCGATGTAGCCATCCATGATGTGGATCATGGCCGCCTCAAAGCTGCGCTTTCCGTTGGGCGGGCTGAAGAAGGCGGTGAGGCGCTCGAATTCGGAGTCGACGACGGCATTCAGCAGGGCCTCGCGACCGGGAAAGTGGTGATAGATAGCCATGGGAGTGATGCCGACGTCTTTGGCGACGCGGCGCATGGTCACAGCCTGCGGGCCTTCCGCCTCGAGTATGCGGAGCGCGGTTGCATAGATGTGTTGCGAGGTTTGGTTCGAGCCGTCCATCTATACACCGTATATCACATTTCCTATACAGCGTATACCTGGAGCGACAGCGGAGGGCGCGGCTGAAGCGCTGTGCTCGCCGCCCGACTCAAGCCAACATCGGGCTTGCATGGGCCACCCCCTCGATCCGGATGACTTTGGTATAAAGGTCTCCCATGCTACGGATCGCTTGCCTCTTGTTGCTGCTGGGCTCTTCCCCGCTGCTGTTGGCCGCCGACTGCGCGAGTCTCAGGACGCTGCATCTCGCAGACACCAGCATTACGCGGGCCGAGACGGTCACGTCGGGCTCGCTGGAGATTGCCGATGCCGGTAAGGCGCTGCACGACCTTCCCGCTTTCTGCCGGGTGGCGGGGGAGTTTCATCCGAGCAGCGATTCGCGCATTCGCTTCGAAGTGTGGCTCCCCACCGAGGAGTGGAACGGCCGCCTGCTCGGCGTGGGAAACGGCGGCTTTGCAGGGTCGATCGGTTACCAGGAAATGGGCGGCTACCTGCACCGCGGCTTTGCCGTGGCGGGCAGCGATGCCGGACACGAGGCTGAGGCGGGGGATGCGAGCTGGGCCTGGCAGCATCCGGAGAAGGTGAAGGATTTTGGCTGGCGCGCGGTACACCTGACGGCGCAGCGCGCGAAAGAGATTGTCGACGCGTTCTACGGCCGGGGCGTAGAGAAGGCTTATTTCGATTCCTGCTCCGATGGAGGCCGGGAAGCGCTGATGGAAGCGCAGCGCTTCCCGGAGGATTACGACGGGATCCTGGCGGGCGCGCCGGCCAACTCGTGGTCGACGCTGGTGGCGGCGGGTGCGATTTCGATGCAGGCGCTGATGGTCGATCCCAATGCGTACATTCCGGACGGCAAGCTGAAATTCATCGAGCAAGCTGCACTGGCGAAATGCGATGCGCCGGACGGCGTCAGGGATGGGGTGATCGGCGACCCGGCGAAGTGCGATTTCGATCCTCAGGCGCTGCTGTGCAAAGGAGACGACCCTGACGACTGCCTCACACAGCCGCAGATCGATGCCCTGAAGCGGCTATACGGCGGAGCGAGAGACGGCGAGGGCGAGGTCATCTTTCCGGGCTACTCGATGGGCGATGAGGAGGGCTGGCGGGTCTGGATTATCGGGGAAGGTCCGGGCGCGTCGGCGGGGGCGCTATACGTCCAGAACTACTTTCGCTATATGGTGACCGGCGATCCGACGTTCAATGTGCTGAAGGCGAGCCCGGATGAGCTGCTGCGCGAGTCAAGAGAAAAGGGCGCGGCGGATCTCGACGCCACCGATCCGGACCTGAGCCGTTTTGCGGCGCGCGGCGGCAAGTTGATCCTGTACCACGGCTGGGACGATCCGGCGATCCCGCCGGGAAGCACGATCGACTACTACGAGAGCGTGGAAAAGCAGATGGGCCAGGAGAAGACGGCGAGCTTTGTGCGGCTTTACGTGGTTCCCGGCATGGAACATTGCTACGGCGGACCGGGAGCGACGGCCTTCGGGCAGCTGGGGATTCCGACAGCGGCGGGGCCTAAATTCGGCGTCTTCGATTCGCTGGAGAACTGGGTCGAAAAGGGCTCGCCGGACCCGAGCGTGATCGCGACGAAGTACAGCACCGGCAAGGATGGGGCGATGAAGACGGTTTTCACGCGGCCTCTGTGCGCGTGGCCGAAGGTCGCGCGCTACTCGGGGACGGGGGATCCGAACGACGCGGCGAACTTCGCGTGCGTGGGGCCATAAACGGCGGGATGGGATTCTGCTGCCCCACTCAAGCCAACACCGGGCTTGAATGGGCCGCCCGAGTGTGGCTAGCTCTGCGCGGCGGCGA
>JASIAO010000245.1 GCA_030041955.1 Acidobacteriaceae bacterium | reverse complement strand
AGATGATGAGCGCGATGGCCAGAGAACTGAGGAACTCTACCGCGGGATAGTAGAGCGCGTAGGCAAGGATGTTGTCCTTGAAAGCCTCGAGGTGGGTGCGGTTGATCGCGGAAAAATCGCGGAAGGCCCGCTGCTGCCGGTTGAACAGCTGCACCAGCGACATGCCGGTGACATATTCCTGGGTGAAGGCGTTGATCCGCGCGATGGCTACGCGGATGCGGCGGTAGGATTCCCGCACATATTTCCGGAATATGCGGGTGACCAGCAGGATCAGCGGGAGCACGGAGAACGTGATCAGCGCCAGCCACCACTCCATGCGCAGCATGACGAAGACGATGCCCGCGAGAACGAAGACATCCTCGAAGATCGCGAAAACCCCCGAGGTGAACATTTCATTGAGCGCGTCAACGTCTGTGGTGAGCCGCGTGACCAGCCGCCCTACGGGGTTGCGGTCGTAAAACCCGACATGCATGCGCTGCAGATGGCGGAAGATCTGACTGCGGAGATCGAACATGACCTTCTGCCCGGTCCACTGCATCAGCCACGTCTGCAGCGCCTCGCAGGCGTAGCTCAGCACCAGCGAGGCCAGCCACAGCCCCGCCAGTTCGCTCACGCCCTTCCACCCGCCGCCGCCGGTCCACGGGCTCACCCAGCGCGCGATCCATGGATGCGCCTGCGCGCCGCGCGCCGCCCACGCGGACGCTTCTTTCGGCGTGGACTGCACCGCAGGGGTCAGGTAGAGGTCCACAGCGACCATCGTCAGATACGGACCCAGCACGTCCGAGCCGGCCTTGATAATGATGGCCACGATCGACGTAATCGCCGCCCACTTGTAAGGGAAGAGATAGCGGATCAGTCGCCCCATCAGGCGGCTGTCATATGCCTTGCCGAGAATGTCGTCGTCCTGCAGCGCCGCTGCCTGGGGAGCGGCTGCCTCCGCGGTGGATTTCGCCGCCTGCTCGCGCTGGTCAGCCGCGGATTGGTCGCCGGGAGCAGGCATCGCTTCTATCTTAGCTGGGGTGCGGACTCTCCCTTTGGAGGAGGTCTCTCTCCTGGTCTTGCACCTTGGGTTGTATATCGGCCTTCTTGTGGCATATACTAATGTATATGGCACGCGCCTTAGAGAGGTGATTCATGCAACGAACCGCCAAAATCTTCATGAATAACCGCAGCCAGGCCGTTCGCCTTCCGAAGGAGTTTCAGGTCCGCGCACGAGAGGTTTTTATTCGCCGATCCGGCGACGACATTATCCTCTCGCCCCGACCCGCCGACTGGTCCGCGTATCTCGACGAGGGCCCCAAAGCATCACCGGATTTCATGGATGAAGTCGAGGATCTGCCTGTCCAGGAACGGGACTTCTGATGCTGCGCTACATGCTTGACACAGACATTAGTTCGTACATCGCTAAGCGCTCCAACGAGGCAGTTCTCACGAAGATCCGCACTGTTTCTACCGCTGAGGTTTGCATCTCAGCGATCACTAAGTGCGAACTGCTGTATGGCGTGGAGATATCCCCGCGGCAGAAGCAGAATGACGCGGCGGTTCAACTCTTCCTGCGCCACGTGGAAGTCATGGATTTTCCTGACGAGGCGTGTCGCCACTATGCGGGCATCCGCGCCGACCTGCGAACCCAGCGGCGGATCATCGGAGCCAATGATCTGTTGATTGCGGCTCATGCGCGCTGTCTCGGCCTGACTCTGGTCACGAACAACACTCGCGAATTCAGCCGCGTTCCGGATCTCCTGGTAGAGAACTGGACACTGACCGGCGCCCAGGTGCCCCCGGTGGGACAATAGAGGTATATGGAACTGCTCGGCCTGTACCTTTCCGTACCCTTTTGCCGTTCCAAATGCACGTATTGCAACTTCGCTTCCGGGGTCTATCCCGCCAACTACCATGAGCGCTACGTCGCGCGCCTCGAAGACGACCTGCGCGCCATCCGTTCCCGCGCCCGCACCTGGGACGCGACGCTCCCCGCCGCCGTCGATTCCATCTACCTGGGCGGAGGCACGCCCACCCTGCTCTCGCCTGCGCTGCTCCGGCGCCTCTTCATCGCTCTCCGCCGCGAATTTGCCATCCTGCCCACGGCGGAAATCACCGTCGAGTGCGCCCCAGGCCAGATTCCGCCCGGCGCCCTCGACTCTCTGGTCGAGTGCGGTGTCAACCGCGTCAGCTTCGGCGTCCAGTCCTTCATCGACAGCGAAGCCCGTCTCACCGGCCGCCTGCACACCCGCGCCATTGCCCTCGAAGACATTCGCCGCGTCCAGGCCGCAGGCATTCGCGACGTCAGTGTCGACCTGATCGCCGGCCTGCCCGGCCAGACCCTGGACTCCTGGTTCGAATCCCTGGCCATCCTCGCCGATTCCGGCGTGGACCACGCCAGCGTCTACATGCTCGAGGTCGACGACGATTCGCGCCTGGGCCGCGAGCTGCTCGTTAACGGTGGTCGCTACCACGCCCACGACGTCCCCGCCGACGACCTGATCGCCGAGCTCTACACGGAAGCCATCCCCTTCCTCGCCGGCCACGGTCTTGCCCAGTACGAAATCTCCAACTTCGCGCGTCCCGGCAACGAATCGCTGCACAACCTGAAGTACTGGCGCCGCGATCCCTACCTCGGCTTCGGGCTCGACGCCCATTCCATGCTGCGGGCCCGCTCCGGAGACGCTCTGCGCTTCGCCACCATCGATGATCTCGACGGTTACCTCGCCGCACCCTCCTGGCCCGACTCGGCGCGCCCGCTCAGCCGCGAAGAAGCGCTGGAAGAGGCGTGGTTTCTGGGCCTGCGCCTGAACGAAGGCGTCAGCCTCGCCGCGCTCCGCGAGGAGTTCTCGGCACCGGCGATCCGCGACTGCCTCGATACCGTGCAGGATCTCGAATCCGATGGCCTGCTGGCGTTCTCCGACGGCGATCGCGTCGCGCTCACCCCGCGCGGACGCCTGCTTTCGAATGAGGTCTTTGCCCGCTTCCTCGCCGAGCCGGCTCTTGTGTAATCCTGATTTCGAGCCCGAGCGCCGCTGAAAGGAACCCGATGCCCTCGAAGATCGCCGCTTTTGCCGAAGAAGCCCAGGATGCGCCCGCTGCCGTCGCCACCATCGACCTGCGCAGCGACACGGTCACCAAACCAACGCCGGCAATGCGCGCCGCCATGGCCGCCGCCGAGGTTGGCGACGACGTCTACGGAGAAGATCCGACCATCAATCGCCTCGAAGCTCGCGCCGCCGGGATCTTCGGCCGCGAAGCCGCGCTCTTTGTCCCCAGCGGCACCATGGGTAACCAGATCGCCATCCGCCTGCACACTCAGCACGGCCAGGAAGTTATCTGCGAATCCCGCTCCCACATCGTCGAGTGGGAGATGGCCATGGCCTCCGCCTTTTCCGGTTGCCAGTTGCGCACCCTCCCCGGCCCGCGCGGTATCCTGCCGTGGCGCGACATCGAGCCGCACATCACCGGCAAGCACTACCACCGCGCCCAAACCGGCCTCATCGCTCTCGAAAACACTCACAACATGCACGGCGGCGCGGTCGTTCCGCTGCCCGTGCTCGAAGAGATCTGGGAGGGCGCGCAGGAGCGCCGTCTGCCCCTCCATCTCGATGGCGCCCGCATCTTCAACGCCGCCGTGGCCCTCGGCGTCGAAGTGCGCGAACTCACCCGCGGCTTCACCACCGTCATGTTCTGCCTCTCGAAGGGCCTCGGAGCGCCGGTCGGTTCC
>JASIAO010000244.1 GCA_030041955.1 Acidobacteriaceae bacterium | reverse complement strand
CCGCGCTGTTTCTGCGGCGGCAGGGCGCGCAGGTAACGGTGTCGGACGTACGCAGCGCGGAGGCGCTGGCGAAGGATATTCCGGCGCTGATCGATGAGGGGATTGCCGTGGAGGCGGGCGGCCATGGGCTGCTGACCTTCCGGCGGCAGGATCTGATTGTGGTGAGCCCGGGGGTTCCGCTGGATACGCCGGAGCTGGTGCAAGTGCAGAAGTTCGGGCTGCCGATTATCGGGGAGCTGGAGCTGGCCTCGCATTATCTGCGCGGCAAGGTGCTGGCGATTACGGGGTCGAACGGGAAGACGACGACGACGAGTTTGTGCGGCGCGGTACTGGCGGCCGGAAACTTACCGACGCAGGTGGGCGGGAACATCGGTGTGCCGGTGATCGCGCTGGTGGATGGTTCGCGCGATGACGGATGGTCGGTGCTGGAGGTTTCGAGCTTCCAGCTGGAGACGACGTACATCTTTCATCCGCAGATTGCGGTGATTTTGAACATCACGCCGGATCATCTGGACCGGCATGGGAGCTTTGAGAATTACGTCGCGGCGAAGGAGAAGATTTTCGCGCGGCAGACAGCCGAGGACGCGCTGGTACTGAACGCCGACGACGACGTGGCGAAGCGCGCGGCGGCGCGGGCGAAGTCGCAGGTTTACTGGTTCAGCCGGACGCGAGTGGTGCGGCAGGGCGCGTTCGTGCACGATGGGACCGTCGTGTTTCGTGCACGGGAGCAGGAAGCGGGCGAGCCGGTGCTGCGGGTGGATGAAATTCCGCTGAAGGGCACGCACAACGTGGAGAATGTGCTGGCGACGGTGTGCGCGGCACGGCTGGCGGGTGTGGACGCGGCGACGATCCGGCAGACGGTGATGGAGTTCAAGGCGGTCGAGCACCGGCTGGAGTTCGTGGCGACGATCAACGGCGTGGACTACTACAACGACTCGAAGGCTACAAATGTGGACGCGTCGATGAAGGCGATTGTGGCGTTTCCGGGCGGGATTCACCTGATTCTGGGCGGGAAGGATAAGAATTCCGATTACCGGCAGATGCGGGCCATGCTGACGGAGCGGGTGAAGGCGGTATACACGATCGGCACGGCGGCGGAGAAGATCCACACACAGATTGAGGGCGCTGTGCCCATCGTAAGCGCGGGAACACTGGAGGAAGCGGTGACCCGCGCGGGCGCGGCGGCGCAGCCGGGCGAGATTGTGCTGCTGGCGCCGGCGTGCTCGAGCTTCGACCAGTTTGAGAATTACGAGCACCGCGGGCGTGTGTTCAAGGAAGCCGTGATGGCGAGGCGAGGGCTGCTGACTAGTTGCTAGTTGCTGGTTGTTAGTTGTTAGTGGGTGAAGGTGGGGGTCCGATGGCAATCGAGTCTGGAACAACTAAAACCGAGGAACCAGGAACCAGGAACTAACCGGTGGCGAAACGGGTAGGCGTTGACAAGTGGCTATACTGCGCCACGCTGGTGCTGGTGGTGATCGGGCTGGCGATGGTCTTCAGCGCCTCGGCGGTGATGGCCAAGGCCGACTACGGCACGCCTTACTTCTTCGTGGTGCGGCAGGCGATCTGGGCCGCGGTGGGGCTGCTGGCGATGACGCTGCTGATGCAGGTGAATTACCGCGCCTATAACCGGGCGAGCGTGGTCTTTCCGCTGGTGGGGATCACGGTGATGCTGCTGCTGGCGGCGTTCCTGATGCGCGACTCGCACAACACGCACCGCTGGATCCGGTTTGGGCCACTCTCGTTTCAACCGTCGGAGATCGCGAAGCCGGCGCTGGTGGTGTTTCTGGCGTGGTTCCTGCAGGACCGGATGAGCTCGATCGAGAGCGTGCGCCAGACGATTCTGCCGGCGGCGCTGCCGAGCCTGATCTTCATCGCGCTGATTCTGAAAGAGCCAGACCTGGGAACGGCGCTGGTGTGCGCGGGCGTGACCGCGCTGATGCTGTGGCTGGCCGGGATGAACATGAAGTACCTGGGGTATGCCGCGCTGGCCGCGGCTCCGGTGCTGTACGTGATGCTGTTTCGCGTGGCATGGCGGCGGGAGCGGCTGCTGGCCTTTCTCGATCCGGAATCGGACCCGCTGGGCAAGGGCTATCACATCATGCAGTCGCTGATTGCGGTGGGCTCGGGCGGCGTGCGCGGCGTGGGCTATATGGATGGCGCGGCGAAGCTGTTCTATCTGCCGGAGCCGCACACGGACTACATTTTTGCGAACATCGCGCAGGAGCTGGGGCTGATTGGGTCGCTCATCGTAGTGGGGCTCTTCGTGTTTATCGGGTGGCGAGGGATGCGGGCGGCGATTCTGTCACAGGATCTGTTTGCGCGATTCCTGGCATTCGGGATCACGGCGACGATTCTAATGCAGGCGTTCTTCAACATCAGCGTGGTGCTGGCGCTGGTGCCGACGAAGGGGATCACGCTGCCGTTTGTGTCGTACGGCGGGACGTCGCTGTTCATCATGCTGGCGCTTGTGGGTGTGCTGCTGAATATCACGAAGGAAGTGGAGTAGAAGCACGGTCTACGGGTTACGGTTGACGGGGTAGGTTGATGAGTCACAGCGAGCAGATTGTCGATCAGTTCACGCGGCAGGCGGCTCAGTTTGCACGCTCGCCTACAGCGCGCAATGAGGAGATCATCGAGAGCATTGTGCGGATGACGCGTCCGACTGCGTCGGACACGGTGCTGGATGTGGCCTGCGGCCCGGGATTGCTGGTGTGCGCGCTCGCGCGGCGGGTGCGGCAGGCGACGGGGATCGATCTGACTCCGGCGATGCTGGAGCAAGCCCGGCGGACGCAGCAGGAGCAGGGGCTGACGAATGTTGTGTGGCAACAAGGCGACGTGGGCGCGCTGCCGTATGCGGATGGGAACTTTGACATCGTGACCTGCCGGTTTGCGTTGCATCATTTTCCTGAGCCGCTGGCAGTGCTGAAAGAGATGCGTCGAGTGTGCCGGGCGGGTGGACGCGTAGTGGTGGCAGACAGCGCGCCCGAGGCCGCGAAGGCAGACGCGTTTAATGCGATGGAGAGGATGCGGGACCCATCGCATACGCGGGCGCTGCCGGTCGAGGACATGCGGGAGCTCTTTCGCGAGGCGGGACTGCCGGCGGCGCAAGTGGAGCGGACACGGCTGGATCTGAGCCTGGACGAGTTTCTGTCGCGGTCGTATCCGCGCGAGGGTGATGAGGCGCGGATCCGGGCGATGTTCGAGGACGCGCTCGAAGACGATGCGATGGATGTGCAGCCGCGGCGGGAGCAGGGGAAAATCCGGTTTTCCGTCCCCGTGGCGATTGTTGCCGCGCAGGTTGCGCATGGCGGGTGAACAGCCGCGGTTTCTGATTGCCGGCGGCGGTACGGGCGGCCATATTATCCCGGCGCTGGCGATTGCGGATGAGCTGAAGTCGCGATTCAGAGCGGAAATTCTGTTTGTGGGAACGGCGCGGGGGCTGGAGTCGCGGCTGGTGCCGCAGGCGGGATACCGGCTGGAACTGATTCGCGCGGGGCAGCTAAATCAGGTGTCGCTGGGCACACGGCTGCGGACGCTGGCGGATCTGCCACGGGGATTCGCACAGTGCATGGGATTGCTGCGGGGCTTTCGGCCGGATGCAGTGATCGGCGTGGGAGGGTATGCGTCGGGGCCGATGATGGGTGCGGCAATCCTGAAAGGTGTGCCAACGCTCGCATTTGAGCCCAATGCCGTGCCGGGCATGGCGAATCGGCTGGTTGGGCGCTGGGTGAAGGCCGCGGCGGTAAATTTTGCTCCGGCAGCGACGTATTTTCGCGGCGCGCAGGTGACGGGGATCCCGGTGAGGGCGAAGTTTTTCCGGCTGGAGGCGCGGCCGGCGGAAGCGGCTCCGCATCTGCTGGTGTTTGGCGGAAGCCAGGGCGCTCGGGTGCTGAATGCAACGATGCCGATGATTGCGGCGGCGCTGCTGCAGGCCGTGCCGGGACTGACGATTCTGCATCAGGCGGGGCAGCGGCACGCGGAGACTGCGCTGGCTGCGTACGAGGCGAGCGGTGCACCGCGGGAGCGCTGGCGCGTGGAAGCGTTCCTGGACGATATGCCCCGGCGATTTGCGGCGGCGGACCTGGTGTTGTCGCGCAGCGGGGCGTCGACGGTGGCAGAGCTGTGTGCGGCGGGCAAGCCGGCGGTGCTGATTCCGTTTCCGCAGGCGGCGGACGATCACCAGCGGCGCAACGCGGAAGTGCTGGCGCAGGCGGGCGCCGCGGAGATGCTGCTGGAGCCGGAGATGACGGCAGATCGACTGCTGGGGGCGCTGACGGAGCTGCTGGGCGATCGAGCGAGGCTGAACGCGATGGCGGAAAAGGCGAGAACGCTGGCGCATCCGGACGCCGCGGAGCGGATTGCGGCGATGGCGATGGAAATTGCGGGACGAGGCTCCGCAGCGGGACGCCCATAGATAACGAAAGACATTTCCGGGAACGCGAAGGCCCGCTCCGAAGAGCGGGCCTTGATCATTGGTTCAGGCTGGGTTAGCGGTGTCCGCCGCCGTGTCCGCCACCACCACCGTGGAAGCCGCCGCCACTGAAGCCGCGGGTTGCTCCGCCGTGGAAGCCGCCCGAGTAGCCGCCGCGGAATCCGCCGGCATAGCCGTGATAGCCGCCCGCGTACCCACCGCGATAGCCGCCGGTGTAGGCGCCGCGGACGCCATAGCTGCCGCGGACGCCGCCGGCATAGCCGCCACGGAAGCCGTTAGCATATCCGGCTCGGCCAAAGCCGCCGTAGCCGGCGCGGCCATAACCGCCGTAGCCGAATCCAGCGCGGCCCCAGCCACCGTAACCGACGCGGCCCCAGCCCCAGCCCCACGGATGTCCGTACCAGCCGCCGAACCATGGGCCCGCGCCGATGAAGATGCCGTCGGCGAACCAGTCAGGACCCCAGTAGCCGTAAGGAGCGCAGTCATAAGGGTAATAGGAGTAGTAACCCCACTCGCAGTCCGGAGGGCCGGCCATGTCGTAGTAACCGGGGTAGCCGACGACAGGGCCGATGCCGATGCCGACGGCGACCTGGGCCTGGGCGGGCTTTGCCAAGGTGAAGGGCAGAGCCAGCAGCGCAGCCATCAAAACGTAGCGCATAGAGCGCATAAGAAACCTCCTGTCAGACCGTCGATGCATTTGCCTCGATCTGACGGCCAGCCGGGCTCATTTTAGGGGAGGCCGGCCGACCTTGCTATTCCTAATAACATTAGACGCCGCAAAAAGTTGTGGGATTCCCGGGAGGAAAATCGGCCCTCAGACTGCGTTGCCGGGCAACCCCTGCTACCAGCGGGGAGGAGGGGGAGGGATCTGATTCGGAGGGTAGTAGCCCGCAGGATAGTAATAGTAGCAATGCCGTGGCCAGGGTGAGGAGCAGAGGGCGATGATGAGGGCGATAATCCAGCCGATGCCGGTCCAGCCGAGGAAGAGATTGAGCATGAAGATGCCCACAGTGTTATGGGTCTGGCGGGCCACAGCGATCAAAGTGGGCAGAAAGTAGAGTCCGACACCGATGAGTCCGGCCATCGAGAGCCTCCAAAGGCGTTCAGAAAAAGGTACGCGGGGAACGGGCGGATGGTTCCCCGGAGGAGCAGGATAATCGTAACGCCGGCGGGTAGTTCGGGACGGGAAAAATCGTTGCGAAAAGCGAAACGCACCCGGAAGCGGGGAGCTTCGACGGGTGCGTGGAACCGGGTCTCCGGTTCGAGGGCGCGTCCGGGAGACGCGCCCGAAACATCCTGGTGCTCAGCGACGCCAGCGGCCGGGATACGCGTGGTAGCCGTAGCGGTAATCGCGCCGGTAGGCGGGCGCGTAGACGCGGCCATAACCGCGATACATCCAGCGGCCGGGAACCCAGGCAGCGCCGGCATAGTAGCCGGGCGCCCAGACGTAGCCCACGCCGGGGCAGGGCGGGGCCGCAACCATGAGTGCGGGCCGGAGGGGAGCGCGAACGCCGACAAAGATCTGGGCCTGGGCCGCTGCCGCGACGGTGGCCAGAATGCCGGTACAAGCGAGTGCGCGAAGGATACGTTTCATGGCGAGACCTCCTCAGGTTCCGCTTCGAACTGCTTTCGAGCTTCGGAACCGTTTGCCGTCTCTTGCAAGGAATGAACGCGAAGCGGAGAGAATTGTTGCGCGGGAATCAGTGGGCGCAGCGAGCGCCATGCTTGACATCCGCGCTGCCAGCAAGCAAACTGCGCCTACGGGTAAAACAGCGTTCCGCCGAGCGAGGAAGGCATTTGACAGGACAGCAGGCAAGCCGCATCACGTACACCCTGGATTCCTCGCTGGACAGCGTGAACAAGGTGGAAGAGGCCGCCGAACAGATGGCTCGCAAGGCGGGTGTAGACGAGGACAATATCTTCCGGATCTCAATGGCGGTCCGCGAGGCAGCGGTGAATGCGGTGCTGCACGGGAACGCATACGATCCGGAAAAGCGGATGACAGCGTCGTTCGAGAACACGGGGACGTCGCTGGTGATCCGGATAACGGATGAGGGCAAGGGGCTGGATCCGTCGACGCTGCCGGATCCGCTCGCTCCAGAGAACTTGCTGCGCGGTTCAGGCCGCGGGATCTTCCTCATTCGGTCGTTTATGGATGAGGTACACTTCAGGCAATTACATCCCGGAACCGAGCTGACGCTGATCAAGCATCTGGGAACCGCTCCAACCGGTGCCTAAAGTTTTCCGCACTACAAGATTTCCAAGGAGGAGATTTCTCGTGAGCATGAAAATCAGCACCCGTCACGTGGACGGGGTAACGATTCTGGACCTGGGCGGACGGATCACCCTCGGCGAGGGCAGCGTGCAGTTGCGCGACGCGGTCCGTGATCTGCTTGGGAAGGGGCAGAAGAAGATTCTGCTGAACCTGGGCGATGTGAACTACATCGACAGCTCGGGCATTGGCGAACTGGTAAGCGCGTACACGACGGTCCGCAATCAGGGCGGCGAACTGAAGCTGCTGAACCTGACACGGAAGGTGCACGATCTGCTGCAGATCACGAAGCTCTACACCGTGTTCGATGTGAAGGACGACGAGGCGAGCGCGATCGCGTCGTACGGCCAGGC
>JASIAO010000243.1 GCA_030041955.1 Acidobacteriaceae bacterium | reverse complement strand
CCCGCGCCGTCGGCCGCAAAGCGCTGCCCACCACCGTCGCGGGACTGCTCGTCCACTGCGCCGACCACACCCAGCGCCACACCGGACAGCTCGTCACCACCGCCCGCCTCGTCCAGGCTCCGCCGTCCCAATAGGACGGGTCTCATCCATACGCAGCTTCGGGAAACGCATCGCCATGGCTCCTCAATGGATTCGGCTCTCACTGATCACTGATCACTGATCACTGATCACTGATCACTGATCACTGATCACCGACCACTGATCGCTGATCACTCAAAACTGATCGCTGTCGCACAGACACAACACCACCCTCACGTCGCGAAGCGCCGTCAGAAATCGACATTAAGTGTTTTATTATTAAATACTTACGAGGGCACTAACTACGCAGGCTAACCCATCGCCCTTGCAGAATCCGCTTGCATCCTGCGGGACCGCTCAAGCATAATGGTTAGATGGGACGCGGCCAAAAGATTGTAAGCATTGCCGCTGGAAAGACGAAGGACCCCGCCGCTGTCTCCCTGGGGCGACGTGGTGGTTTGAAGGGCGGTCCCGCACGCGCTGCGTCGATGACGCCAGAGCGGAGAAAGGAAATCGCCCAGCGAGCCGCTAAGCAACGCTGGGCGATGGAGAAGGCTAAAACTGTACAGGCTTCGGCTGATCAGGCCATAGCCGCGAGGGTGGCCGCTACGCTACCCTGATTTGGGGATAACGACCACGGTGCCGTCGCCGCTGATCACGACGATGGCGTGCCTGGTCTCGATGCGAATCGTCACTGGTCCCATCGAAATATCCTCCTTTCCGAGCCGTCCGCTGCAACGGGCGGCTCCTTTACTTTGCAGAATTATTTTCGCCTTCTTCGCAGAATTCTTCAGAGTCGGTATCATCGATCAAACCGCTGGAATAGCTCTCCATTTGCGAAAGAAGCTGCAATACAAATTCCCGATCCGTGCCAGCCATTTTGAAAGTGTCTGCGCTGGCAGCGAGGGTCAAGGTAATTCCCTTCTCCAGTTGGATCGTTAATGAGGGTCCCGTGCCAAATTGGGCAGCGGGGGTGACAGGGGGCTGGCTAATTCCGTTACCCTTTTGTCGAGTCCCTGCATTGCGCTTCGCTCTCTTCGCTCCTGGCGTGCGGGTATTGCTAAGGATGAACTTTGAAAGTTCCATCCCAGATGCTTTGGCGGCCTGCAAGAAGAAGGAACTGGCCTTTTTCTGCGTCTCCGGGCTGAGTCCAAACTCCTTCATCGCCCCATTAAAATGCCCCAACGTTGCCTTGGAGAGATCGAGCGCCATTAGCGTGGGGTAGTAGGTCCGCAGCAGGCTTTGCATGTTCGTCTTGCGATTCGGCTTGTCTCGCACAAGCTGTGCCAGCGTCTCGGTAGGCGTGCCGTCTGCGTTCACTAAATTGAAGAATCTAAGCGCGCTCCATAGTTGCGTCTGGATCGCACCTGAATAGGACGGCCACATTGTCTTATCGAGCTTAGGGGGCAGCGTGTGCTCCATCTGCTCAATCGCGCTATTAAATGTCTGGTAAGGCACATACGGCACTTGAATCTTAGCTTCTTCGGCCATCGCGGCCCTCCTAATTCCAACGGCAATTCGATAGTACCACAGTCGAATTCGTTAGCACGGAAAAGGCCGACTTTTTTTGAATGTTTCCTACGGAATTCATAGAATCATCGCTGAGGTGATGCGATGACCGTTGGTCAGGTAATCAGAGTGCCCGTTTACGGTGGCGAAGTTGTACCGCGTATTGTTGTTCAAATAATTGATAATGTGGCACTTGTTTCAACTCCATCTGAATATAAGGATGCGGCAAGGGAGCACAGGAATCCAGTCGCGATGGGAGTCTTAATCGAGTCGGTTATAGATGCTAACGAATAATTCGCTTGACATTACATGACCGCTCAAGCATAATCTCCAAGTATGGAGCGGCTGATACATTCTCCGAAGACGTTAATGGAAGCCATTCGGTGGTATTCCGATCCGCAGAACTGCATAGACGCCGTGGCTGCGCTCCGTTGGCCGCATGGCAAGCCGACCTGTCCGAAGTGCGGCGTGGCAGAGGGTGAGCGCAAGCACTACTGGCTGAAGACACAGCGGCGGTGGAAGTGCTACTCGTGCCGCAAGCAGTTCTCGGTCAAGGGGGACACGATCTTTGAGGATTCGCCGCTCGGCCTGGATATTTGGCTCACGGCTCTGTGGATGCTCCGCAATTGCAAGAATGGCGTGAGCAGTTACGAAGTCGCACGGGCCACCGGCGTCTCGCAAAAGTCAGCATGGCATCTGTTACAACGGCTGCGTCTTGTGCTGAAGGACCTGAAGCCAGCCAAGGTGGAGCACGGCCCAGCGGAAATCGATGAAGTTTTTGTTGGCCCGGTTCCCTCGAAGATGCACCGATCCCGCAGATTACGCATGAAGGTCGGAGGGCATGGCGGCGACAACAAGATTGCCGTGCTGGGAATGTTAGATCGTGAAACGCGCCAAGTCCGCGCCAAGCTGATTCCCGAAGTCACGCGCGAAGTTCTACAGGATGAGATTTTCCGCCACATCGAACGCGGCGCGACGATCTACACGGACGGACACATGGGCTACGACCGTCTCCGCTTAAATGGATTTGTGCATGAGACGGTTACGCATATCGAGGAATACGTTCGCGGCAGCGTTCACACGCAGGGTATTGAAAATTTCTGGTCTTTGCTCAAGCGAACCCTGAAGGGCACATACGTTGCTGTGGAACCCTTCCATCTGTCGCGTTACGTCGATGAGCAGGTCTTCAGATTTAACAACCGAATCAATCACAATGACGGAACCCGTTTCGCCAAGGCATTGGCGCAGGTCGCAGGTCGGCGGCTCACCTGGAACGATCTAACGGGGAAGGAGGACCCCAAAGACTCCATTCCGTTCTAGGAGCGGTCCTCTTCGGGGTCGTACTTGTATTTCGTACGCGGAGAAGGCGGCTCGTCCTTGGCTTTGGCGAGAGCATCCCGCATATCGGCTGGCTTTACCGCCAGCACGGAAGCCAAAGCGTCCTTGAACCTGTCTCGTTCGGGACAGCGCGGGTCTTTTTGGTCCGTCACAGGCACATCATACCAGCGTAGCAACCATCCAATCATCAATGAGATGCGAGAACAGCATTGGCGCATCCAGCGTTACCTTCGGAGGACATGGCCCGAATCGGTAATGCAAAACCCGAGTCTAATGGTGTAGGGTTATCAGCCGAAGCCGGGGAAAGGAGGAGCAATGTCAGCTACATACAGCGTAGATCAGATCGCGGATACCATTATTCAGCTTTCGCGTGAGCGCGGTGAACCGATCACAAATCTTAAGCTTCAGAAACTCCTCTACTACGCTCAGGCGTGGGTTTTGGCGTGTGCGGACGAGCCCCTCTTCGACGAGGATTTCGAGGCTTGGGTGCATGGTCCAGTCGTCCCCAAGGTCTTCCGCAGATTTAAGGAGTACCGCTGGAACCCAATTACGGCACCTGTGACGCCGGTGGACGACGCAGGCCTGAGATCGTATCTCGCGGAAGTCATCAGCAAATATGGGTCGCTGAGCGCAACGCAGCTTGAGAGACTGACGCATATGGAGGACCCGTGGAAAGATGCCCGAAAGGGCATCCCCTCGGACGCTTCTTCACATGCGGTGATCAGTCAGGTCAGCATGAAGTCGTACTACCGCGAACTCGCCAGGCGACATAGGGATGACCGCTGAAAAGATCGTCATTCCTGCGCCTGAACCAAGGCCTGATCGAAGGCTGATCCAGTTCTCCTTTAAGCACCTCGACAGCGCAAATCCCAAGTTTCGCGCGGAGGATTGCCCCATCGAATTCTGGTGTCCTCTCATCGAGAGGTTAAAAGGCTATAGCCATCTCCCTGTAGAGGTTTTCCAAGACCAGAACAATCCAGACCGCAGACACGTAATCGACTTCAGCCGAACCACAGAACCCAATGGCTTCACATCCGTGGATACAGACCAGCTTGCTTACGAAGAGGCGTGGCAATTCGATCTCCTTACAAACCGCCCATGGAGAGTCGCGGGATTGCTGGTGGAGGAAATCTTCTACGTCATTTGGCTGGACCCAAATCACCTGCTTTATGACTGACGCGCCGTTGGGTTAGCCAACGTATTTATTGCCCTTACGAGGCCTTGCCGCGCAGCTCCTGCTCCGCCCGGAACCAGTCCACTTCCGGCTGCCCATGCGGATGACCCCGTTCCGCCCAATACCGGTGGGCCAGCTGCCGGATGTCGTCGTGCGACACCGGTCTGGACTCCGCCGGTGCGGATTTCATCTCCACAGGCGCGGACTTGGGCTCCGCTGTCTGTTTCTTCGCCGTCGTCTTCCGCGGCGCTGCCGGTGCCTTCGCCTTCTTCACGTTCTCTGCCATACCAATCTCCTCAGAGGAATTTGGGGCAACGTACGCCCATCCTTTATAGGATACGGGACTCTTGCCAACCCGCAAATCCCCTCGAACCCACCCCGTCACCCTGGCCGCTATCCCCGAGCCCGTGTCCGCGCGGCCTTCTTCGCCGCCCGCCTCCGCCCGGCTGGCCCTTTGGTCCGCACGGCCTTCTTCGCCGCCGACTTCCGGCTGCTCGCGCTCCGTTTCTTCGCCGCCTTCTTCGTCGCTTTCGAGAGCGACCGCCGCGACGCCGTCGACTTCGGCTCCCGCTTCAGCGCCTCCTCGCGCGCCCGCGACCGCCGCGCCGAGGGCTTCGCCTTGCTGCCCGACTGCCCCTTCCGGTAGTCGCGTTTCGCCTTCGTCCGCGTGCTCGCGCTGGTCTTGCCCTTCGCCGGCGGCTTCAGCGGAATCCCTGCCCGCCGCGCCTTGCTCAGCCCAATGGCCACCGCCTGCTGCGGCGAACGCGCCCCGTGCTTGCCTTCCCGCACGTGCTCGATCTCTTCGTGAACGAACTCTCCCGCCGCCGTCGATGGCGCCTTGCCCTCGCGCAGGTCCTCTTTAGCCCGCTTCACTGTCGATGGATTCGGCACCGTTTCTCCCTCCGGAAGTCCTTCTCAGGTGGGATGATCGCGCCCCGCGTCTGGTTCGCTGCCCTCCGTCAGCCTGCAATCGCGCGGCACTCCTGCTCCAGCAGCGCCAGCAACTGATCCATGTGCTCCGTCCGCGTCCTGAAGTTCACCGGATTAATCCGGAACCATGTCTTCCCCTTCAGCTCCGTCGTCGAAATCCAGAACTCTCCGCTCTTCTCCACCCGCTCCACCACCTGCGCGTGGAACCGCTTCGCCTCCGCAGCATCCATTTCCGTCCCGCACCACCGGATGCAGATCGCCGACATCGGCGGCTCGCTCGCTGCTTCGAACTCCGGCCGCTCCGCCACCATTTCGTACAGGTGCCGCGCCTGCCGCACGTTGTTGTCGATCCACTCCCCGATCTGCGCCGCCCCGTATCGCTTAAAGCTCATCCACACTTTCAAACTGCGGAACCGCCGCGACTGCTCGAATCCATGCACGTAATATTGATAGCGCTCGTTCGCGCCTTCCATCTCATCCGTCAGATACGACGGCTTCATTCCGAACGACGCCGTCAGCCGCCGCTCGTCCTTCACCAGCACCGCGCCCGCGTCCAGCGGCGCATAGAACCACTTGTGCGGATCGATGGTGATCGAATCCGCCAGCTCCAGCCCGCGCTCCCGCATCGGAGCCAGCCGCGACAGCAGCATGCCGCCGCCATACGCCGCATCCGCATGCAGCCACATCCGCTCGCGGTCCGCAATCTTCCGCAGCTCGCGGATGTTGTCCACGGCTCCCGTATTCGTCGTCCCGAAAATCCCCACGATGCACATCGGACGAATCCCCCGCGCCTTGTCCTCCGCAATCGCCTGCTCCAGCGCATCCAGCCGCACCTCGAACCGGGCATCCGTCGGCAGCGCCCGCAGCGCATTCCGCCCCAGCCCAATCGCGTCCACCGCCTTATCGACCGAGACGTGCCGCTCTTCCGACGCATACACCGCCCACCGCCCCTCCAGTCCGTCATGCTGCGCCCGGTCGCCCGAAGCCCAGTCCCGCGCCAGCTTCAGACCCAGAAAGTTCGCCATCATCCCGCCGCTGGTCAGATTTCCCCCCGCGCCCGGCCCGTATCCTGCCAGATCGGTGAGCCAGCGAACCGTCCGCCGCTCCATCGCCACCGCCGCCGGACCGATCGAATACGCGCCGATATTCTGGTTCAGCGCCGAGCACAGAAAATCTCCAATCACGCCCACCGGATTCGGCGACGGCGTAATCAGCCCCATATAACCCGGATGCCCCACGTGCGTGCAATACGGAAGCAGCTTCTCGCGCACCTCCTCGAGCACCGCTTCCGCCGCCATCGGCGCCTCCGGCAGCGATTCATCAAACAGCCGCCTCAGCGCCTGCGGCTCCACATCCGGAAAGACCGGCTTCTGCTCGATCTCCTCGAAATACTCCGCGAGCAGATCCACAACTTCATGACCAAGCGTGCGAAATTCCTCGGCGTCCATACGCCGCAGTCTACGCGATCGCCTTTGATCAAAGAAAAAGCGGGGCCGCAGCCCCGCTCCAGACTTTCCTCTTGCCAGCGATTACTGCGCAGCCTGCTCCACTGCCTGATTGATGGTCCTCACAAAGTCCCGTGCCGGGCCCTGATCCGGCATATGCACCTGTCCATTCAGGATGGTGCTGAACGGCACCTCCTGCCCGTACAGTTCCTTCGTGGCTTTGTGGTCCTGGTTCAGTTCGTCCCCGTTGAGGGTCGCGCCCGCGTAGGCGCCTTTGGCGCGCGCATACGTCAGGATCGCCGCGCTCACGCCCGCCGAAGCATCCGCATCCCGTCCCACCGGACCGGCCGCCGCGTTCACGCCCGCTCCGACCTTAAAGTGGCCCGAGTTCAGCGCCTGCATGCCGTCATCGTTCATGATCATCATCACGTAGCCCATCTCTTCGCCGCCGATCTGCGCGCCGAAGCTCGCTCCCGACAGGTCAAACGGCGCTGGCGGGCTCCAGCGGCCATCCGGAGTGCGGCAGGTGGCGACGCCCGCGCCGTGCTGGGCTCCAACCATGAATCCGCCCTTCAGCAATTTGGGAATCACGGCAATGCATTTCGCGTTTTTGAGAATGGCGTCGGGGATGCCGGCAGTCGACTGGGGCCCGGTGAGCTCCTGCATAATCTGCGTGGCTTCATTCAGCTCGGTGTCGACCTTGTCCTGCGCGACGGCCACGGCGGAGGTCGCCGCAGCGAGCACTCCGATGGTGAATACGGCGAGCGACTTTCTCATAATCTTGCTCCTTGTCTTTCCTGAATTGGCGTCCTGTTATCACAGCGGATGGATAGGGAAGAGTGCCCGTGCGGACGCAAAGTCTTACCCGCTCAATAGGATTGCCGCAGTAACAAGCCGGGTTGTTCGGCTCGATTTCACTCCAGCAACGCAGGTATAGTGGCTGGATTAAAGCAATACCGAGGCAACCGATTTTGACCCTCCGCGCCGCGTCCCGCATCGCTCTCTTCGCCCTGATCGTCGCTCCTGCCCTCCATGCCGCCCAGGTCCCTCAGGGCATTCCCCGCGCCCTCGCCCACGAGCGCGCCGCCCGTGTCTCCGATCTGCACTACGATCTGCACTACGCGCTCGTCCCCCACGCCCCCTCGACCGAGGCCACCGAGCAGATCCGCTTCCAGCTTCGCGACGCCTCCACGCCGCTCCTGCTCGATTTCCGCGACGGCCATCTCGCCTCCATCACGCTGAACGGCGCCGCCATCCCGGCCACGATCCAAAACGGCCACGTCGTCCTGCCAGCCTCCGCGCTCCACACCGGCCAAAACACCATCGACACCCGTTTCACCGCCAACATCGGCGTCGCCGGCAAAGCCATCACCCGCTACGAAGATCATGACGACGGTTCCGAATATCTCTACACCCTCTTCGTCCCCATGGACGCCAGCATGGCCTTCCCGTGCTTCGACCAGCCCGACCTCAAAGCCCGTTTCCAGCTCACCGTCGACGTGCCGGCGGGATGGACCGTCGTCTCAAACACTGGCGGAATTGCTGCGACCGTCGGAGCCGCCGGCGTCGCTGTCTTCCGCTTCAACCAAACCGAACCCATCCCCACCTACCTCTTCGCCTTTGCGGCGGGACCTTTCGTCAGCGTGCATCCCACCGCCGGCCTGCCCAACGTCTGGGTGCGAAAATCCCAGGTCGCCAAAGCGCAGGACGCCGTCCCCGCCGTGCAGCAAACCGCTGCCGAGGGCATCCGTTTCCTGTCGAATTACTTTGCGCAGCCGTTTCCATTTCCCAAATACGAGATGGTTCTCATTCCCGGCTTCGCTTACGGCGGCATGGAGCACGCCGGCTGCACCTTCCTCCGCGAGGAATCCGTCATCTTCCGCACCGCGCCCACCGCCGACAACCTGCTCAACCGCCAGGTCCTCGTCCTCCACGAGCTCACCCACCAGTGGTTCGGCGACTTCACCACCATGCGCTGGTTCGACGATCTCTGGCTGAAGGAAGGCTTCGCGCAGTACATGGCCTACAAGACCCTCGCCGCGCTCCGCCCCAACGACGACATCTGGCAGCACTTCTACGAGTCCATCAAGCCCGCCGCCTACGCCATCGACGAAACGCAGGGCACCACGCCCATCTACCAGGACATTCCCAACCTCGACGACGCCAAATCCGCCTACGGCGCCATCGTCTACTCCAAAGCGCCCGGCGTTCTCAAGCAGTTGAATTACGTTCTCGGCGACCAGGCCTTCCAGCGTGGCCTGCAGATCTATCTCGCCCAGCATCGCTACGGCAACGCCACGTGGAGCGACCTTATCGCCGCCTTTCAATCCGCCTCCGGCCGCAACCTCACCACCTGGGCCGACATGTGGATCCGCTATCCCGGCATGCCGCTCGTCATGAC
>JASIAO010000242.1 GCA_030041955.1 Acidobacteriaceae bacterium | reverse complement strand
TGCTTCAGGCGCTGTTGCGGACGACGTTGGCCGCGCTCAGGCCCTTGGGGCCCTGCTGGCACTCGAACTCGACGGCTTCGCCTTCGTTGAGCGTCCGGTAACCGGAATCCTGGATCGCGGAGAAGTGGACGAAAACGTCCTCGCCGCTCGACCGCTGGATAAAACCATAACCTTTTGCGCCGTTAAACCACTTCACTACACCATGCTCTTTCACCTGAGACTCCTTATTGTTGTAGGTCCCTATTGCGCATCTGCAATTGCCGGGGATGTCGCTAGAAACCTGTGCCGGGGCGCAGGGATCAGAGACACCAAAAGCTGCCATTGCCCGCCCAGCGTCGGCGGTCACGGGCAGCTCAGTGGGTTACCGGACAACCACAGAAGCGATAACGCAGGTACTTCAAATAAATGCTGGCCTTCCATTACGATCCGCCTCCGGGGAGGAGAATCGTGCTTCCTGTTATGGCAGGAAACGTATTTCAAATCAAGAGAAAAGTTACGAATAAACAGAGAATTTGCAGGAAGTTACGAAAGTAGCCCCTACTTTCGGAACCAACGACAGCCACTGGCCCGCGCTTGCTGGAAAGGCGGAAGCCGACTGCCAGGATTTCCGTAAAATGAGGGCATGGTGGCGGCCATCGAACAGAAAGGCGCGGAACCAGCGGCTGCGACGGCCGTTTTGGAGGGGCCGGAGCCACCCGCGCGGCCTGAGGGGCGCGGATTGTGGCCGGATGTGGTCGCACTGGCGAAGTACCTGAGCCAGACAGAGGTGCACACCTACGCGTTCAGCGTGGCGGCGAACGCGATCCTCTCGATCTTTCCGTTCATGGTGATGCTGTTCACGGTGGCGCGGCAGATCTTTCATTCGCCCAAAATGGTGGACACGATCGGCGGGATGCTGCACGACGTGCTGCCCTCGAACCAGGACTTCGTGGTGCGGAACATGAGCCTGCTGGCGCATCCGCGGGGCAGCGTGCAGCTGGCTTCGGTGGTGACGCTGCTGATTTCGTCTACGGGCGTGTTTCTGCCGCTGGAGGTCGCGCTGAACCGGGTGTGGGGAGTGAAGAAGAACCGCTCCTACGTGATGAACCAGGCGGTGTCACTGGGCGTGGCGTTCGCGATCGGGCTGCTGGCGATGGTGTGCGTGCTGATGGCGACCATGCAGACGGGGTTTCTGGACCTGCTGTTCTTCGGGCACACCGACAACATCGTCTATGGGTTCATCCACCACATGTTTTTGCAGATCGCGGTGGCGTTCCTGGGCGTTGGGATGTTCTTCATCATTTACTGGGTTCTGCCGAACCGGAGAGTACCGATGCGCGCGGTGCTGCCGACGGCGGTCGTGATGGGGCTGATGTGGGATCTGGGGCGGCTGCTTTACATATTGGTGCTGCCGCATCTGGATCTGAACTCGGTGTACGGGCCGTTCGAGGTCTCGGTGGGGCTGATGATCTGGGCGTTCCTGACGGGGCTGTTGCTGCTGGCTGGCGCGCAATACTCGGCGACACGGCACGCGCTGAAACTGGCGCGCGAGGCGGATCGGGAAGCGGAGAAGAAAAACAGCGATCAGTGATCAGCGGACAATGAGCAGTGATTTCGCACGCTGCGGTCAGCAGTGAGGGGAAGCTCCGGAGCGATAATCCAGAGCTTTTTCGTTCTCAGAAGCGGATAAGGGCCAGCCCCGACTCCGGATCGGGCTGCTTCTGCAGGTGTTCGGGATTTTCCATGAGGATGATTTCGCAGGTGGGGCGGACGACGGCGTGCTGCAGGTGTCCGCCGTGGGCGGTGCCGTCGCGGCGGCCGATGACCACGTGGGCGTGGACCTGAGGTTCGCCGTCTTTGAGGGCGATGTCGCCGATGAGAGAGAGCAACTCGACCTGCTCATCGAGATTCACGGAGGTTTCGTACTGCTTCGTCTCCCAGTTGAACCAGCTGAGGCGGACGGACTGGAAGGCACCGATGGCGTGGAAGCTGCTGCCGGCGAGGTGATGGTCGTGAGCGAATTTTTTCAGCGCGGCGGCGAGTTCCTCCCCGGTGTCGAGAACGAGGGCGAAGGTGCGGGGCTGGCGGTCGAGGACTTTATGGCGCATAGGGAGTGAGATGCGACCGCAGGGACAGGCGCCAGGTTGCAGCGAGCAGGGGATCAGCTCTGGCGAATGAGGAGCGCCGGGCTGTGACGGGAGTTCAGGAAAACTTCTGAAGAAGCGGCGTGGTGTTCTCGATCTCGGCGAAGGCGGCGCGGGCGGCGACGATGAAGGCGCGGACGCGGGCGGGATCTTTTCTGCCGGGGAACGATTCGACGCCGCTGGCGACATCGACTCCCCAGGGGCGGAGGGTACGGATGGCCTCGGCGACGTTGGCTGGATTGAGTCCGCCGGCGAGGATGATGCGCAGTTTGCCGGATTCGGCGGCGAGGACGTCGCGGGCGCGCTCCCAGTCGAACGCAATGCCGGTGCCGCCGGAGGCTTTGGCGGTGCGGGTATCGAGCAGAACGGCATCGGCGGCGCGATGACGGCCGATGGCGCGGAGCTCGTCGCGGAGGGTGCGCTCGGAAGCGGCGGGATCGCGGTCAAGGGACCAGTGCAGCGACTGGATGAGGAAGAAATTCGAATCGAATGCATTGCGCAGCCGTTCCGCGAGCTGGAAATCGAGCTCTCCGTGGAGTTGGACTCCATGCAGTCCGGCGGTGTGGAGGGCGAATTCGATTTCGTCGAAAGCCTGGGTGCGGAAAACGCCGATTTGGGTGAGGTCGGTGGGCAGCCCGGGGTTGATGGCCGCAACCTGGGCGGGATCAACGCGGCGCGGGCTGGGGGCAAAGACGAAGCCGACGGCGTCAGCGGCCGCGTCGACGGCGAGCTGAACGTCACTGAGGTTCGTGTTGGCGCAGATTTTGATCCACATGGTCTCAGGCGTGGGGGGCGACGGGCTCGCGCGCGGCGGAGCGAAGCATGGAGGCGAGGGCTGCGCCGGGATCGGCCTGGCGCATGAGGGATTCGCCGATGAGGCAGGCGTGGTATCCGGCGGCGTGGAGGCGGCGCAGCGCAGCCGCGGTGTGAATGCCGCTTTCTGCGACGTGGACGGCGCGGGGCGGAAGCTGGGCGGCGAGATGCAGCGAGTTTTCGAGGCTGATCTTGAAGGTGCGGAGGTCGCGATTGTTCACGCCGTAAGCATCGCAGCCGAGCGAGCGGACGCGTTCGAGTTCTTCGGAGGTGTGGACTTCGCAGAGAACATCGAGCTGGTGCGCGTGGGCGGCGGTAGTGAAGCGGGCCAGCTCGTCATCGGTGAGCGCGGCGGTGATGAGCAGGATCGCGTCGGCCGAGTGGGCGCGGGCTTCGACGATCTGGTACTCGTCGACGATGAAGTCCTTGCGAAGACAGGGGAGGTGGGTGGCGGCGGAGGCGATTTCGAGGTTGCGCAGGCTGCCCTGGAAGAAAGGCTCGTCGGTGAGGACGGAGAGCGCGGCGGCACCGGCACGTTCGAATCCGGCGGCGAGGGATTCGGGATCGAATTCAGCGCGAATGAGGCCGCGGGAGGGGGAGGCTTTTTTGAGCTCGGCGATGACGGCGGGAGCTGCGCCGGAGGCGGCACGGAGAGCGCGGGCGAATCCGCGAGGCGTGTGCTCGGCGGCGCGGCGCTCGAGGTCGCGGAGGGGAATGCGAGCGCGGCGGTCGGCCACGGTGGCGCGGGTTTGGGTGAGGATGCGGTCGAGGTGGGGCACAGGGAGCCTCTCAGGAAAGTATAGCGGCGGAAGAGGGCTGACACTTGTCACCTCCGATTACTGACGAAGGGCACTGTTGCGAGGATCGGGTGGGCGCGATGCTGGATGGGTCAGGAGGGCATTATGGAGAGCATGATTGGGAGCGTGGAACGGGGTTGCGATCGGTTGAGCGATTTTCTGATGGCGTTGGGGGTGGCGCTGCTGGTGTGCGGGGGCGCGATCACCGGGCGTCACGAGGCGACGATGATCGGGCTGGCGCTGATCATCTTTGCGGGGCTGATGGAGTGAGCGGGATGAGGCGGCGAGCGGTTTGGCGATTGTCCGGCGGCGGCGATCGGGGGTAAGCTGGAAGGCCAGGTGGCGGAGGTTGCCGATGCGATCGAGGATCGCGGTTGGGTGCCTGATGCTGGCGCTGGCAGGCGCAGCGGCGGGGGCGGCTGCGCAGACGCCGCAGCATGTGTTTCTGCCGCCGGTGCGGGGCATCTTCGTGACGCCGATTCCGAACGCGCCGTTCAGCGGCACAATCTCGGTGCAGCGGACGGCGATCCGGCCGGACGGCGGGACGGCGCAGTTCTGGTCCGTGCGCCGCATCGCGCGCGACAGCCAGGGGCGAATATACAACGAGTTCCGGCCGCTCCAGCCCGCTTCGGTGACGGCGATGCCTCCGGTGATGACCATTCACCTCTACGATCCGCAGAGCCGCCAGACGGAGTATTTGTATCCGCAGAGCAAGGTTTATACGGCGACGCTGGTGAACCGGCCACCAAGGACGGATACCACGGACGGTTTTGCTTCACCCAGCTCGCAGAGCACGCCCCCCAGCGACTTTACGAAAACTGAGGATCTTGGCTACCGGACCATGGACGGCGTCGAGGTCCATGGCGTCCGGGTGACGCAGACGTTGCCGCCCGACGTGAGCGGCACCGGATCCGAAGTGGTGGTCACGGATGAGTACTGGTATTCAGCTAATCTTCGGTTGAATCTCGAGATCAGGCACAACGATCCGCGCAGCGGCAGCGTCACCATGCAGGTGACCGACCTGAACAGCAACGAGCCGGACCCGAGTCTTTTCACGGTTCCCGCCGATTACCGGATGGGGGTTCCGGGGCAGGCTGCGAAGAGTGATCAGTAGTCAGTTCTCAGCGGCGGATCAGTTCTCAGTGATCAGTGATCAGTGATCAGAAAATGCTCCGCCTGCACAGGGGCTGAGTTCGTGTGGGACTTTGAAGGGCTTCAACCGCAGGTCCTTCGACTCGCTGCCTGCAATCGATGCTGCGCGAACTTTTCGCGCAGCGATTTCGGACAACTCGCTCAGGATGACATTCGCTTATGCCAGGATGCCGAGCTTCTTTGCGGTTTTCTCCAGAGTTTCGAGGGCCTGGTCGAGCTGCTCGCGGGTGTGCTCGCTGGTCATGATGGTGCGGATGCGGGCTTTGTCTTCGGGCACCGTCGGGAAGGCGATACCGGTGCCGAGGACGCCGGCGTCGAAGAGGGCGCGCGAGAAATCCATAGTGCGGCGGCCATCGCCGATGATGATGGGCGTGATCGGCGTTTCGCTGGCGGGGGTGGTGACGCCGCCGATGTCGAAGCCCAGACGGCCCAGCTCGGTTTTGAAGTAGCGGGTGTTGTCCCAGAGACGCTCAATGCGCTCGGGCTCGGATTCGAGCAGGTCAAAGGCCGCGATGCAGGTGGCGGTGACCGATGGCGGATGCGAGGTGGAGAAGAGGAACGGGCGGGCGCGGTGGTAGAGGTAGTCAATCAGGTCTTTTGAACCGCAGACGTATCCGCCGATGGCTCCGACAGCCTTCGAGAGCGTGCCCACCTGAATATCGACGCGGCCGTGGCAGTGGAAGTGGTCGACGGTGCCGCGGCCATTGCGGCCGAGAACGCCGGAGGCGTGGGCGTCGTCGACCATCATGATGGCGCCGTATTTCTCGGCGAGATCGGCGAGCTTGTCGACCGGGCCGATGTCGCCGTCCATGGAGAAGACGCCGTCGGTGATGAGGAGCTTGTGGCCGGGCTCGTTCTGGATTTCGCGCAGGATTTCTTCGGCGTGGGCGATGTCCTTGTGGCGGAAGACTTTGATTTTGGCGCGGGAGAGACGGGCGCCGTCGATGATGGAGGCGTGGTTGAGCTCGTCGGAGACGATGAAGTCTTCCTTGCCGAGGATGGCGGAGACGGTGCCGGCGTTGGCGGTGAATCCGCTCTGGAAGACGACGCAGGCTTCGACGTTCTTGAAGCGGGCGATCTTTTCTTCCAGCTCCATGTGGATCTTCATGGTGCCGGCGATGGTGCGGACGGCGCCGGAGCCGACGCCGAAATCTTTGGTGGCCTGGATGGCGGCTTCGCGGAGTTTGGGGTGGTTGCAGAGGCCGAGGTAGTTGTTGGAGGCGAGGTTGATGACGCGCTTGCCGTCGTAGGTGCAGACGGGGGCCTGGACGTCGTCGAGGATGCGGAGGCGGAAGTGCGTGCCTTTCTGCTTCAGCTCGTCGATTGCGGCGGTGAGGTACTGGAGCTGCGGACGCTGCGAAAGGGATGTGGGCATGGCGCGGAACCTCGAAAGAAAACAAAAATTGGGCAACTGATGATCGTAACGCGCGGGGCCGGGCGTGTGCAGCGAGGGGGGTATGCCCAGGGGTGGTTCATGTCAGCTACAATGGAGTTTCCAGCACAGGAGGCAGAGTTGAGTGGGGCAAAATCCTGGGCGGAGTTTTATCTTAAGGAAGTTCCTCAAGCATGATTTCGCTGTTCGGGAAGCAGATTGCAGCGCGGCAGGCTCTCCGGCTGGCCGTTTCCACAGGGATTCTGGCGTGCTTTGCGGCGCTGGCCCAGGCGCAGGCGCCGACGCGCACGCAGGTGATGGCGCAGCGGGACGGGAACGGCACGCTGACGTTCACGGTGGACGTGGCCGATGTGACGGGGAATCCGGTCAGCGAAGGCTCCGTCAGCTTTGAGACGACCCGGGGGTCGCTGGGCTCGGTGTTCGTGCACAACGGGACGGCGACACTGACGCTGACGAATCCGCCGCAGTGGGCGCGGACCGTGACGGCGGTATACCACGGCGATACGGGATTTGCGGGGTCGTCGGCGAGCACGGAGGTGGAGCCGGACGACAGCAGCACGCTGCCGGGATTCACGGTGACGGCGAGTCCGTCGTCATTTACGGTGACGCCGGGGCAATCCCAGACGGTGAATCTGACTATCACGTCGCAGAACGGGTTCTCCGAGGCGGTGAACCTGTCGTGCTCGTCGCTGCCGGCGGCATCGACGTGCGCATTCAATCCGGATGTGGCGACGCCGCCGGCGAACTCCACGACGCCCAGCGCGCTGGAGATTACGACCGAGGCGCCCTCGGGAGTCCTGAGCCCGTCGTTCCTGATTCCGGGATTCCTGGCGCTGGCGGGCCTGGGAGCGATCCGGCGCAGGAACCTGGTTGCGCTGCGGGCGCTGGGCCTGGCGATGTTGCTCGGCGCGGGCGTGCTGGGGCTGACGGCGTGCAATCCGCGATACAGCTACGAGCACTACCAGCCCTCGCCGAACTACGGGACAACCGCAGGGAGTTACACGGTGGTGGTTTCAGCTTATTCGACGAATGGAACGTCGATCACGCAGGCGACGTCGTCGGATTCGAGCTGCTCGGGCGCGGTGTGCATAGCGATGACAGTCCAGTAGAACAGCGTACAGGGTGCAGGGTACAGGTCAGCCTGGATGGAAGTCGTTCCCGCGTGGTAGATGTATCGAATGCGCAGTGCGGCACAGAATCTGAGGCTGAGCGCGATTGCGCCGGGCCTGGTGCAATCGGAAATACGCGCGATGAGCGTGGAGTGCGAGCGCGTGGGCGGCGTGAACCTGGCGCAGGGAGTCTGCGACACCGAGGTTCCGCAGCCGGTAGCGGCGCGGGCGATCGAGGCGATCGCACAGGGATACAACATCTATACGCGGCTGGACGGGATTGCGCCGTTGCGGCAGGCGATCGCGGACAAACTGGCGCGGCATAACGGGATTGCGGCCGATGCGGAGGGAGAGATCCTGGTCGCGGCGGGGGCGACGGGCGCGTTTTATGCGGCGTGCATGGCCCTGTTCGATCCCGGCGACGAGGTGATCCTGTTCGAGCCGTTTTACGGCTACCACCTGAACACGCTGAGCGCGATGCGGGTGCAGTGCGTTTGCGTGCCGCTGAGCGAGAGGAACTGGGAGCTGGACCGGGACGCGCTGCGGGCGGCGATTACGCCGAGGACGCGGGGGATCGTGATCAACTCGCCGTCGAACCCGTGCGGTAAAGTGTTTGCGCGCGCGGAACTGGAGGTGATTGCAGCGCTGGCGGTGGAGCACGACCTGTTTGTGCTGACCGACGAGATTTACGAGTATTTCGTCTACGGCGGGGCCGAGCACATCAGCCCGGCAACGCTGCCGGGCATGGCCGAGCGGACGATCACGATCTCGGGGCTGTCGAAAACGTTCAGCATCACGGGATGGCGGCTGGGGTATCTGGCAGCGGACCGGCGGTGGATGGGAGCGATTGGGTACTTTCACGACCTGACGTATGTGTGCGCGCCTTCGCCGTTCCAGCATGGAGCGGCGGCGGGGCTGCTGGAGCTGCCGGACTCGTTCTATGAGGCGCTGGCGACGGAGTACGAGGCGAAGCGCGACCTGCTGTGCGCGGCCCTGCGCGATGCGGGAATGACGCCGTCGGTTCCGGACGGAGCGTACTACGTACTGGCGGACTCAAGCGGATTGCCGGGAAAGACGGCACGGGAGAAAGCGCGGAATTTGCTGCGAGAGACGGGCGTGGCCGCGGTTGCGGGAACGGCGTTTTTTGCTGACGGACGCGGCGAGAATCTGCTGCGATTCTGCTTTGCGAAGCGGGATGAGGACCTGGAGCGCGCGTGCGCGGCGCTGCGGGGGATTCATTCACTCAGGGGCTGAAGCCGGGTTGCTCTCACGATTGTGAATGTGCGGGCTGAAGCCCGCACCTGCCAGCCCGCAGCTGCCGGCCCGCACCTGTCGAAACTAAGCTGCGGTTTCGGAGGCGATGTCGACGAGGGGATAGCCGAGGCGTTTCCACTCGTCGAAGCCGCCGCGGAGTGGGCGTACGCGGCTGATGCCCATCTTGTGCAGAGTGAGCGCCATCCTGGCGGCGGTGGCTTCGCTGGGACAAGTGCAGAAAAGGACGATTTCCTGATCGCGAGGGATGCGGTGGCTTTGCTCGACGAGCTTGTCGGGGGTAAGGCTGAGCGCGCCGGGGAGGGTTCGCGGATCGGGCAGGTAGTCGAGCGGATGGCGCAGATCGACGATGAAAACGGGCTCGCCTGAGTCCATCATGTGGCGGAGCTCGCGCGGTTCGAGGCGGGCCATGCGGACGGAGCGCAGAAAGGCGCGGCGCTGGAGCATGCGCCAGGCCAGGAATCCGATAAACAGCAGAGCGAAGATGGCGACGGCGAAGTGACCGACTGTGGCGAGGGCGTGCGGATTGCGCTTGAGGATGTCGCCGAAGAAGCGGCCGCCGAGGGTGACGCTGAGGCACCAGAGGAGAATGCCGGCAGCGTCGAAGGCGAGGAATCTGGTGTAGCCCATGCGGATCTGGCCGGCGATGGGGGCGGCGACGGTGCCGAGACCCGGAATGAATTTGGCGAAAAGCAGGGCAGTTGCGCCGCGGCGGGTGAAGTATCCCTCGGTTTTGCGGACGCAGGCGGAGCTTTCCATGCTGAGGCGGCAGACGAGGCGGACGACGGCGGCCCCGTAGCGCTTGCCGAAGAGATACCAGACGGAGTCGGCGATGAGGCTGCCGACGAGGGCGGCGGCGACCACGCCGCCGAGATGGAGCTTGTGGGTCGCGGTAAGGGTTCCGGCGGTGAGGAGGAGCGGGGTGCTGGGGATGGGGATGCCGAGCTGCTCCGTGAGAACCCACAGCAGCACGATCAGGTAGCCGTAACGGACGAAGAAGTCGAGTGCGATGGGCATGGAGGGAACGCCTGGGGACTTCAGTATAGATGTGTTATGGGGTGCGAGGGAGCCGGGAAAAATTTGCAGCCGATGCGAGGCGCTCTGCCGGATCGTCCGGAGGAAAGGCAGAGACCTTCACCACAGAGAAAACAGAGAACGGAGAGAAATCAAATGGTTATGGCTGGTTGCTGAAGTCCACGTGGAGGCGGCGGCCCTGGGCGCTGCTTTCGCGGGCGAGCTCGATGAGGCGAGTGGTGCGCCAGGCC
>JASIAO010000241.1 GCA_030041955.1 Acidobacteriaceae bacterium | reverse complement strand
TCGTCTGGCGCGGTTTTCTCTCGCAACGCCGCCTGCGCGAAAGTTAAGAACAGGCTCCAGAGACCGGATCGAGGCATGTTAGCTTCGATTGAGGGAGGCTCGAAAGACGTGCCTCAGGGGCTAAAGCCCGATTGAACCTGCAATCAAAAGCGCGCGCGCTAAAGCACGCGCCTACCAGCCGTGCCGCTTCAGGGTGGAAGATCCAACCGGTTCAAGGGGAAATCCATTCAGAAGCAACTTACCAGAGGCTACTGATCTATGTTTGCCAAGGCGCAGCGCGTTCACTTTATTGGGATCGGCGGAATCGGGATGAGCGGGATCGCGGAGATCCTGCTGAACCTGCATTACCCGGTAAGCGGGTCGGATCTGAAGCGGTCGCCGGTGACGGAGCGGCTGGCAGCGCTGGGCGCGACGGTGTTCGAGGGTCACGCGGCCGCCAACGTGGTGGGCGCGGGGGTGGTGGTGGTGAGCTCGGCGATCCACGAACAGAACCCCGAGGTCGCGGAGGCGCGGGCGCGGAAGATTCCGGTGATCCAGCGCGCAGAGATGCTGGCGGAGCTGATGCGGCTGAAGTACGGCATCGCCGTGGCGGGCATGCACGGCAAGACGACGACCACGTCGATGGTGGCGCAGGTGCTTACGGCTGGGGGTCTCGATCCCACGGTGGTAGTGGGCGGGCGCGTGGACACGATGGGGTCAAACGCGCGGCTGGGACAGAGCCAGTATCTGGTGGCGGAGGCCGATGAGAGCGACCGGTCATTTCTGCGGCTGTCGCCGATTCTGGCGGTGGTGACAAATCTGGACCGCGAGCACATGGATTGCTATCGCGACATGGCGGACGTGGAGGACGCATTCGTCGAGTTCATGGAGAAAGTGCCCTTCTACGGGGCGTGCGTGGCGTGCGCGGACAATCCGCAACTGGCGGCGGTGCTGCCGCGGGTGCAGCGGAGGGTGTTCACGTATGGAGCCTCACCGCAGGCGGATTTTGTGGTGCGGATGTTGCCTGCTTCTCCGCTGAACGAATGCGAGGATGGGCGAATCTGCCGGTCGCGGTTTGAGGTTGCGGCCGCGGGCGAGGTTTATGGGCCGCTGGAGCTGCAGGTGCCGGGGATGCACAACGTGCTGAACGCGACGGCAGCGGTGGCGATTGCGACGCAGCTGGAGATCAAGCCGGAGGCAATTGCGGCGGGTCTGAGGACGTTTCGCGGAGTGGACCGGCGGTTTCAGACGAAGGATTGCGTGCGCGGCGTGACGGTTATTGACGATTACGGGCATCATCCGACGGAGATTCGCGCGACGCTGCGGGCGGCGAAGGAATGCGGCTTCGGCGCGGTGCACGTGATCTTCCAGCCGCATCGATATACGCGGACGCGCGACCTGATGGCGGAGTTCGCGACGGCGTTCGACGATGCGGCATCGGTGGAGGTGCTGGACATCTATGCAGCGAGCGAGGAGCCGATTGCGGGGGTGACGGCGCAGGCGCTGGTTGCGGCGATCCGAGCTGGCCAGAGGGGGCGGGACCGGGTGGAATACGCGGCGACGCCGGACGAGGCGATCGCGAGGGCGACCGGGCGCGCAAAGGAGGGCGACGCGATCCTGACGCTGGGCGCGGGGAATGTGTCGCATCTGGCGCCGGTGGTGGTGGAGAGGCTGAGAGAGCAGCAGGCGGAGACAAGAATCGGAGCGACAGACTCAGGATGGACGGGCCAGTAGCTGTAGAAGCTGTCTCGGCCGCAGGATCGTGAGGGCCCCCACCTGTGTGGGAATTGGTTTGCCCATCCATTCTGCAAAATGCTTCTTGTCGCCGGTTATCAGGTAATCGGCGCCGGCCTGCAAAGCCGCCGCGAGGATGGGCTGGTCTTTTGGTGGCAACCTAAATTGCGCGGGGAGCGTGGATCCGGTCGCGTCCGATACGAAATGGGTCTGCTCCAGCAGAGCTTCCAGCCGTGTTCTCTGCGCGTCGCTCATGCAATTGCGACGTGCTTCGTCGGCCGCATAGAAGGACGTCAGGCAGACGACGCGCGGCTCCGCCCAGAATTGCAGGAATTCGTGGTCTGCCTGGTACGCGGCCGAGAACAGAATGTTGGCATCGACGAAGACGCGCAGGATTTCAGGCACGGCGCCTGGCCAGGTTTCGGTGAATCTGCCTCATCTGCCGCCGGAATTCCTGCTTCGTGGGAAGGTCCTCGCGACGGACGTCCTCGGTGAACGGAATTTTCGTGGGATCGAGGCCGAAATCTTCGCGGATGATGCGGCAGGATTCGTTGTAGTCCTCCTGCGTAACCGCGTTATTCAACAGAAACTCGGCCTTGCGCTGGGGCGTGTAGATTTCGACAGGAACGGCGACGGCGGGACGCAGCAGGATGCCGTCTTCGCGTTCCTCGGTGACCAGAAGGTCTCCCTCCCGGAGGGCGAAACGCTGACGGAGTTTGGCGGGGATGACGAGGGTTCCGCGTTTGCCGATGCGAGCGGTTTCCATGGCTGAATCTCTGAGTTTCAGAATATCAGAGCCGATTGGTATTGCAAAGAGCCATCGCAAATCGACGAAGAATTCGCTAATAGACGTCGCGCAGATAGCGCTTCTGCTTCTTCATCGCAGCCAGGTACTCGTTCGCGTATTCGGGGCCGCGGCCGCTGTGCGTGGCAATGGACTGCAACAGCGCGGTTTCCACGTCGGGAGCCATGCGTTTTGAGTCGCCGCAGACGTAGAAGTACGCACCCTGATCGAGCCAGCGCCAGATTTCGGCTGAGTTTTCGCGGATGCGGTCCTGGACGTAAATCTTGAAGGCCTGATCGCGGGAGAATGCCGTATCCAGGCGATTGAGCAGGCCGTTCTGATGCCAGGCTTCGAGTTCCTCGCGGTAGAGATAATCCTGGGCGGCACGCTGGTCGCCGAAGAAGAGCCACATGGGCCAGCGGCCGCATCCGGCCTGCTTGTGCTGCAGATAGGCGCGGAAGGGCGCGACGCCGGTGCCGGGG
>JASIAO010000240.1 GCA_030041955.1 Acidobacteriaceae bacterium | reverse complement strand
GGCACATCAAGCCGGCGGCAACAAAACTCGGCCTGCCGAGAACGGTTGATTTTCGTAGCTTCCGGACGATGCATGCCAGCCTGATGCGTCGGACGGGAGCGCGCGCCGAAGCCATTCGCGACAACATGGGGCATACGGAAATCGGCATGACGCTCGACGGATACTCGCGGAGCTGGTGGGACGAGCGCGCAACCGCTGTGTCGCAGGCCGTCGCGGCTGTATTCTCCGTGCCGGCAGCGACTCCGCCGACCCAGGCCGAAAACACAGACCCCAAGCCTGAAGGCCAGAATGCCGAATGGGTGCCCTTTTGGGGGTGCCCCAGCGGAAATTCTGCCGCTCAGCCCAGCTAAGTTGTTGGTATGAAATGGTCGGGGAGAGAGGATTTGAACCTCCGACCCCCTGGTCCCGAACCAGGTGCTCTACCAGGCTGAGCCACTCCCCGAACGTGTTTGAAGGAAGCGGGCGCAAGGAACCTCCTGGAGCCGTCCCCGCTACTGCGTCCGCTATGCTCTTGAGTGTATCAAAGGATCGATAAGGCGGGCTGTGAATGATGCGCACCGCGGAGCCGGATTCCCGTACCGCGCGCCCCACTTTCCAACTGAAGAGAAATCGTCGGAGGCCTCCTGGTGTGACATCGCGGGACGATCTCGAATTCGGCGCTGTTCGCGTGCTCGACGGCGGCATGGCGACGGAACTGGAGCGGCGCGGATGCGATATTTCCGGGCCGCTGTGGTCGGCGCATGTGCTGGATTCCGCGCCCGAGACGATCGCCGCCGTGCATCTGGATTATCTGCGGGCCGGGGCCGACTGCATCTCGACGGCGAGCTACCAGGTGTCGGCAAAAGGATATGGCGAGCTGGGGCGCACTGCGCGCGAGGCGGAGCGCGCGCTGCGGCAATCCGTGGAGATCGCTGAGCAAGCGAAACAAGAGTATGCGCGGGAGAGCGGGCGGCGCGTTTGGATTGCGGTATCGCTGGGGCCGTACGGCGCCGCACTGCACAATGGCGCGGAATATCACGGGCGATACGAAATCGGTTTCGATCAACTGACTGCCTTCCACGCCGAGCGGGTGGCCGTAGCCGCGGAGACGAGCGCCGATGTGGTGGCGCTGGAGACGATTCCTTCGCTCGAAGAGGCACGCGCCATTCTGCGAGCACTGGAGTTGTCCCCGAAAGTCACGGCCTGGATTTCGTTCACCTGCCGCGACGGCAAGTATGTGGCTCACGGTGAGAGCTTGCAGGATTGCGCGGAAGCAGTGGCGGATTCCCCGCAGGTGGTAGCAATCGGCGTCAACTGCACGGCGCCGCAACTTGTGAGCCAACTGATCGGCGAGGCGCACCGCGGAGCGAGAAGGCGCAAGCCATTGCTCGTGTATCCGAACTCAGGCGAAATCTGGGATGCGACGACGCGAACCTGGCGCGGCGAAGCGGATACGAAGCGCTACGGCGCGATGGCCAGGGAATGGTTCGATGCGAAAGTTCAGGCAGTGGGTGGATGCTGCAGGACGAGACCGGCACACATCGCAGAAGTGACACGTGTTGCAAAAGCAAACGCCACTTTCCAGCAGTAAACGGCCAGGGAAAGTGGCGCGCACGTCAGCAGCTAAATGCTGCTGCCGATATTATTGAATTCGGTGCGAATATGGGATGCCATCGTGCTCATCGATACGATTGCGCCCAGCGCAATCACGGCCGCAACCAGCGCGTACTCGATCAGATCCTGCCCCGATTCTTCGCACAAAAACCGCTTCACTGTCAGCATGGTCAACATTTTCTCCTGTGTATGAGCGGCGTGCGGACGCAGCCGCAGGGGCGTTACGTATGACTTCCTCTGGAGGATATCGGTGCCGCCGATGCGACACAATCACCCCGCGGTGTTATTACCAGCGGGCAGGTCTCGAAGGTCTTGCGGGAGAGGGGAAGTGGTGCGCCCGGAGAGATTCGAACTCCCGACCTGATGCTCCGGAGGCATCCGCTCTATCCAGCTGAGCTACGGGCGCGTTCCTTCAGAATACTACGAAGACTGGCGCGAACCGGCTCTCGAAATGAAGGTTGGTGAGTCCGGAAGAAGCGAAGAGCGACAGAAAACGCAGAGGATAAGACGCTCCTGCGACCTGAGGGGCTGGGCAAACATCCAATCTTCAGGGTGCTTCACGCGTGAGTGTGCGATACACTCAGAGTGCAGAGAAGTCGTCCCCAGGAGATTCCCCAATTATGGCTACAACTGCTGTTCCGACAACCACCCCGGAAGCTGCTCCGCCGAAGACCACGCCGGTCCGTCTGACCGACAACGCGGTAAGCAAGGTGCGCGAAATCATGGCGACGCAGGATCCGCTGCCCGCAGGGCTGCGCATCGGCGTCGTGGGTGGAGGCTGCTCAGGCTTCCAGTATTCGATGTCGTTCGAGAACCAGGCCGGGATGATGGATAAGATCTACGACTTCAGCGGGCTGAAGGTGTTCGTCGACGCGACCTCGCTGATGTATCTGAATGGCTGCGTCGTGGATTATGTGGAGACGCTGGAAGCGGCAGGCTTCAAGTTCGATAACCCCACCGTGAAAAGCACCTGCGGTTGCGGTTCATCGTTCACCGTCTAAGCGCGGCTACGAAATCTGAAGGCCCGTCGTTCCTCTCCGGAGCGGTGGGCCTTTGCTATTGCTGCGGGTTATCCGTTGAGGAGTTCGGCTGCTGCGGCTGGGGCGTCCCGGAGTTGCCGGAATTGCTCGGGTTCGAGCCGCCGAATCCCGAGTTCGAATTTCCAAGGCCATTATTCGTTCCGCCAAAGCCCGTGCTCGATCCGAATCCCATGCTGTTGTTGCCGCTGCCATTGCCGAAGCCGTTGGCCGTGGTGGCGGAACTGGAATTGTTCACGTCGGCAGCTCCACCAAACAGGCTGGCAGCCTGTTGCATCTGGTCGGCCATGGGATCGTAGTTGAATTCCCACTTGTTGTATCGCGTCTGCAACATGTAGTCGACGATCGACGGCTTATTCACGGGCAGAGTAAAGCCGACGATGGGACCACCGCCACCGAAAGTCGTCGCAGACGTGCCGCTGCCGGAGCCTGAGGAGGACCCGAATCCAGAGTTGCTGGAAGATCCGAAACCGGAGTTGGCCGAGGATCCGAAGCCAGAAGATGACCCGAAACCCGAGGACGACCCAAATCCGGAACTGGAGGATCCGAATCCAGATCCCATCGATGATCCAAAGCCAGATCCTGAGGATGATCCAAAGCCTGAAGACGACCCAAATCCGGACGACGAGCCAAAGCCCGAATCGCTCGAGGAACTGGCGTCAAAACCGACGCTGGAGCCGGACACTCCCCCGGTCGTGCTTCCGGATGCCGATGTTCCGGAATCCGAGCCTCCGGAGGCCCAGGGATCTTCACTGCTGTCGCTGCTGTCTGCATTGTCACTGCCGGCTGGGGTGGCGCCGTTCACATTGGTCGGCGTGATGGCGTACATGCCGGTATTGAGGCCGCCGCCCATCTGGGTCGCAGCGACGGCTGCTATTCCGGTCGCTGTGAGAGGCTGCCCGAAAAAGCCCAGCGGTTTTACGTGCGCATGTCCGTAAAGCACCGGCTTCCAGTCGTCCTTACCGGTGAGGGGATCGGTGTAGCGCTTGCGCAGGAATCGAATCTGGTTGGTCTCGACAAGCTGATCGACGGATGTGGGATAGGCGCCGAATTTCTTGTAATAGAGCTTAATGGCACGTCGGTATTGTTCGCCGCGATGGATGGTCTCGATTTCCTTGTCGCGCTGAATTGAGCGAGCGATCTTCGGTGCAGCGATGGCGAGGGTGAGCAGCAGCGCCCACGTCATAAAAATGACGGCGAGCAGCACGTACCCGGATTCGGAATCGCGGCGGCGCGTTGGGAAAGACGAGGATCGCATCGGACGCCTCAGCCCTGCACCAGAGGCAGGGTTTGCGTATCGTTGTAGAGCAGGTCGGTCACCATGATGGAAAGCGGGTTGATCTTGAGCACCTTGTAGTGATGATCCACCACATCGCCCTCCTTCGCGATGAATACGTCGCCGGAATGCAGCAGGAACGCCTGTTTGCTGCCGTTCTCCGCCTCGTAACCGAAGAATGTCAGATCGATGGGCGGTGGAGGCGGCGGTCCCGCATGCACGTTCGCTGCGGTCATATTAGTTGGACGCACGGGACCCTTGACCTGCTCAATTTTCTGGACCGGAGCCGAAGACATGGAAAAAATATTGCGACCGTCGCCGGTGTACACGAAGGATTCGGCGCCGGCCATGAGCTCGGGGTGGAGCGTGGGGTCAAGGCTGGCGAGGGCCGGAATCTTCTCAGCCGCAGGACCCGCGCCCCCGGAATTCGCCGATGATGTGGCCGGAGCCTGCTGTTCCGCAGCCGGAGGCGGAGGACTGCCTCCACCAAAGACCGACCTGACAAAATACACGATGCAACAGGCCATAACCGCCAGCAGCACGATCAGGATCGCGACATTGCGCTTGTTTTCGAGGCCGGTTTTCATGAATTGCCTCCGCTGGAGGCGGGCGCGAGCTTGCCCTGCTGAACCGCCGGGAGATCCGTAGCGCCGGCGCGCAGCCAGGTGGTCAGGCGCAGGCGCAGGTTGACCAGCCCGCCCTGCTGACCGGTAAGCGCGATCGCGTCGATAACGAAGAACACGTGGTCCTTGTCGCGCTCGAGGTCGTTGATAAAGTGCATCAGGTCGGTGTACTGGCCGCTGAGACCGGCATCGATGCGGACTTCCGTCAGTCCGTCGATGGCGGGCGAAGGAGAGTATTCATCGCGAGCGAGGCGGACCTGGTCTTTAACCGTCAGACCATCGAGCTGCTCGGCGATTGTGGAGTAGTTTGGCGCGATGCGCGCATCGTAGAACTTCTGCGCTTCCACGCTGGCGTCGTCCACCTTCTCTGGCAGGCCATCCAGGTGCTTCATCTGCGCGGTGAGCTGGCCATAGCGGATCTGCTGCTGTACGAACTCGCCGGACTGGTCGGAGCGAATAGCCCGCCACGCCATTGCGAAACGCACCCCGATGAAGACATCGAGCGCAAACACCAGGCCCAGGGCGGCGAGATGGAGATTCAGTTTGGTGAAGACCTTGCGCGCGCGCTTCATGGGTGTGTCGCCCTCCTCGGCGCAGACGCGGCGGAGGGAACAGCCGCGGCGGGCTTCGCCGGTCGGCGTTCGCGATGGTGTTTCACGGGACCCATCGTCTGATCGGGCTTCTCTGGCGCTGATCCGGACTCCGCGTTTTCGTCCTTCTCCTCCGCCTTCTCTTTCGATTCGGCAGGCAGTGGCAGTGGACGGTAGTCAGCGAGGATATCGAAGTTCACCTGATTGGTGTCGCTGATGGGTTGCGCGGCGCCTGGGCCGTTCCCTGTCGGGTTCGTGGCGAGCATTTCGGCAGCAATGCGCGGCGAGGCGAAGTGCTTCGATTGCTCCAGATTGCGAATGAGGTCGAGAGCGCGGTCGCGAGCTCCGGTGACACGGAGACGGATGATGACATGACCGTCTGGTGCGACGATGGGATCGATGGCGAGCACCTGCACGCCGGAGGGCAGCACGTTCTCGAGGTCCTCCATCGTGGCCGTCCACGAAAAAGCCTTGTGCCGGAAGAGTCCGTTGAGGAAGCCGGACTGCTGCAGAATGGCCGCCTCTTTCGGCTGGCGCATCAGGTTTTGGTAGCCCTGCTGCTGGCGCTCAAGCTGGCTGACCCGGCTCTGGACGGTTGCCACGCGATCCATGGCAGCCTGCGCCTGGATGCGCTCGCCGCGATACAGGAACCAGAGCGCAACGCCGGTGAGGGCGAGGATTGCCATCCACGTACGCAGGCGCGCGTAGACCGGACGCAACTCAACGTAAGGATGGCTGGCGAGATTGACAGAAATCTTCATCAGCTTGCCAGAGCCCCCATCACGCCGGCGGTGATGCCTGCGGGAATGCTGGTCATCATTGCCGTCACCGGCGCGGGCACCAGATCTTCGACATGCGGAGCGCGATCCACGAAGCCGAGCCAGCGCGATCCCGCAGCCGCGGCAGCGCCCCCGGGCCCGGCGTAATAAAGCGTGGACGGCGTCGCGCGCAGCGTGTCCTCATACCACGCCAGGGTTGTGATAACGGCACGCGCGATCTCCTCGTCGCGCGCGTCCGGCTCGGTGGGCAGGTCGATGGAGCGGTGCAGGAGCATCTCGTCGCCTTGGGTGACCGCCGTAGTGACCGAAGTATGGATGTGGTTGATGATCAGCGGTGCGCCCTCGTTCGAAAGAGCCGCCGCGGCCGCCAGAGTGCTGGGCAGGATGGCTCCCGGCTCATAGCCGGCTTCGCGCACCGCCGATTCGTAATCCGCGCGCACGTCTCCGGGCATCACGGTGACCAGGACGCTGACCTGCTCGTTCTTTCGCGCCATCACCTGATAGCTGACGGCAGCGGATTCGACGTCGAAGGGCACCATCTTGCGTAAACGGAAGCGGACCACCGGGAGCGCATCCTGCAATTTCGCCGGCAGGGTATCGAAGTCGAGCAGCAGCACGCGGGCGGCGGCATCGGGAATCACCACAGACACATCGCGGCTGCGCGGATCCACGGCGCCCAGCGCCTGGCTGAGCGCAGCGGCCACAGCTTCGCGGTGGACGACGTTGGGAACCTTCAGCCCCGGCGTGAGCGCGCCATCGGGCAGCGGCTCAAAAGCCATGACGGGATCGCCGCCGCCGCGCTTCTCCGCGGAAACGCGAGCCGCCACCACGCCCTCCGGGCGGATTTCGCAGGCCGTCTGCGGCCGCATACCCGGCGTGGCTTTAAAGATGTTTTCGAATGCTGCCACTAGCGCGATGCCTCGACAAATGTGACCTTGTTGATTTCTTTCAGCGTGGTAAGCCCACGGCGAACGCGATCGAGCGCCGATTCGCGCAGGAACTGCATGCCTTCCCGCTGCGCGAGCTTGCGAATCTCCGAAGTCGGCTTCTTCTCCAGAATGATTTCACGTATCGGGTCGGTGAGGTCGAGCAACTCGTGGATCGCGGTCCGCCCGCGATATCCGGTGCCCCCGCACTCGATGCAGCCACGGCCTTCGCGGAACGGAAAATCGCGCCACTCGGCCGGGTCGAGGCCGCTGAGCACCAGCGTCTCGTCGTCGTAGTGCACCCCGTGCCCGCAGTATTCACAGATGGTCCGCACCAGCCGCTGCGCCAGGATACAGTTCAGCGCCGAAACGAAGTTGTAAACCTCGACGCCCATGTTGACGAAGCGACCCAGTACGTCCAGCACGTTGTTGGCGTGGACGGTGGTGAAGACCAGGTGCCCGGTCAGCGCGGAGTTGATGGCGATCTGCGCCGTCTCCTGGTCGCGGATCTCGCCCACGAGGATCTTGTCCGGGTCGTGGCGCAGAATCGACCGCAGGCCGCGAGCAAACGTGAGGCCCTTCTTCTCATTCACCGGAATCTGCGTGATGCCGCGAATCTGATATTCGACAGGATCCTCGATGGTGATGATCTTGTCCTCGTCGCTCTTGATTTCGTTCAATGCCGCGTACAACGTCGTAGTCTTGCCGGACCCCGTCGGTCCCGTTACCAGCACCATGCCGTAAGGCTCGCGAATGTAGCGCCGGAACCGTTTCAGGTCGTCGTCGGCGAAGCCCACCACGTCGAGCGTGAGCTTGCGGAACTTCTCGCTCATCGACTCCTTGTCGAGCACGCGCAGCACACAGTTCTCGCCGTGAACCGTCGGCATGATAGACACGCGGAAGTCGATAAGGCGCCCCTTGTAGCGAACGCGGAAGCGGCCGTCCTGCGGCACGCGGCGCTCGGCGATATCCAGTTCGCTCATCACCTTGATGCGCGAAAGAATGGTGGTGTGGTGTTCGCGCGCGATGGGCGCCATGGCCATCTGCAGCACGCCGTCGATGCGGTACTTGATGATGACCGAATCATCGTAGGTCTCGATGTGAATGTCGGAGGCACGCCGCTCGAGCGCGGTGAAAATCGTCGTGTCCACCAGCCGGATGATTGGGCTGATGTCCTCTTCCGACGTCAGCTTCTCGATCGAGATGTTCTCGTCCGCGTTATCGTCGGAGGAGAGAACGTCGAAAGTTAAACCTTCAGAAGCTTCGTCCAGGACGCGCTGCGACTGCTCCGTCTTCTTCAGCAGGTCGGTGATCTGCGAGAGCGTGGCCACGCGCGTGACGATGCGCTGCCCCAGCAGGCCGGAGATCTCGTCGAGCATCATCAGCTTGCTCGGATCGCTCACGGCGATCACCAGCCGGTCCTCCTGCTGCTCCAGCGGAACAAAGTTGTAGCGGAACATCATGTCCACCGGCACGCTGCGCAGCACCTCGTGCTGGATGCGGAAGTTGCGCAGGTCGACGAAATCCGAGCGGTAGCGGCGCGCCAGGGCCTGCGCCTGCAGTGTCTCGTCCTGCTCGGTAGGGATTGTCAGTGTTGGCGTTTCGGCCATGTTCATCAACCTCGGTTCTGATCTCCGCCCAATGTCCGCGAGATGCGCGCTGGCGACGGCGCGTTATCCTCCGCCGGTGGCGGCATTCCCCATGGAAAAGATGGGTAAATAGAGTGCGATCAAAATCGTGACTACCACGACGCCCATCACGATCAGAATCGCCGGCTCAATCAGGGCCAACGCCGCAGTCAGAGCGGTCTGAACGTCTTCCTCGAAAAACTCCGCCACCGAATTGAGCATCTGCGGCAGCGCGCCCGTGGATTCGCCGACCTCGATCATTTCGATGGAAAGCTCGGGAAAGACCCTGGTACTCTCGAGGCTTTTGGCGAGCCCTTTGCCTTCGCGAACGCTCGTGACCGATGAAGAAACGGCCTTGCTGATGCGCTTGCTGGTGATCGAGCGGGCGGCCGTCTCCAGCGACGGCACCAGCGGAATGCCTCCGCTGAGGAGGGTCGAGAGCGTGCGCGCGAACATGGCGACCTGGTACTTGAGCCAGATCTTGCCGAAGATCGGCAGGCGGAT
>JASIAO010000239.1 GCA_030041955.1 Acidobacteriaceae bacterium | reverse complement strand
CCGGCAAGGCCGAGGCGCTGAACTTTGGGCTGAACCAGATCGACGAGGAAGTCTACGTCGGGATCGACGCCGACACGGTGATTGCGCCGGATGCAATCAGCAAGCTGGTGCGCTGGTTTGCCGACCCGCGCGTGGGCGCGGTGGCCGGGAATGCGAAAGTGGGCAACCGCATCAACCTGTGGACGCAGTGGCAGGCCCTCGAATACATCACCAGCCAGAACTTCGAACGCCGCGCGATGGACCTCTTCAACGTGGTGACGGTGGTGCCCGGGGCGATTGGCGCGTGGCGCACCAGTGCCGTGATGCAGGGCGGCTGCTATCCGGTGAACACCGTCGCGGAAGACGCCGACCTGACCATGAACCTGCTGGAGCAGCGCTACAAGGTCATCTACGACGACCATGCGCTGGCTTTCACCGAGGCGCCGGCCAACGCGCGCAGCCTCATGCAGCAGCGCTTCCGCTGGTCGTTCGGGATCCTGCAGGCCGTGTTCAAGCATCGCGCCGCCGCGCGCACCAACCGCGCCATGGGCTTCTTTGCGCTGCCGAATATTCTCATCTTCCAGATCCTGCTGCCGCTGGTCTCGCCGTTCATCGACCTCATGTTTGCGGCAGGAGCGGTGCAGTACCTGATCGATCGCCACTTCCATCCGGAAACGGCCAGCGCCGCAAGCTTTGAAAAGCTGCTCGCCTATTTCCTGATCTTCATCATGATCGACTTCGTCACTTCGGCTCTGGCTTTCGCGCTGGAGCCGCGCCTGCCCGCGAACAAGGGCGACGGCTGGCTGCTCTTCCACATCTGGCTGCAGCGCTTCAGCTATCGCCAGATTTTCTCGATCGTGCTGTTTCGAACGCTCAAGCGCGCCATCGAAGGACGCCCGTTCAACTGGGAAAAGATCGAGCGCACCGCGCGGCTGTCGCGGCAAACCGAAGAGATCGCCGCCGAACGCTGAACCTGAGAATCCTTATGGAAAGCGGGCGAACACGGATCAGGGAACGCCGGGCCGTGGCCCTGGTGCTCGCGCTTGGCTTCGCCTACCGGCTGTTCTTTCTGTTGCTGCCCGTCTCCGTCGACGACGACGCTGCGGTCTACGCACAGTTGGCGCGCAACTGGTTCCACCATGGCGTGTATGGATTTCTCAGGGATGGCCATATCGCGCCGACGCTGGTGCGTCTGCCCGGCTATCCGTTCTTTCTGGGCGTGGTCTTTTCTCTTTTCGGCGCGACTCACACGTGGCCGGTACTGATCCTGCAGGCGCTGATCGATCTGGGCGCGTGCTGGCTGCTTTACGATGTCGTCCGCACCGAGGTTTCGCGGCGCGCGGGCTGGGCCGCGCTGCTGCTGGCGGTCTTTTGCCCCTTCACCGCGGCCTATACCGCCAGCGGCATGACGGAAAGCCTGTCGGTTTCGTGCGTGGCGCTGGCTATCTGGGCGCTGGCTCGCGTGGTGCGGGCGGAGCGGGATGGGGGAAGCGCTAAGGGATCGTTGCTGGCCCTCGCGTTTGCCGTCAGCTACGCCACGCTGCTGCGGCCGGATGGCGGGCTGCTCGCCGCGGTGTTCTGCGCTGCGCTCTTCTGGTATACGAGGCATTCGCTCGGCGTCGGGCGCGCGCTGCGCATGGCGGCCATCACCGCGATTCTTGCTGCGCTGCCCTTCGTTCCGTGGACGATTCGCAACGCGCGCACCTTCCACGTTTTTCAGCCGCTGGCGCCGCGGGATGCGAACAACCCCGGCGAGTTCGTCCCGCACGGGTTTCATCGCTGGCTGCGCACCTGGTCGCTCGATTACGTGGATACGGGAACGGTGGCGTGGAACCAGAACGACTACATCGATGCCACGGACATCGCCGCGCGCGCCTGCGATACGGCAGCCGAGTGTGAGCAAACGCAGGCGCTGATTGCCGAGCATAATCAGGTGGATGCGATCACACCGCAGCTCGACGCGCAGTTCGCCGCTCTGGCTGCGCAGCGGGTGCGCGAGCATCCGCTGAATTACTACCTCTTTTATCCTGCGATCCGCGTCGTGGACATGTGGATGCGACCTCGCACGGAGCTATTCCACATCGGGCCGTGGTGGTGGGCGTGGCGATACCATCCCATCGGCAACTCGATCGCCATCTTTCTGGGTCTGGTGAACCTGGGGTATGTGGTGCTCGCTGTGATCGGCTTCACGCGGCGTCGCGTTCCGCTCGCGGGCGCTTTGCTTGCGTATGTTCTGTTGCGCAGCCTGCTGCTGGCGACGCTGGATGGCCCCGAGCAGCGCTACACCATGGAGTTTTTCCCGATCCTGTTCGTTGCTGGGGCGTGCGTTTTTGCGCGTGATCGCGCAGCGTCGCACAGACCAGAACCGGCTACGCCGCAGACCTCAGCCGCGGTTCGCTGAGGCGCCGAGCAGCTTTTCCACGCGCGCCTGCAGCGCCTGCGCGTCAAACGGAGCGCGCACTTTGGCATCGTTGTCGAAATAGACGCAGACGTCGCGCTTCGCCCGCTTTGGCGGACGCGCCTGCGATGCGTATTCCCCCGGCGGCACCGCAGCCGAGCGCTGAAGTGCCTCACGCGGTTCGCCGCCACGCGCCCACGCCGCGATTCGCTGCGCCCACACATCCAGCGCCTCGCCGCTGTAGCCGCTGGCGTAGAGCTGTTCCGATCCGTGCAGGCGGAGATAGAGGAAGTCCGCGGTCACGTCCAGCAGCCGCGGCCACTCGACCGTGTCCGCGCAGACCAGAGCGACGCGATGGCGGCGGAGCAGCCGCACAAATTCTGGTGTAACGAAGCTCGGATGCCGAATCTCCATCGCATGCCGCAGCGCGCATCGCGTCTCCGGCTCCAGAAAGACGCGGTCTTTCATCCACGGCTGGTGCTCGCCAGCCAGTTCGGCTGCGGCTTCGGTATCGCGCGGCAGCAGCGTGAAGAATTCCTCGAGTAGCTCCGGGTTGAAGCGAAAGGTCGGCGGAAATTGCCAGAGGAATGGGCCGAGTTTCGATTCGAGCCCGAGCACGCCGGATGCGAAAAAGTTGGCCAGCGCGGTGCGAATCTCGCGCAGGCGCCGCAGGTGCGTGATGTAGCGCGAGCCCTTCACGGCGAAGACGAACCCCTCGGGCGTTTCTGCGGCCCATTTCGCGTAGCTGGACGGCCTCTGCATCGAGTAGAACGTGCCGTTGATCTCGATGGTGGGGAAGGTTTGCGCCGCGAACGCCAGTTCCTGCTTGTGCGGCAGCTTCTCCGGATAGAAGACGCCGGGCCAGCCTTTATAGGTCCAGCCGGAGATGCCGATGCGAACCGTTCCGTGCGCGCTCACGCACAGATGGACTCCGCCGGGGTTGCGGCGGTTGCATGCGGATGCGCCCGGATGATGCGCCGAAGCCGCGCTGCCGATAAAATCGTTAAAAGCGTCTTCATCCAACTGCCAGGTGTCTCGTTTGACTGCAACCGCTGCGGCCCTCACTTTTCAGGAATTGCTGCTCCGGCTCCAGAATTTCTGGGCGGAGCGAGGCTGCGTTCTGGCGCAGCCCTACGACGTCGAAGTTGGCGCGGGAACGATGTCGCCAGACACGTTTCTGCGCGTGCTCGGCCCCGATCCGATCTCGATCGCTTACACGCAGCCTTCGCGGCGTCCGGCCGACGGGCGCTACGGCGAGAACCCGAACCGCCTGTACAAGCACACGCAGCTGCAGGTGATCCTGAAACCGCCGCCGGCGGACATCCAGGAGGTCTACCTCGACTCGCTCGAGGCCATCGGCATTCGCCTGCGGGAGCACGACATCAAGTTCGAAGAGGACAACTGGGAGTGGCCAGTGGGCGGTGCGTGGGGCGTGGGCTGGCAGGTGATGCTGGACGGCCTGGAGATCACGCAGTTCACGTATTTCCAGCAGTGCGGCGGCATGGACCTCGATCCGATCAGCGGCGAGATCACGTACGGGCTCGAACGCATTGCCGCATTCCTGCAGGACGTGGATTCGCTGTACGACGTGGTGTGGGCGCGCGATCCGAAGACCGGCCGCGCCGTCACTTACGGCGACATTCGCCTACAGGAAGAGCTGCAGCTCTCGGTGTACAACTTTGAGGCTGCGGACATCAGCAAGCTGTGGGAGCACCTGCGGCTCTACGAGGCCGAGTGCCAGGCGCTGCTCGACGAGTTCCACGCGCGCTTCAGCCCCAAAGCCGAGAAGGCCGCGGAGCGGCACGAGAAGATTCACGATCGGCTGGTGCATCAGGATGCGGCGCCTTCGTCCGACGAGGATTTGCGCGTCGCACTGCAGCGGTTCCCGGTCCTGGGCGCTTACGAGTTGTGCCTGAAGTGCTCGCACCTGTTCAATCTGCTGGACGCGCGCGGCGCGATCTCGGTGACGGAGCGCGTCGCGGTGATGGCGCGCATTCGCAACATGGTGGTGGGCGTGGCGAAAGCTTACGCGGCACAAAAACAGGGATTGGGGGCCGCATAGCCATGCCGGATTTGCTCTTTGAAGCAGGACTGGAAGAAGTTCCGGCGCGCATGATCGCCGCCGCCGAAGACGAGCTGGCGCAGCGCATCGTAGCGCTGCTGCGCCGCGAGCGATTGCTGGGCGAGGCGAGCGAGATTCACAGCTACTCCACGCCGCGCCGCATGGCGGTGCAGGTGAGCGGAGTGCTGGCGCGCCAGCCCGATGCCAGCGAGCAGATGACGGGCCCCTCGTGGAGCGTCGCGTTCAAAGATGGCCAGACGACTGCGGCAGCACAGGCCTTTGCGCGCAAAGCGGGAGTCGCAGTCTCGGCGCTCGAAAAGGTTACGACGCCCAAAGGCGAATACGTATCCGCGACGGTGACGCATCGCGGCCGGGCGGCGGCTGAAGTGCTGGGACCGGCGCTGGCCGCGGAGCTGGCCGCACTCTACTGGCCGAAGAATATGTACTGGCGCGCGGGCAAGCCGGAGCGGTTCGTGCGCCCGGTGCGCTGGATTCTCGCGCTGCTGGATCACGAGATCCTGCCGGTGGAATTTGCCGGCGTTCGCGCCGGGAATCGGACGTACGGACATCGCATTCTGCACGGCGGCGATGCGGTGACCATCGACCACCCGGACGACTACCTGGGCGCGCTCGAATCCGCGAAGGTGACGGCCGACGTCGCGCTGCGGCGGCATCGCCTTCGCAAGGCGCTCGATCTTGAGACGCGCAGTGTTCCTGGGGCGCGCTGGCGCGAAGACGCGGCGCTGATTGAGACGGTGACGCACCTGACGGAGTGGCCGTCAGTGGTGCTGGGCAACTTCGATCGTGAATACCTGGCGCTTCCTGACGAGGTGCTGGTCACGGTGATGCGCGACCACCAGAAATACTTCGCGGTCGAAAACGCCGAGGGCAAGCTGGAGCCGTATTTTCTCGCCGTGCTGAACACGCACCCGGAGGAGAGCGGCATCGAGACCATCCGCCACGGAAACGAGCGCGTGCTGCGCGCCCGCTTCAACGATGCGCGCTTTTTCTGGAACGTCGACCAGAAAACGCCGCTCGAAGAGCGCGTGGAGATGCTCAA
>JASIAO010000025.1 GCA_030041955.1 Acidobacteriaceae bacterium | reverse complement strand
TCGAAGGGATGCGTCTGGATGCAGCGATGGCCGAAGCTGGTGGCATCGCGCACGCCCGGCCATTTCGCCGCGGCCTGCGGCGGCTGCCAGCGCAGCGGACCGACCGGCGGCGCGGCATAAGGAATGCCGAGGAAGATGCGCACCTGGCCATCCGCGCTGAGCTTACCGCGCACCTTGCCTTTGTCGGTTTTTACGGTGAGCTGATCGCTGGCGCTGGCTGCGCAAACGGCAGCTAAGCAGAAGAAGAGCATCAGGGCCCAGGCAATCGGACGGCGTTTCAGCATCGATCCTCCATTTCCATCACAGGCTACGCGCGTTGCATACGGGTTTTCCACCTGTCCTTGCTCACGCGAACGCGAGACAGAGGATCAGAGATCTTCGGGCGCTATCAGATCGTTGACAGTCTCCCGGCGCCGGATCACTCGGGCACGTCGCCCGGTGACAAGAATCTCCGCTGGCCTGGGACGCGAGTTGTAATTCGAGGCCAGTGACATGCCGTACGCCCCGGCATCGAGAATAGCGACCAGATCTCCGGGACGCAGCGGCGGCAGCTCGCGATCGCGGGCGAAGAAATCTCCGCTTTCACAGACGGGTCCAACGACGTCGGCGACGATTTTGCGCGCGGCGCGGCGCGGCGTGACCGGTACGATCTCGTGATAAGCCTGATACAGCGCGGGACGGAGCAGGTCGTTCATCGCAGCGTCGACGATGACGAAGTTCTTCTCCCCGTTCTTCTTTATGTAGAGGACGCGCGTCAGCAACGCTCCGGCCTGGGCGACGAGGAAGCGTCCTGGTTCAAGCAGCAGTTTCACGCCACCGACCGATTGCGCCACAGGAACCAGCGCGGCGGCATACTGGCGAACCCTCTCCTCGGCGTCGAAGGCGTGATCGGCGTGGTACTCGATACCGAGGCCACCGCCCAAATCCATATAGCGGATCGCATGGCCGTCGCGGCGCAGCTCCGCGATCAATTTGGCTACGCGCTGGGCTGCCGCGCCAAAGGGTTCGGCGTTCCTGATCTGCGAGCCGATATGCACGCTGACCCCGGCAGCCTCGAGGTATTTCCCGGCTTTGCGGTAGACGGCGCGGGCCCGGCGAATGTCGATGCCGAACTTGTGCTCGCGCATGCCCGTGGATATGTACGGATGCGTCTCCGCGAAGACGTCAGGGTTGACGCGCAGGGCGATGCGGGCGCGTATACGCAGTTTGGCAGCGCGCTCCGACAGGAGTTCCAACTCGCCTTCGCTCTCCACGTTGAAGAGGAGTATGCCCGAGCGAAGAGCAAGGTCCATCTCCGGCGCCGTTTTGCCGATGCCGGAGAAGACGACGCGCTCCGCAGTTTTGCGATCGACCGCAAGGACGCGCTCCAGTTCGCCGCCGGAGACGACGTCAAAGCCGGCGCCGCGGTCGGCAAATAGCTTCAAAATCGCGAGCGAAGAGTTGGCCTTGACCGCATAACAAACCTGATGCGGAACAGCGCGAAAGGCGCGCTCGAACAGGGTCAGGCGCCCAATGATGTGATCCGCCGAATAGACGTAGAGCGGCGTGCCAAAGCGGCGCGCTGCCGACTCCAGGCTGACACCGTTGCAGTGCAGCGGCAATTGCGGACGGGGATGAGCAAATGGACGGCTTTCGATCGGAACACCTCGGCACAGCGATTCCTCCTGAGAGTAACGGGGTTCGCTGTGCGCGTAAAGCGAGCACGGCGGTGTCGCCCCATCGACGCAAAGTCATTGGCGTTGCGTGCGATCAAGGGTGCGCATCGAGTTCGAAGTTCAGGACAGAAGCGCTACCCGTCGAAGCGGTGACCATGAGGCGCGCGGCCATACCATCGGGGGAGATCGGCGTGAATGTCACCGAACCATCGATGGCTGACGTCGCCTGAACCGTCTGCTGAGCGAGGACGGGCGCGGGTGGGCACGAGCCCTGGCCAGGGCAGGGTTCGGTCCAGCCGTAGAGAGTCTCTGCAATCGTGACGCCGGCGCCGGCGAGCGGATCGCCAAAGGCGTCCGTGACATGGAGGAGGACGGGAGCAAACGACTGGCTGGCGGGAATGTACTGCGTCGTGCCGTTCCATGCTACAAGCGCGGCAGCTTCAGGATGAACGGGCGTGACAGTGAAGTTCGCGCACGCAGTGGTTCCGGCCAGGCAGGCACTCACGGTTGAGGCGGCGCTCGCGCTGAAAGGTCCCGCAGTAATCTGGTTTAACGCGATGCCGGCAGCGCCGCTGGAGGTCTGATTGGCCGCGACTCCGAGACTCGAAGACGTGGACGACCAGGCGATGGGCTGGCCGGGGAGCGGACTCCCGGCCGCATTGAGCGCGATTGCCTGCACAGGCCATTGTGCCGTCGCGCCGAGCATCAGATAAAGATTCGGTGTGAGCGCAGCGATTGATGGCGGGGCGGTCCCGGAGAATTCCGCGAGCACGCTGCTGCCGTTTGTGAGAGATGCGGTGATCTGCGCGAGCGCCGCGGAATTCGCAGTAATCGGAAGGCTTGCCGTGCCGTCGCCGCCCGTGACGATGCCGCAGGTGGCCAGTCCGCAGCCAAGCGTGGCTGTTCCTTCGGTCACCGAAAACGTCACAGTATCGCCGGCAGCTGGAGTTTGCGTGGCGAGATCGATGGCGCGAGCCGTAAACGGTTCCGGCACGCCGATGGGAACCGCTCCGGATGGCGCGGTCACGATGGAGATTGCGTCGTTGCCCTGCGCGTCGTAGCTGAAGTTATCGGCAATGGCGGCGACGCCAAGCGTTTGCGAATCCTGGATCTGGAGCAGGACGTTGCCAGTGACCCCATTCGACGGAGGAGCCGTGGCAACAATAGTATTGGGAGTCACGCCGAGAATCTGGGCGGGAACGCCGTTGACCGTGACCGTCACAGAGGAACGGAAGCCCATGCCCTGGATAACGATCTGACCGCCGCCGGGCGGCAGGCGTGCGGGAGTTACGCTGTCGGCGTAGAGAATGCGCCCGCGATAGGCGTAATCGGGACGGCCGTCGCCGCGGAAATCGGCCAGTCCGATGCGCACTGCGCTGTCGCCGATGGTGAGTACCGGCAGCGTGGTGAGGCCAGGCACGCTGCCGTTGAAGGGCAGTATGGTCCCGGTCACCGGTGCGGCGCCGACCGGATCGGTGCCGTTCCAGACCCCCAGCACGACCTGCGCTTTGTTCTCGGTGTCTGCTCCAGTTTCATCGAGCGGCTGGGCTTCGACGGTGAACTCGCGGGCGCCACGCGCCCACCACTGGAACCATCCCGAGTGTCCGTAGCCGGTGATGCGGCCCGTCCACTCACCGCTGGCAGGAACGGTGGCAGGCTCGGATTGCGTCCCATCGACACCGCTTTGAGCTTCGTCGGCCGCGTCCTGAATCACGAAGTTCTGCGAGACAGTCGAACCAGCGCTGAGGCTGGCCAGCGTGATCACGGGCATGGTTCCCGAAGGCGTAACCTGGCCGGTGGTGTAAGGCCCCACAGCAGAGTTGCCGGTATACAGCGGGTTTAGCGGCTCAAAGGTGAGCTGATAGTCCGACGTGGTCATGCCGGGCGGCAGGGGAACGTCGCTGAGATCGAAGTAACCTTCGAGGGATACATCGTCGCTGCCGAAGCGGTTGAGCGGATTGCCATTGGAGTCCACTGAGCCAGTGACGGGGTTCCCGGCATTGCCCTGGAAGTACACGCCGCTGACTCCGGTTACGGTATGGGCGATGTCGGGCACGCCGTTCACCAGTGGGCGCAGCACCACATTGACCCCCTGCATTCCCTGGCCGAGCGGGAAAGAGATCGTCCCCGTGACGGAGATGGTCGCCGGTACCGTGAGAGTCTTGCCGGTAAAGCTGCCGATGTTAGCCGAGGTGACGGGATAGAGGCGATTCAGCGAGGCGATGTCATCCGTGCGCAACTGGGTTGCGTTGGGCATGCACTGCACTCCGGTGCCGTTGCAGAGGCGCTCGATGGGATGCAGTATCGGCCATCCGGTAAGGCCTGCAGTGGTGATTTGGTCGTTCACGAACATCTCTTCGTTGGTTTGTGACCACCCGAGGCCCAGCACGTAGCCCAGGGCGCGAATGAGCTGGTACTGGATGTTGGCGATCTGCGTGGCCGTGGTTGCGCAGAGGCCGTTCACGAGGATGAGCGCGTGCGCCAGATTGCCGGTGACAGCGAAATTGTCGACCGTGGGAATGACGCCGTTGTTCTGGCAATCCTGCGAAGAACTGGCGCCGGGGCCGTAGATTCCATTGATGACGGAGCCATTTTCGTCGAAGACCACGGCGACGGGCTTGTTGGTCGCAGTGGGCTGGATGTCGGCGGGAAGGACGATGCCGTTCGCGCCCGTAGTGATGGAATTGTCGACGTCTTCGGCGAGATTGCCTCCCCACTGGATGGAGACAGCTGCGGTGCTGACGCCGTTCCAGACGGCTGCGGCAGTGGCGACCATCGCGTTGGCCTGGGCCTGCGTGACTTTGGAGCTGAGCGGGCTGAGGTCGGTGTAATACGTCACCTGGCCGTTGGCCCAGACGATGGGCTGGCCCTCCACCGAATTCCTGAAATAGCTGGAGCCGGCAACCCAGCGCGGGCCGCTGGCGCTCGCGTGAGCTGCGAAGATGAGCAGCAGCGCAAGGGCGATCAGGAGGGCAGAGATTCTGCCGATCCAGCGATCGGGATTGAGGCGCATGGCGTGAGCCTCCGGAGTGCTCCGGGTCTATTGCGCCATGGGGGCGAACATTTGGCGGAAGAATCGTGCGGGGATTTTGCAACATCAGTTCAGTTCGGAACTGTGACGGCGGAGGCTTCCAAATCGGGAGCGGGGCCGGCGCAGGTACAATCGGAATTTCAGGAAAATGTCAGATACGATTCGCGATACAGTCATCCTCGGCTCCGGCTGCGCCGGACTCACCGCCGCTATCTACACCGCCCGCGCCAATCTGAAGCCGCTGGTGCTGGAGGGTCACGAGCCGGGCGGCCAGTTGTCGATCACGACCCTGGTGGAGAACTTTCCGGGATGGCCGGAAGGGATTCAGGGGCCGGATCTGATCGAGAACATGCGCAAGCAGGCCTCGCGGTTCGGGGCGGATTTCCGGCTCGGGCACCTGGCTACGGCGGACCTGACGAAGCATCCGTTTGTGCTGAACCTGGGGAACGAGACCATCCACACGCGGACGCTGATCATTGCGAGCGGGGCGTCGGCGCGCTGGCTGGGGCTTCCCTCGGAGCAGGCGCTGATCGGGCATGGGGTAAGCTCGTGCGCGACCTGCGACGGCTTCTTCTTCTCCGGCAGGGAGATCGCCGTGGTGGGCGGCGGTGATTCCGCGATGGAGGAGGCGCTGTTCCTGACACGGTTTGCGTCGAAGGTGACGCTGATCCACCGGCGCGATCATTTTCGAGCGTCGCGGATCATGCTGGACCGGGCGATTGCGCACCCGAAGATCGTCTTCATGGCCAACACCGTGATTGAAGAGGTGCTGGGCGTGGAGCAGCGGGAGGTGACCGGAGTCCGGCTGCGCGATACGCTGACGGGCGTCGAGTCCGAGTTGAGCGTCAGCGGGCTGTTCCTGGGGATCGGGCACATTCCCAACGCGGCGATGTTTGCCGGGCAGCTCGATCTGGACGAGGACGGGTACATCAAGACCCATGGCAACGTCTTCACGCGGGTGCCGGGCGTGTACGCGTGCGGGGATGTGCAGGACCGGCGATACCGGCAGGCGATCACGGCGGCGGGAACCGGGTGCATGGCGGCGCTGGAGGCCGAGAAGTACCTCGAAGAGCACGGACGGTAAGCGGAGATCGGCGATCGGCGAAGGTTGCAGGAGCGTCCCCCTCATCCCCCGTCCCTTGACTTGCTTTCAACAACTTAGCGGGGGATGATGGCCTCGACCCCTGGGAAGTAAGTGGAAGCAGGGCAGTTGCGGGACGGCCGAGTTTGA
>JASIAO010000238.1 GCA_030041955.1 Acidobacteriaceae bacterium | reverse complement strand
AACTATGGCTCCAACCGGGTGCGGTTCACCGCGCCGGTGCCGGTGGGATCGCGCGTGCGGCTGTCTCAGGTGCTGAAGAATGTCGAGGACATCGACGGTGGCGTGCGCATGACCTTCGAAAGCACGATGGAGATCGAGGGCAGCGCGCGCCCGGCACTGGTGGCGGAGACGCTGAGCCTTGCCTATGACTGAATCGCCGGTGGGATTTGCCGCACTGCACCTGGACGACGCGCCGGAAGTGCTGGCGCCGGACGGATCGATGGTGCGCGTTCTGGTGCGTACCACGGGCGGCAGCATGGCGTTGTTCTGCCTGCCGGGGTTCGGGGTGTCGCGTGCCGTGGTGCACCGGACGGTCGATGAGCTGTGGTACTTTGTCGCAGGCCGTGGGCAGATGTGGTTGCGGTGCGGCGGGCAGGAGTCGATTGTCGATGCTGTGCCGGGGACGTCGGTCGCGATTCCCGTTGGTACCGAATTCCAGTTCCGCTCGGTCTCCGCCGATACGTTGCAGGCGGCGGGGGTAACGATGCCGCCGTGGCCGGGAGAGAACGAGGCGGTGGTTGTGAAAGGGCCTTGGTCGGCGACGGTTTAGAGATGCGGGCTCGGTTATGGCCGGGATTGATCGGGCCGTGCAGGCGCGAACGCGCCCGACCTGTGCGAGTAGATGGCCGGGTCGAGCCCGGCCATGAGTGCGTCCGTGAGAGCGTCTGTGTCAGCACGGTGCAAGTCCGTGCCTGGGTTGGTCGCAGCCCAGTAATCGAAGGTAACTGCGTTGCCGCGAGGTGGCGTGGGGAGCAACCGGAGGTGAACCGGCAGTCCGTAGGATGACGAACCTGTTTCGGCGGGATCTGATGGCGAGCCTGCTCATGTGTGGCGAAGCCTGGAACAACTGACGGCGCTGAGGCGACTGACAAAGCGGCCGGCGGACGGATCACGTGGTTGAGGACGGAATGTTGGGACGGCAAGGCGAGGTAAGCGGAGAGACCTGGCGGTCCGGGTGAGGCTGCCAGGAGTCAGAGCCTTCATAGTACCGATGCCGGGCAACCGGTGGAACGGACGGGCAGCAAACCCGCCCCGAGGGAAGGGAGGCAGGAAGCTGGATGCGAGAGGTTTGGTGTGGAGCAAGAGACCCCCGGCAGTGCCGATACGGCTAAGCAAGGGCGAGACGCCACCGTCGGGAAATCCCGCGAGCTGTGGTGGACGGAAGCTTCGATCTGGACGGACCGCATGGTGTCGGCGCTGGGTAACGGCGTCAAAGGGGGTAAGTGGTTCAGTTTGATAGACAAGGTCGTCCGCCCGGCCACTCTGGAAACTGCGTGGCAGCGTGTTGCGCGGAACAAGGGGGCGGCGGGGGTGGACGGCCAAAGCGTTGAGCGGTTCGCTCGCCAGGCGGATCGGTATCTCCTGGAACTTCACACGGAGCTGAAGGCGGGGACCTACCGGCCGAACCCGGTCAAACGGGTGGAAATCCCCAAGGCGGATGGCAAGACCCGTCCGCTGGGGATACCGACGGTGAAGGATCGCATTGTCCAGGCGGCATTGAAGATGGTCGTCGAGCCGATCTTTGAAGTTCAGTTTCGCAACGGGAGCTACGGCTTCCGTCCGGGACGGGGCTGCAAGGACGCGCTGCGGGAGGTCGATCGGTTGCTGAAGGAAGGCTACACCCACGTGGTGGATGCGGACCTGAAGGGCTATTTCGACAGTATCCCGCATGATCGTCTGATGGCGTTGGTGGCAGGATCGATCAGTGATGGCCGCGTGCTGTCGCTGATCGAGAGCTTCCTGCATCAGGACATCATGAGCGAAACGGCACGCTGGCAGCCGGAGGCGGGCACCCCGCAAGGGGCCGTCCTGTCTCCGTTGTTGGCGAACCTCTATCTGCACCCGCTTGACTTGCTGATGGAGCAGAGCGGCTATCGGATGGTGCGTTATGCCGATGACTTCGTGATCCTGTGCGGCTCGGAAGCGGAGGCCGCGGCGGCACTGCGCCAAGTAACGGCGTGGGTGAGCGCCAACGGCCTGACCTTGCACCCGGACAAGACGAAGATCAGCGACAGCCGACAGCCGGGCCGGGGGTTCGACTTCCTGGGCTACCGGTTCGAGGCCGGCCAGCGCTTCGTCCGCGCCAAGAGTCTGAAAGCCTTCAAGGACAAGCTGAGAGCGCGGACGATCCGCAGCCGGGGCGACAGCCTCGAGCGGATCATTGCCGATATCAACCCGATGCTTCGGGGGTGGTTTGGTTACTTCAAACATGCCAGGCCACGCTTGTTCCGCAGGCTGGACGGTCTGATCCGGCGACGGCTGCGCGCCATTCTGCGCAAGCAGGAGAAGCGTCCCAGCATGGGCCGGAGCGAGGCCGATCATCGCCGATGGACCAACGCCTTCTTCGCGGACATGGGTTTGTTCACCTTGCAGACAGCCCATGCCGAAGCGAGACACTCCCGATGAGGAAACCAGCGACTGGAGAGCCGTGTGCGGGAGAACCGCACGCACGGTTCGGAGGGCGGGGAGGGCAACCTTCCCGACCCCTATCGGGAACTTTCTTGCTAGCCAAGCGAAGCAATCTTCGCCGAGAGAATGTGCGACCGCCCGCCGGGGATTGCTTCGCTTCGCTCGCAATGACATGGGAGGGGACGTGACTCGCG
>JASIAO010000237.1 GCA_030041955.1 Acidobacteriaceae bacterium | reverse complement strand
GTGCAGGATCTCCGCAGAGCCAATGGCGGAGAGATCGCCGTCACCCTGGTAGCTGACGACGATACTTTCGGGGCGCGAGCGGCGGACCGCGGTGGCAACAGCGGGCGCGCGGCCATGGGCCGCCTGTACGTTGCCGACGTCGAAGTAGTAATACGCGAAGACAGAGCAGCCGACGGGGCTGATGAGGATGGTGCGGTCCTGGATGCCGAGGTCGTCGATGGCCTGGGCGAGCAGCTTATGGGCGATGCCGTGGCCGCAGCCGGGGCAGTAGTGGGTCTGGTGCTGCAGGTCTTCCTTGCGGTCGTAGTTTTTATAGAACGCCGCGGGTTTGGAGCGGGCAATTTCGTAGTTTCCCAGCACATCGTCAGACATGGACGATCCACTCCTCTTCCGGCAACGCCGCGCAGGTGAAGCGGCGCGCCTGTTCGTGGACGAAGGCGAGAACTTCGTGGTGCGTGGGGACATTGCCGCCCACGCGGCTGAAGAATTCGACAGGGCGGACGCCGTTGATGGCGAGACGCACGTCCTCGAGGAGCTGGCCGTTGCTCATTTCCACAACGATGAAGACGCGGGCCCGCGTGGCGAGACGCTGGAAGTGCAGCGACGGGAACGGGTAGAGGGTGATGGGGCGCAGAACGCCGACATCCATGCCCTCGAGACGCGCTTCCGCAGCGACCGCCTTGAGAATGCGCGCAACGATCCCGTAGCCCACGAGAACGATCTCCGCGTCCTCGGTCCGCCAGTCTTCGGCGCGAGCTTCGCGCTGCTCGGCGAGATAATACTTGGCTTCGAGCTGGCGAACGTGAGCTTCGAGCTTGTCGGTCTCGAGGTAGATGGAGGAGATGAGATTGCCGCGGGTTTCGGCAGTCCCAGTGACGGCCCACTTGGGAAGTTTCGGCTCAGCGGCGATCTGCGGGAACTCGACCGGCTCCATCATCTGGCCGATGAAGCCGTCGGCGAGCAGAACCACGGGGTTACGATAGCGGTCGGCAAGCTCGAAGGCGAGCGCCGTGAGGCCGGCCATCTCCTGCACGGAATGCGGCGCGAGGACGAGCGTGCGGTAGTTGCCGTGGCCGCCGCCTTTGACGACCTGGTGGTAGTCGCTCTGCTCAGAGGCGATGTTGCCGAGGCCGGGGCCGCCGCGTGTGATATCAGCGATCACGCAGGGCAGCTCCGCGCCGGCCATGTAGCTGATGCCCTCCTGCATGAGGCTGACGCCGGGGCCGCTGGAGGCGGTCATGGCGCGGACGCCGGACGCGGCTGCACCGTAGAGCATATTGATGGCGGCGACTTCGCTTTCCGCCTGCAGAAACACCCCGCCGACCTGCGGCATGTAGAGCGCTGCGGCTTCGGTGATTTCGCTGGCCGGGGTAATCGGATATCCATAGAACCCGCGACAGCCCGCGAGAATGGCGCTGCGCACGATGGCTTCGTTGCCCTTCATCAACTGGCGGCTCATAGGACGTCTCCCTGGACAGCGCGCGACGCGGAGTGCGCGCGGAGGACCATGATGGCACCCGGTTCGGGACACACGAGGAAGCAAATACCGCAGCCGGTACATCCTCTTCCGGCGTAGAGCGCGGGGCGATAACCCTGGGCATTCAGATTTTCGCTGAGGCGAATAACTTTCGGCGGGCACGCCTCAATGCACAGTCCGCAGCCCTTGCATTCTTCGGTGTCGACGGATAAGAGGCCTCTGTCTCGCTCTTGCGTGTTCATCGCGCACTCCTTTCCGGCAGCGGTGCTCAGACGAGCGCGGCTGTCATTTTGTGCTCCAGATAATGCGAGCGCAGGGCAAAATCCTCCAGCTCCTGCCGGAATTGCGGTTCGGCGATGGCGATGAGCGCTTCGGCTCGCTCACGCAGGGTTTTTCCGTGCAGATAGGCGATGCCGTGCTCCGTGACGACGTAATGCACGTCTGCGCGCGAGGTGACCACGCCTCCGCCGGGTTCGAGAAACGGAACAATGCGCGAGACGCTGCCGCCACGCGCGGTCGAGGGAAGGGCGATGATGGGAATGCCGCCTTTGGAACGTGCCGCGCCGCGGATGAAGTCGATTTGGCCGCCGAATCCGCTGTAGGGGCGGGTGCCGAAGGAGTCGGCGCAGACCTGCCCGGTGAGATCGATCTGCAGTGCGGAGTTGATGGCCACCATGCGATCGTTCCGTGAGACGACAAACGGATCGTTGGTGTAGCTGATGGAACGAAACTCGAACAGGGGATTCTCGTGGATGAACTCGAAGAGGCGGCTCGTGCCAAGCACGAACGCAGCGACGGCTTTGCCGCGATGCAACGATTTGCGCTCGCCGTTGATGATGCCCGCTTCGATCAGGTCGATGACGCCGTCGGAAAACATCTCGGTGTGAATGCCGAGATCGTGCTTATCGCCCAGGCAGGTGAGGACGGCTTCGGGGATGCCGCCGATGCCGGTCTGCAGCGTGGCGCCGTCGGGAATGAGCGAAGCAACGTGGCGCGCGACGCGCAAATGGATGTCGGTGAAGGGTTCGGTGGGCAGCTCGAGGAGCGGGTGCGAGGTTTCAACGAACGCCGAGATGCGGCTGACGTGGGCGAACGTGTCGCCGTGGGTGCGCGGCATCCGCTCGTTGACCTCGGCGATGACGATGGGCGCGAAGCGCGAGGCGGTGAGAGTACAGTCAACCGTGGTACCGAGACTGACGAAGCCGTGCGGGTCGGGCGGAGACACCTGCATCAGGACGACGTCGAGGGGCAGCGCGCCGCTGGTGAAGAGGCCCTCAATTTCGCTGAGGAAGATGGGCGTGTAGTCGGCGCGGCCTTGGGCGACGGCTTCGCGAACGTTGGCGCCGAGGAACAGGCCGCGATGACGGAAGTGACCCTGGTACTCGGGACGGGTATAGTCGGCGCTCCCAAGCGTCATCATGTGGACGACTTCCACGTCGCGGACGTGCGGAGCGCGAGCGACCAACGCCTGGACGAGCGTGGAGGGGGTGCCGCAACCGGACTGAATCCAGACGCGGGAGCCGCTGGCAACCGCCAGCAGGGCCTGTTCGGGGGTCATTTGGCGCGAACGGTAATCTTCCTGCCAGGACATGAATTCTCCTGAGAACCGCAGGTAAATTACGCCGGGAAGGGAGGGAATGCTGTGACAGGCGTCACGAGCATGGGCACGGGCTAAGCTGCTGGTAACCAGGAGGATGCGGGGTAGGACAGGGGCGGAACAGCGTAAGGGTACTGCAGAAACCGGACGGAGATTCCCAGTTCCGGATATTCCTTTGTAATCATATGACATCTGTGGAATACTAATGCCGTGGCCTGGGATATCGACGTCAGTGACGAATTCACCGAGTGGTACGAGGCACTTTCCGAAAATAAGATGGAGAGCGTTAACTTCGCGGTGGATATTCTCGGCAACGCCGGCCCGGCGCTGGGAAGGCCGCATGTCGACACGCTGGAAGGGTCGCGGATTCCTAATCTCAAGGAACTTCGCGTCCAGCACGAAGGGCGTCCATTTCGCATTCTGTTTGCGTTTGACCCGAGGCGTGTGGGCTATCTCATCCTCGGCGGCGACAAGACGGGCAACAAAGGATGGTACGACAAGTTCATCCCGACGGCGGAAAGGATTTACGAGCGGCATTTAACGGAGATCGGAGGATAGCTATGGCGAAGAAGTGGCAGGAGGTTCGGCGGACACTGTCTCCAGAGCGCGAGGCCAGAATCGCCGCACGGGTGAGAGAGGAAATGGCGAAGCTGCCGCTCGCGGAGGTGCGGAAGGCACGCGCTATGACACAGGTGCGGCTTGCGGAACTGCTTCAGGTGAATCAGGCAGCGATTTCGAAGGTTGAGCAGCGATCAGATATGTATCTGAGCACGCTGCGCAGCTATATCGAGGCGATGGGTGGGACGCTGGAAGTGCGCGCGATTTTTCCGGAAGGGGAGATTCTGCTGGAGCAACTTGGGTCGGAAAGCACGCCACGAGCTGAGGAGGCGACGGGTGCGATCAGGACCGCGCGCGGCGGCGCGAAGCGATCGAAATCGCTGGTGGCATAGACGAAAAAGCCCCGGAAGATCCGGGGCTTTTTGGTCTTCAGGTTCGGGCGCCGGTAGAAGCCCTGCATCACCGCCTGCCTGTGGCGCTCCGGATGGGCGAGAATCTCTCGGTACGGCACTTCACCAGGAATTCGGTTTCTCTCGGCGTCGACCATCACAGCCGGAATGCCCATCACGTAGCTGCCGTCTCCCCTTGTCGATTTCAGTTTTGTGATCGAGTGGCAGACCATGCAGGTCACGCCGTCCTGGCCAGACGCCTGATCTCCGTGCGAGTCTTCGGCGAACGCTCGGGATCGCATGGCAACGGGATTGTGGCAACTGTCGCAATGGGCTGACGCGCGGAGGCCTTCCGCACGGATCAACCGGTTGTCGCTGGTGAGATAGAAAGGGGTTCGAGATGAATTGGCGTGAAGAGACTGCCGCCATTCGTCGAATTCGTACTTGTGGCAGGTAGCACAATATCCAGCGCTCGGGGGCACTTCTGGAAGTGCAACCACTCTGTTAATGGATTGCTTACCGTTCGTGCCCTTCGCCGTTGTGTTTGTTACTCTTTGACCCACAACAGCGCATCCCAAACTGGCAATCGCACCGATTGTGAGCCCCAACCGAATAGCTTGAATGGGCTGACGCCTAATCGGTGTGATGAAATCGAGCACAGCATAGTAGATATTACTGACCTGACTCATCTAGGGCCTGCTACGAACTTTGTGGGAAACCTGGCTGAATCAACGGTTCACAGCAATTTTCCCAACAGTGATTTGGCTTGCAAGCGCTTCAGAACGAGTAGTCTGCAGAAAAGTTAATAATAGGTTCTAGCGATTGCTGATCGCAAGGTAATCGGTCGAAGACAATGCGAAGATGTGCTCACTATAGAAGTCTGTAGTACTTACAAAAGAAATAGCCAATCAAGCAAACTCCAACGATATATGACATAGCGACATCCCACCAAAACTTGGTCGGTTCTCTGTCGCGATAGACCACGCGACCAAAACGCCCCCATGACTCCCCAGTACACGTTGCAATCACTCCCAGAAAAAAGAAGATGGTTCCAACGATCAACAAGCCGTATAGAGGCGTTGCGTCCGATTCATGCACAAACAATGACCCTCTCCCCTCTCGAAAGACACCTTCACTGGTATCACTGCGGCATTGCCCCACCGAAGTAGTCGTTTTCATTAATCAAGATTGGATTCGGGCTCGAGATGCCATTCGTGTCTATGTTCTGTGGCGGCAATGAGTTTAACATCGGGGCCATAACATTATTTACGATGAAACATCCGGCTAGCCCACCGACATCGTAGAGTATGCCTAATGCACCGGCCGCGTCGCCAAGAGTGTCAGGGACTACCGAAGCTACCGTCATTACGTCATTCTCAACGCTTGGATCGTTTATCAAGCTTATGCCAGCACCAACTTTTCCCAACATTGGTTGACCCGTTGCCACTCCGGCTGTAGCTAGAGAGTCCGCGAAGGCCGTAACGTACGGATTCGGCTCTCCCGCCCCGCCTCCGCCGCATTCTTGTGGCTCTTGGGGATTTGGGGATGGAGTAGGAGGAGGGGGGAGAGGAGGAGGAGGAGGAGCTTCAGGCAACGGAGATCCGGGTGATCCTAGGCCGCTTGGGCTCCCCGGCCCTCCAGGACCCCTGTCCATCCCAAGCGGATCGATAAAGCTGAGAGGGCTGTCGTTCACATAAGCATATTCATTGATCCCGCCCTTGAGTCCGGTAGGGTCCTCGCTGATGAACCTTCCCGTGGTTGGGTTGTAGTATCTGGTGCGGTAGTAGTCGATGCCGAGCCCATCGAATTCCCTTCCCGTGTACGCATAGCTGTTGGTCGCGGTGCTGGTCATACTCATATACTTGTAAGGATCGCGGATCTTACTTAGCGGAACTGACTCCGTTGCCCCCGGTCATCGCTTTCTCGACCAGCTTAATAAACCCGCATATAGCCAAAAAATCCACAATGCCGACAGGCCAAAGCTCTGGAGCCGGGAAACTCTTGGTCGGCCAGGGAACGACAATGATCAATACAACATGAATGATCGTTAACGCCGCAACACTCATCCAGAACCACGTGTGTCGTCTCAGGTGCCAAAACGCTCTGACCGCACCAATCATCATCATAAGTGCCACCCACGCCGCCATTCCTGTTGCTCGATTGACGAAGTAGCCGACAATTACAGCCACAGGGAGCGTAAGCACGGCGACTGTAAGTCCCCACCTTGTCGCGGTGCGAGCTGTGACCTTCCCCGTTTTCATCTCTTCCATCAGTTTCCTGTACAACTGTAGTCGCTGATCGCGTGGCTGAGGTCATTGACTGTGGAAGCAACGTCCATGGCCGCCCCAGCATATGGAACCCATTCGGCCCATCCCCATCCTGCGAAGTCCGCTGCCATCTCCGTCGGCGCCCTAAGGTAAGACCCAATCCCTAATCCCATACCGGTCAAATCCCCCCCTACAGCGCTGTTTATCGTCGCTGCGGTTGAGAGCGTAAGACCGATTCCTAGCTTCACGTACTGGCTTTCCGGCGCCATAATATCGACAGTCAGCGACGCCGCGTCCAGCCCAAGGGCGACCCAATTCTTTTTGAAGGCTTGGCCCGCACAGTGACGCGGTGCCGGTGGTTTATTTGGCCAGCCTGGTCCTCCCGGCCCTCTATCCAGTCCCAGGGGGGCGATGTAGTTGAGAGGATTATCTCCGACGTAGGCATATTCATTGGTTCCGGCTGCAAGACCAATCGGATCTTCGGAAATGAAGCGTGCGATCACCGGGTTGTAGTATCTGGTGCGGTAGTAGTCGATGCCGAGCCCATCGAATTCCCTTCCCGTGTA
>JASIAO010000236.1 GCA_030041955.1 Acidobacteriaceae bacterium | reverse complement strand
CCGGCTGATGTCGTAACCGCGGCACAACTCCGCCATCGTCCACTCCCCGCTCTCGTACTCCACCGCGAACCGGGCTCGCTCTTCCATCACTCCGCTCACTCTCCAGGGCATGCACGACTTCTACATGCCCCGCTCGCGACGCGAAGTGTTACCCATGTCCCCGGTCTGTTCTGTTACCTCTCTGCCCGGTCTGTACCTCGTATCAGGGCACGACTGCAAAGCCTGCCCTGAGCGAGCCTAGCGAGTCGAATGGGTGCCGTACAGCGTCCCTAAAGATGCCCCGGCTTCAGCCCCTGCGCTTTGTATCAGGGCATGACTTCAGCCGTGCAAAGAACGCCGCGCCGCAGGAACCGGGGTCCCCATCGCGCTGGCGCGAACGGGGTGGGGGCGTCGGCTATAGGCGGACCCGGCTCTGCCGGTCCGCCGCCGACAAGTCACCTCGTCGGCTATCGCGCCAACCCCGGGGTCCCCTGCGAACGAAAGTTCGCTGGGGTGGTCTATAGCCATCCATATCTCCCGCCCCGCCCGGTACCCAAGTAACCCATAACCCGAACCGACGACCTATCCCCCTGTCCCGTAACCCGCAACCCCTGTTTTGTGTCAATCCCTTACCAAAGTGTTCTCCCTCATTCCGCGACCTTTCCACCCCAACATAGTTGGCAGGCTAATTCTTCCAATCTGATATCCTGAACTTAGAGTGGAAAGTTAGAAAAAGCCCTCACGCTGCAGGGCTTTTCCCTTTTCGCTTAGTTATTGACGCGGGGGGTCGCGACCCTCAAACCCCCAAACCCACTATCTCCTTTTTTCAGCAACTTACCGGGGGATGAGGGGGATGATTTTGGAAAATTCAATCGCCATCAACCCCACCGGCCAGCCCTGTTCAAGTAAAGGATGGCCTGGGGTGAGCCGCCCGGCCATGAACATGTGATAATCGGGTCGCCCGTTGTTCGGGACGGGGATAAAGCCGTAATTCGGGCTGTAAGGTGAGCTTATGAATCGGCGAAGAACTGCACAGTTCCTGGTCGGGTGCGGATGCCTGCTGCTGCTGGCGGCCGCGCTTCTGCATTTGATCGAGGCCTATCCGAAGGTCTCGATGGCCCTGGCTGCTTCGAACCTGAATGCCGTTCTGCAGGGCGCCATGCGAGCGGTTTTCTTCATGATCGGATGGACGTGGATCGTCATCGGCATCGTCACGCTGCTCGCGGCCTTCACGGAAACAAAGCTACGGAAGCCGATCGTTCTGTTTTGCGGCTTCGCGCTGCTGGCCGAGACGCCCGTCTGGGTAAGGCTGATGGGCTGGTTTATGGGAAATGAAATGCTCGTGGTGGCAGGAGCGCTCATCTTCTGCGGTGGATTGCTCTTTCGGCCGATCTCCGCAAATGGAGGCGGCGCGCTCCGCGCTGATCGAGAGCCGGCGGAGCGTGTTGGTTCGGCGCATTGATGCAGGGACGGGCTGCGCGGCCCGTTCTACTCGTCGGCGCCTGCCGATGGCGCTCCTGAAGACGGCGCGCCTTTGACGCGGACGACCGTGATCTTCGAGAAGCCCTCCTTGAAGTCGGGGGCGCGGAGACGCTCGGCCATCTTGCGCATGACGTCTTCGCTGACGGTGCGTTCGCGGCGCTTGTTGCGCTCCAGGCAAACCTCAAGTGGAACATCAAAGAAGACCGCCTGGACGTCGTAGCCGAAGCTTTTGGCCATCTTGATCCACTGGCGGCGCTCGTGCGGCGAGAGGTTGGTCGCGTCCACGTAGTTCCAGGGCATTTTGGCGATGAGGCGCGCGCGCAGCAGCGAGCGCAGCGTGGAAAAGACCAAGCCCTGCCAGCGCTGCTCGGTAATGTCGTCGAAGAGCAGCGTGCGGAGGAGATCGCTCGAGAGCGGGGTGACGCCGCGGCGCTTGAACCACGTGGTTTTGCCGGAGCCGGGAAGGCCGATGGTGAGCACCACGTATCCGCGGGCGCCCTTTTGCGCGCCCGGAGCGGGCTCGGGCGGCGGCGTGGCCAGCGATTCGGGCTGGGTCTCAAGCACCATTTTGCCGGCGGGTTCGGCCGGCGCTTTTTTGCCAACAGGCTCCGCCGGAGCTTCCACGGAGGCAGCAGCGGCGATTTCCGTCTCAGGCTCGTCGACCGGCCGCGCAGGCGCTGGCTGTCCGCCGTGGTAGGAGGGCTGGAGAGGGGCCGGCTGGTTCTGGGGAAGCTCCTGGCCAATTTTTCCTGTGGACTCCGAGGTGTTGGGTCCACGCTTCGAACGTCGTCTCATGCGTTCGCGCATCCATTCGCGCATATCCAGGATGTAACACACTCGCGTGGCTGGGGCAAACGCAGGGAGGGTGTTGGGAACCACATTGGGCACGGTTTCGGAATGTGACCGGAGTGTGAAAAATCTCAGCCGCTGCAGCGGCTGTTACTTTTTTTGGCTTGACTGTGGTGCTAGCATCGGAAATTGGGTGGTTCCGGGCGTTTTGGACAAGCACCGATCAGAGTGACTCGGGCCACGGAGTGTGCAGGACGCAATTTCGCAGGATTTAACGCAAGGAGACAATTTTTATGGCCGTCAAGGTTGGAATCAACGGGTTCGGGCGCATTGGACGCAACGTGCTGCGCGCCTCTCTCGGCAACCCGGAAATCGACTACGTCGCCGTCAATGACCTCACCAGCCCCGCAACCCTCGCCCACCTGCTGAAGTACGATTCCATCCTCGGCAATCTGAAGAACGAGATCACGGCCGGCGAGGATTTCATCTCGATCGACGGCAAGAAGATCAAGGTCTTTGCGGAGAAGGATCCCGCCAAGCTGCCCTGGGAGTCGGTCGGGGCACAGGTGGTGGTCGAGTCGACGGGGCGCTTTACCGATGCCAACGCCGCCAGGGCGCACCTGCGCGGGCCGGTGAAGAAGGTGATCATCTCGGCTCCGGCGACGAATGAGGACATCACGATCGTGCTGGGCGTGAACGAGAAGAAGTACGACCCGGCGAAGCACAACGTGATCTCGAACGCCTCGTGCACGACGAACTGCCTGGCGCCGGTGGTGAAGGTGCTGGTGGAGAAGTTCGGCATCGTCTCGGGCATCATGACCACCATCCACAGCTATACGAACGACCAGGTGATCCTCGACTTCCCGCATAAGGACCTGCGGCGGGCGCGCGCGGCGGCTCTGTCGATGATTCCCACCTCGACCGGCGCGGCGAAGGCGCTGAAGCTGGTCATCCCCGAGGTGGCAGGCAAGCTGGATGGGTTCGCGATCCGCGTTCCAACGCCGAACGTCTCGGTGGTGGACCTGACCTTCGTTGCCGAGAAGCCGATCACGAAGGACGCGATCAACGGCGCGCTGAAGGCCGCGGCTGAGGGCGAGCTGAAGGGCATCCTCGGCTACGACGCGAACGAGCTGGTGTCGAGCGACTTCAAGGGCGATGCCCGGTCGTCGATCGTGGACGGGCCGCTGACCAAGGTGGTGGGCAACACGGCCAAGGTGATCAGCTGGTACGACAACGAGTGGGGCTACTCCAACCGCGTCCGCGACCTGATTCTCTTCCTTGCGAAGAAGGGGCTGTAGGCGAGCGTAACGCGAACAGCGTACAGCGTTCGGGGCTTAGCGTTCAGCAATCAGGGCATCGCTCTGAGGCTGAACGCTGAGCGCCTGACAAGGTGAGCAGGACGATGCGGCAGAATATTCCGGGCACATCTCCTTATGAGCCGGTGATCGGTTTCTCGCGCGCGGTGCGTGTGGGGCAGACGGTTCACGTTTCCGGCACCGGACCGGTGGGCGCTGAGCCCACGGACGCGGCGACGCAGACACGGCACGCGCTGGAGATCATCCGCACGGCGCTGGAGAAAGCTGGAGCGCGGCTCGAAGACGTGGTGCGCACGCGCATGTATTTGACGAATGTCGAAGACTGGGAAGCCGTGGGGCGCGTGCACGGCGAGTTCTTCGGCAACATTCGTCCCGCGGCGACGATGGTGGTGGTCGCGGCGTTGCTCAATCCCTCGTGGCGCGTGGAGATTGAGGCCGAGGCAGTGATTTCTTCTGCGCCGCAAGGCTGACGGAGGCGGTATGGCAAAACTTTCGATTCGCGATCTGGATCTGGCGCACAAACATGTTTTTATGCGCGTGGACTTCAACGTGCCGCTCACCGAGGATGGCTCGGAGATCACCGACGACACCCGCATCAAAGAGACGCTGCCGACGATCGAGTACGCACTGCGGCACAAGGCCAAGCTGATTCTGGCCTCGCATCTCGGGCGGCCGAAGGGCAAGCCCAATCCGAAATACAGCCTGCGGCCGGTGGTGGACCGGCTGCGCACGCTGCTGGATCATCGGCTGGGAACGAAGACGAACGTGGCGTTTTCGCCGGATTGCGTGGGCGACACGGCGAAGGAGATGGCGCGCCAGCTGGAATCCGGACAAGTGCTGCTGCTGGAGAATCTGCGCTTCCATCCCGAGGAAGAGGCGAACGATCCGGAGTTCTCGAAGAAGCTGGCTGCGCTGTGCGATGTCTACGTGAACGATGCCTTTGGCAGCGCACACCGCGCGCACGCGTCGACGGAGGGGATTACGCATTTCGTGAAGCAGTCGGCCGCCGGGTTGCTGATGGAGAAAGAGCTGAATTATCTGGGGAAGGCGCTGGAAGATCCGGCGCGTCCGTTCGTGGCGATTATCGGCGGGTCGAAGATCTCCGGAAAGATCGACGTCATCAATAATCTGCTGGACAAAGTCGACACGCTGGTGATCGTGGGCGGCATGGCGTACACGTTCCAGCGTGCGCTTGGCGTCACCACCGGCAAATCGCTGGTGGAAGAGGACAAGATCGACATTGCCAAAGAGGCTCTCGACAAGGCGAAGGCCAAAGGCGTGCAGTTGCTGCTCCCGGTCGACAATGTTTTGGCCGACGCCTTCACCGCCGACGCGAAAACGCAGCCATGGGACACCAGCAAGAACTTCCCCGCCGAGTGGATGGGCCTGGACATCGGGCCGAAGTCTGTTGCGGCGATCAAGGAGATCGTCGCGCAGGCGCGCACCATCGTCTGGAACGGCCCTGCCGGGGTGTTTGAATTTCCACGGTTCGCGGTGGGGACGAACGCCATTGCCGAAGCCGTGGCGGCGAATCAGGACGCCATCTCGATCATCGGGGGCGGCGATTCGGTGGCCGCGGTGAAACAGGCGGGCGTGGCGGACCGGATTAAGCACATCTCGACCGGCGGCGGAGCGAGCCTGGAGTTCCTGGAAGGCAAGAAGCTCCCGGGAGTGGAAGCGCTGGGGAATAAGTAGGCAGGGCCAGAGCCGCCAAAAACCCTCTATCGCGCCAGGAAATGTCTGAAAGATCGTGAGGCTCTGCTAGGCCTGCTGTTGTTGCGGGGGTGCAGGGGGCTCGCCCTGGGCGCGCGGAGTTGCGGGCTTCTTTGGCATTTCCTTTTTGCCGGGGGCGAGGATGGCGTGGAGCGTGTTGCCTTCCATGCGCGGCATGAACTCGACGACCGCGTTTTCGCCGACGTCCCGGATGAGCCGGTTGATGATGGCGTAGCCGAGCTCGCGGTGCGCCATCTGGCGACCCTTGAAGCGGAGCGAGGCCTTGACCTTGTCGCCATCCTGAAGGAAGCGGACGGCCTGGTTCTTGCGGGTGACGTAGTCGTGGTCGTCGATGGTGACGGAGAACTTGACTTCCTTGACGGTGATGACCTTTTGGCGCTTGCGGGCGGCGCGCTCGCTCTTCTCTTTTTCGTAGAGGAACTTGCCGTAGTCCTGGATGCGGCAAACGGGCGGCACGGCGGTGGGTGAGACTTCGACGAGATCGAGCCCGCGCTCGCGGGCGATCTTGAGAGCCTCGAAGGGAGGCAGGATGCCGAGCTGCTCTCCTTTTTCGTCGATCACGCGGATTTCGCGGGCGCGGATTCGATCGTTAATGCGGACAAACTGCTTGGCGGAACGCTTATCGATGGGTTTTTCTCCTCAGGCGCGGATGAGCCACGCGGCAACTTAGTATACCAATGCTGCCGGAATTAGATGCGGGATGTTCTGATGGGGTCGCGGCTCGGAAGTTACTGGTGCGAGTAACCCGCGGATGCCATCGGCGGTCAGGGCTGTAGCCTGCACCGCGACCATGCGGTTTGCGGGAACTGCTTCATCCAACGTGAGCTTCAGGAAGTTGTCGGTTACGGCTTCGGTGGTGCCGTCCGGCCCTAGTTCGACCGTCACTGCCGAAAGCGTTTGTCCAACAAAACTCGCGCGAAAGGCCTGGGATTTTGCGGCGGCCAGGCTGCGCAGCGCGTCCATACGCTCGCGGACGGCGCGGGCCGGCACGGGCGATTGACGGTGGAGTTCCCATGCGGGCGTGCCCGGGCGCGCGGAGAATGGAAACAGGTGCAGATAAGTGAAAGGTTGCGCGGCGATGAAGCTGTAACTCTCCTCGAACAGAGCATCGGTCTCTCCGGGAAACCCGATCATGACATCGGCGCCAATGGCGGCGGCGGGCAGCAGTTCGCGGATGCTCGCGAGGCGCTCGGCGTAGTGCCACGGCCGATAGCGGCGGTACATGCGTCGCAGGATCGTGTCCGATCCGGACTGCAGAGGCAGGTGGGTGTGGCGGGCCAGCCTGGGAGCGTGCAGCGTACAGCGTGCAGCGTTCAGGGGGCTGTTGCCGCGGCTTGATTCTGTCGCGAACTCGCGGTAGAGCGCCAGCAGGTCGGTGGACCAGTCCATGGGCTCGATGGAGCTGAGGCGCAGGCGGGGGAGCGCAGTCTCGCGGAGGATTGCCGCGACCAGATCCTCGAAACGCAGCGCGGGCTGGAGATCGCGTCCCCAGCGGCCGAGGTTGATGCCTGACAGCACCAGCTCCTGCCCACCGGCGTCGACGAAGCGGCGCACGTCGCCGAAGCATTGCTCGAGGGACACAGAGCGGCTGTGGCCGCGGGTGGTGGGAATAATGCAGAACGAGCAGCGATTGCCGCATCCGTCCTGGACCTTGAGATTGGGCCGGGTTTGCTGCGCGTCGGCGGCGAAGGGCAGGGCCGCCAGTTCGGAGTGCGCAAAGGCGTCGTCGACGAAGACCGCCGGAGCCAGAGATGATGCAGGGACGAAGTTGGCTCCGGCGTTCGACTCGCTCCGTGGCGACATCGCGTAATCCAAGGCCAGATCGGCGACCTGCGCCTTGTGGCTGTTGCCGATGACTGCGTCCACTTCCGGCAATGCGGCCAGTTCGTGGGGAGCACGCTGCGCATAACAACCGGTGACGATGACGCGGGCACGCGGATTCTGGCGGCGGATGCGGCGCAGCCAGGCACGAGCCTGGCGGTCGGCCTCCGCGGTAACGCTGCAGGTGTTTACAATGACGACATCGGCATCCGCGGGATGGCGGGCAGAGGCCAGTCCCCGATGGCGCAAGATGGCGGCAATGGACTCGCCGTCGGAACGGCTTGCGCGGCAGCCGAAGTTTTCGACGTGATATTCTGCCACGTTGCTTAGTGTAACAACGGGACGGTCGCGGACCGCGCCCTCCCGGACGCAGTTTCACTCACGACTGAGGAGCCCCTATGAAACGTCGCATTCTGCTGGTCGACGACGACATCGCGATTCTGCTGACGCTGAAAGCTGTGCTGGAGATCAGCGGGTTCGACGTGGAGACGGCAGCTTCGGCGCGCGAAGCGAAGGCCCGCCTGCGCACAAACGAATATCACATGGTCATCACCGACCTGCGCATGGAGAGCGACACCTCAGGGCGCGAAGTGGCCGCGGCTGCAAGGAAGGCCCCCAACCGGCCGGCGGTGGCGATGCTGACGGCTTATCCGCCGCAGGACGAGGAATGGGTGACAGAGGGAACCGACAAGCTGCTGGTGAAGCCGATGAACACCCAGGATCTGCTGCGGCAAATTGAGGCGCTGCTGGTCTCGCATGAAGACCACAAACGGCGGCTCATGGAGAAAAAGACGGAAACCCTCTCCGTCGCACGGTCTGACAACGGAAAGCCGAGGAAGCTGGCTGCAAGCCGGGCGCGTTAGAGCCGCACGAGACGAAATCCGAAGACGCTACACACACGAGAGGCGGGAGAGCCGGGCCGAAACGGCAATGTGTCCCCGCCGACCTTAGCTGGCCTGGCTCATGGCCGTGCGCTTCTGCTGGAAGCAGCTGCGGCACAGCACCGGGCGCCCCTGGGTGGGCTTAAAAGGCACTGTCGTTTCTGTGCCGCATTCCGAGCAGACCGTACGGGTCTCAGGACGCGCCGCACTGGAGCCGGATGCACGCTTGGCCTTGCATGCCTTGCACCGTTTGGGATCGTTCTTGAACTGCTTGTCGAAGAAGAACAGTTGTTCTCCGGCAGTGAACACGAAATCGTTCCCGCAGTCCACGCATTTGAGAATCTTGTCGACAAACTCCATCCGCTTCCCTCGCCTTTGACCGAAGCACCGTTTCGACTGCGCGTTCACTTGCTCAACGCGTGTGTCCCGCAACGGCAAACCCTGGAAATCTGCTCAGAGACCGCCGTCTTGCTGCGACACGCCCGGAACTGGCCGGAGCGTGGCACTTCCGAATGGGATAGGGGCCCTTGCGTTCTTCCCGGAACTCTCTGCTTCAGCACCGCCATCGAAAGACTCTCCGCGATCTCGTCGTCTTGATCCTGTTGTCGATGCCAGTTCCGAAAAAGGACGCCAAGCCGCGGCTGATCGTGCGGCGAAAAGCTGCAAAGTCCGGAATAACCCGGAAGTAATGCAAAAGAAAATGAGACGAACCGGCCTGACCATCTCCGGCGGGCGAGCGGGGCACGCCGTGATTCCAAGTATCCGTCCCGGCAGGTGAGATGAGAACCCTGCGGGGGAAAGGTCTGTTCGGAATCTGGGGATTGGAACAGACCGGCCCGGTGAAACTTCTAGTCCTGTTCTTTACGAGCTTTCTTACGATTCCGTTTGCGCGCCAGCGCTTCTTTCACGCGGCGCTTCTCGCCCGGCTTCAGGTAGAAGGAGTGACGCTTGACTTCCTTAATGATGTCTTCCTGCTGCACCTTTCGTTTGAAGCGGCGCAACGCGTTTTCAAGCGGCTCGCCTTCCTGTACGCGAACCTCTGCCAAGGACCAACACCTCCAGACGACCCTTGCTGGGCGTTTATCAGAATACCGTAAAAATCCTCTCATTTACCAGTTGCGGACGCGGAGGCGCATATTGACACAACAAGTTGCACGCGCGTAATGTTGACATCCAACAGGAGGCAGCATGAGTGACAGGAAGCTGGATGTGCTCCGCCCCACCGCGGGCGCGGCGGGAGCCCCGATGCTGCAGGGGACGCTGGATCTGATGGTGCTGAAGACGCTGGAGACGATGGGACCGCAGCACGGATACGGCATCGCGAGGCGGATCGAGCAGATCAGCGAGCAGGCGTTGAGCCTGAATCAGGGGACGATTTACCCGGCGCTGTTGCGGCTGTGCCAGCGGGGATGGATTCGCGCGGAGTGGGGCACGAGCGAGAACGGGCGGCGGGCGCGGTTTTATTCGCTGACGCGCACGGGCAAAGCGCAAATCGGTCAGGAGACCGAAAACTGGGAACGCGTGGCCGCGACGATGGCGCGGTTTCTGGTGAGGAGCGAGTGATCAGCGATCAGTGAACAGTGAACAGTTGTCGCGGAGGATGCGATGTCGTGGCTGCGGATGGCGATGAGCAGGTGCGCGGCGATGTTTCGGGCGCGGAGGCTGGATCGCGAGCTTGATGAGGAGCTGCGCTCGCATCTGGAGATGGCAGTGGAAGAGAACCTGCAGCGGGGAATGAGCGACGAAGAGGCAGGGCGGGCGGCGCTGCGCTCCTTTGGCGGCGTGACCCAGGTGCGGGAGACGATGCGGATGGGGCAGGGACTTCCCTTCCTCGAGAATTTGCGGCGGGATTTCGGCTATGCGCTGCGGCAGATGCGGAAGTCGCCGGGATTTGCCGCGACGGTGATTCTCATTCTCGCCCTTGGGATCGGCGCAAGCACGGCAATCTTTTCGCTGGTTGAGTCCTTTCTTTTACGACCACTTCCGTATCCAAATGCGGAACGGCTGGTGATGGTGTGGGAGCAATTGAGAGCCCTCGGAATTCAGCGGTTTCCAGCGCCAGTTGGAGACTTTGTCGATTACCGGGACCAAAACCGTGTGTTCGATGCGATGGCAGCCGTAGAAAATGCTCATTTCGTGCTGGGCGGCGGCCAGTATCCGGAGAGGATTTATGGCGTCCGGGTGACGGGAAATCTTTTTTCGATGATGGGTATGCGCGCTGCGCTCGGAAGAGTGCTGAGCAGTGAGGAGAGCCGGCCGGGCCATGAGTTCGTTGCCGTGCTTAGCGACGGAATATGGAGGGAACGGTTTGGCGGCGACCCGCGCGTTGTTGGGCGAAACATCGTGCTGGACGGAACCAGCTACGAAGTGGTGGGGGTGCTGGCGCGGGACGTGCGGTTCAGCCTGGGATATCCGCGGATGCCGGAGGTGTGGATACCGCTGCCGCTTGTGACCGATCCGGAGCGGCGCACGGGAGAACTTGAGATGGTAGCGCGGCTGCGAGAGGGCGTCAGCCTCGCGGCGGCGCGGACGCAGATGCTCGGGCTGGCTGCGCGGCTGGAGCGTGAATACCACATCGATATCGGCCCGCACGGCGAGGATCCGGGCTATCGGGTGGCGGTGACGCCACTGCGGGAGGAGCTGACGGGGAACCTCCGGAACCCGCTGTTGTTAATGCTGGGGGCTACGGCGCTGATTTTCCTGATCGCGTGCGCCAACATCGCGAGCCTCATGCTGGTGCACGGATTGTGCCGTGAGCGGGAGTTTGCGATTCGGGTTTCTTTGGGAGCGGGACGCGGCCGGCTGATCCGGATGCTGGTGGTGGAGTCCGGGGTGGTGGCGCTGGCAGGGACGGCGGCAGGATTCGGGATCGCCGCAGCGGCGTCGTCCTTACTGGTGCGGCTGAGTCCGTACAATGCAGCGGTTCTGCTGGGGCGGTCGATGGATGCGAAGGTGCTCGGCTTTGCCGCTGGACTGGGCGTGATCGCGGTGATGCTCTTCGGGCTGGCTCCGGCGCTGACGATGCTTCGCAGCGGACGCCGGGTGTTGGCCTCGGGCGTCGGCCTGCACGTTGTGAAAGCGCGGCACAGTCAGACGATGCGGCGTGTCCTGGTCGTGGCTGAGACGGCGATGGCCGTGGCCCTGACGATCGGCGCGGGAATGCTGATCCACAGCTTCGTACGCGTGCAGGAGGTTCCCATGGGATTCGAGCCGCAGGGGCTGCTGACGGCTGAAGTGAATCTGCCGTCGTATTCAACTGCGGCGACGCAAAGGGAGTTCTATCAGAGGCTGCTGCAAAAGATCGGGGCGGATCCAGGCGTGGAATCTGCTGCCGCTACGACGATGCTGCCAGCCGCGGACCGGCCGCTGCATGATCCCTTCAGCGTGCAAGGGCGAGCGTGGCGGCCCTTTGGGTCGGAACGCGTGCCGCAGTTTATGAATCACCAGGCGGTGAGTACGGATTATTTCCGCGCGATGAGGATTCTTCTGCGTGAGGGGCGGTTATTTACGGCGGATGACCGCGACGGGGCGCAGCAAGTGGCGATTGTGAATGAGACGATGGTGCGCGGCTTCTGGCCAGGAGAGAATCCCATTGGCAAGCACCTCATGGCGGGCGCGCCGCGGCCGGGCGTTCCCTGGCTGACCGTGGTGGGGGTGGTGGCGGATGTGCGGAGTGGAGGGGCGACGACCGAGGCACTGCCGGAGCTTTACACCCCGATGGCGCAGGCTCCGGCGTCTGCCATGGCGCTGGTGCTGCGGACCAGAGGGACGGCCGGCGGAAGCAGTGCCGCGCACTTGGCCGGAGAGCTGCGCGCCGCAATCCGAGCCACTAACCGGGACGTTCCGCTTGAGGCTGTGGCCACCTATGACGAACTGCTCGCCGGCCAGCTCGCGCCTCGCCGGTTCGAGATGCTGCTGTTGACCGCGTTTGGCGGATTGGCGTTGCTGTTGGCGGCTATCGGGCTGTATGGGGTGGTTTCATATGCGGTGACGCAGCGTACACCGGAGATAGGACTGCGCATCGCCCTGGGTGCGGCAAAACGGGATGTGATGGAGTTGATTCTGCGCGAAGCTCTTGGACTGACAGGATGGGGGGGCGCAGTGGGGTTCGGGATGGCACTCGCATTTCGGCAGATGGTCGCAAGCGCCATCTTTGGGATCCCACTGACAGATCCTCCTGTCTACGCAGGGGTGGCACTGCTGCTAATTGGAGTTGCTCTGGCAGCGGCTGGTATCCCGGCACGCCGAGCGGCGGCTGTGGATCCGATGGAAGCGCTGAGGGTGGAGTAGGAGGATACGATGTCGTGGCTGCGGATGGCGATAAGCCGTTGCCTGGCGATGTTTCGGGGGCGGACGCTGGAGCGGGATCTCGACGAGGAGTTGCGCTCGCATCTGGAAATGGCCGTCGAAGAGAATCGCCAACGGGGAATGTCTGAGGGCGAGGCGCGGCGAGCGGCGCTGCGTTCGTTTGGCGGCGTGACCCAGGTGCGGGAGACGGTGCGGGTGGGCCAGGGACTTCCCTTCCTCGAAAATTTGCGCCGGGATTTTGGGTACGCGCTGCGACAGATGCGGAAGTCGCCAGGATTTGCTGCGGTAACGGTGCTGACGCTGGCGCTGGGAATCGGGGCGAATACGGCCATCTTCCTGCTGACGTACTCGGTGCTGCTGAAGGGACTGCCGGTGCCACATCCAGGGCAACTGGTGCTTTACCGGTTCGCAAAAGGAGACACGACTCTCGGGCTCTCATACAACTTGTACGAGGCGCTGCGCGAGCGGCAGACGGCGACGAGCGATGTGTTTGCGTGGGCCAGCGATGCCACCAAGGTGGTTGAGAACGGGCACGCGGAGCTGGTGCCGATGGCGATCGCCACGGGCAGCATCTTTCGCACGCTCGAACTGCATCCGTACCTGGGTCACGGGTTCGACGAGCAGGCCGGCGAGCGCGGCCAGCCGCTCAGGCCGGAGGCGCTGATCAGCTATAACTTCTGGCGGACGCACTTCCATGGCGACGCGGGTGTACTGGGGCACACGCTGCGCATCGACAACACGGATGTGCCGATCATCGGCGTGCTCCCCAGGGGCTTCGACGGGATTTCTCCGGAGGAACACATCGGAATCCTGCTGCCGCTGTCGTTTGAGCGGGTGCTGCATCCGAGCGGAGCGATGATCGACAATCCCGGCGCGGTGTGGCTGCAGGTGATGGGGCGCCTAAAGCCCGGCGTGACGCTGGCGCAGGCACGGGCGGCGCTGTCGGCGAGCGACCGGCAGATCACGGACGCGGCCGATCCGCAGCACATGTTTCTGGGAACCGGCCTCTTTGGAGACTTCAAGCTGGCCGTGGAGCCGGGCCGCAATGGCGCATCGACGCTGCGCACCGAATACGGCAAGCCGTTGCTGGCGCTGGAGGCGCTGTGCGGGCTGATGATGCTGCTGTGCGCGGTCAACACGGCGCTGCTGATCCTTTCGCGCGTGAGCGGACGATTGCATGAGTTTGCCGTGCGCAGCGCCCTCGGCGCAGCGCGCAGCCGGCTGATCGCGCAGGTGCTGATGGAGACCGCTCTGCTTGCGATTGCCGGCCTACTGTTCGGAGTGGCGCTGGGCTGGGCGCTGGCGCGTGCTCTGGTGACGATGCTCACGCCCATCGGGCATCCCGCGCTGATTGACGTGCGCGCCGGAGCCGGGGTGGTCTTCTTTGCCATCGGCCTCAGCATTGCCGCGGCGCTGCTGGCGGGGCTGTGGCCGGCGTTCCGCGCCTCGCGCACCGCCCCGGGACTGGACCTGAAGCAGGCGCACGCACAACGGCAGGCAGGGAGCCTGGGGCGATGGATCATTCCCACACAAGTGGCACTGGGAGTTCTGCTGATCCACGCGGCTCTGCTGCTGACGGCGACGTTTACCGACTACGCGAAGAACACCGCGGGATTCAGCAACGGGGTCACCTTCGTGCGGTTGCGTCTCGAAAACGACAACTGGAACGATCAGACACAGGCGAGAAAGACGCTGGAGATCGCGGAGGATCTCGAAAATACACCGGGCATTCGCTCGGCGGCACTGATGAACATGCTGCCGATGCATAACTTTTTATCGACGAGCAATTATTTCAGCCGCGACCCGCAGGGCAATGTGCACCAGAACCGCCAGGTCTGGCTGCAGGAAGTGACTCCGGGGTATTTTCCGGCGGTAGGTACGGCCGTGCTGCAGGGCCGCGCGTTCGCGCGCAGCGACATCGCCGGAGATGCGGTTTGCGTGATCAGCCAGTCGGCGGCTGCGTACTTTTTCCCCGGCGAAGACGCCGTAGGGCGCACCATCACTGCCGGACAGAGCGACGGCGACCCCAAACATCAGAGCCCGTGCCGGGTGATCGGAATCGCGCAGGACGCACGGTTGGAGAGCCTGCTGCAGCCGGCGCCCATGGCGGTCTATGCGCTGATCGAGCAGGAGCACACTTCGTTCCCCAACTCGATCCTGGCGGTGCGGGCCAGTAGCTACGGTCTCGCCGCGGAGGCTGTCCGCCGCGAGGCGGCGAAGTTGCTGCCTGCTGCTCCACCGCCTACGCTGGAAACTTTCGACCAACTGGTCGATGAGAATCTGAGCCAGCAACGGCTACTGAGCAGCGTCTCGGGCGGGTTCGCGCTGCTGGCGCTGGCTCTGGTGGCGGCGGGTTTGTACGGGGTGCTGTCGCGGGCGGTGACGGAGCGGCGGCGCGAGATTGGCATCCGCATGGCTCTGGGGGCGCAGCGGGACCGGATTGTCGCCGTCCTGGCGCGCGGAGCGGCGGTGCGGGTCGCCATCGGAGTGGTGGCCGGGGCGGCGCTGGCTTTAATGACCGCGCATCTGCTGCAGTCGCTGCTCTATGGGGTTTCGGTGGGAAGCTTCGGCGTGGCGCTGGCGACACTGGGGATTCTGCTTGGGGTCCTGATGCTGGCCTTTGTGATTCCAGCGTCGCGGGCCGCGTCCATCGATCCCATGGAGGCGATTCGGGAGGAGTAGGTTTTCGTTTCGTGATCAGCGATGAGCGATCAGTGATCAGAAACAGCGGCGCAAGCGGCGAGGGATTGTTTGTGCAGCCGCACTCAAGCAGCCAAAGGAGGGCTTGAACGGGCCACCCCGGCGCCTACGATTTGCCGGAGCGGGCGTCTTCGTCGTGCATCCGGCTGGCTTCGAAGCTGACGATTTTCCACTGCCCCAGGCGGCGGTTGTAGACGCGGGTATAGCGGTATTTTCCACTGATGTCGCTGGCGCCGTTCGTGCCCACCAGATCGGCGACCGATGTGACCACCGCTGTATCGCCGTAGACCCTCACGTGGATATCGCTCAGGTCCAGTTTCGTGATCCGCATGGTACCCGCGCGCCGTGCGGCGAGTGCCTGCGCCTTGGTTTCGATGGTGCCGTTCGAAGTGATGCCGATGTAATCGTCGGCGAGCAGGTGATCCATCTCGCCGACGTTGTTGGTCACAATCGCCTGGCGCCATTCCTGCTCCAGCGCTTCGATTTCCTTGTGGGCGATCTTGTTGTGATGCGGCAGCGCCAGGACCGGCTGCCCTGCCGCCACCAGCACGAGCGCAGCCAGAAGCTGCGGAATTCCCCTCAGCAAAGCGAAAACCGGACGGCGGCGCATGGTCGTACCGGATGGTAGCCCGTAACGGCGCGGCGCGTCAAAAGAAACGTGGCCGATGGTGTGCATTGGCTGCGAAAACATTGTGCTTCACGCCCGTGGGCCGTTCAGCCAGCACTCTCCCGGGAGGGGGAATCGCTGTTACCTTATCAGACGCGCCAAACCAGCAGATGAATGCCCCGCGATTCAGGTCAGGCCACTGTGTTCAGGTTCTCCACCTGGCGGTCGAGCATCAGCTGGTACAGACCGCCGACCGCGAAATCCTTGAAATGCGAGGAAGCGCGATGCGCATCCACCGCTTTCTGGTCCGCGTACTGCTCGTAGATGACCACCGTATCCGGCTCGCCGTCCACGGTATGCGGCATGTAGATGAGGCAGCCTGTCTCCCGGCGCGAAGCCCTGGCCAGCTCGCTGAGCAGCTCGGCGATGCGCAGGCGGTCTTCCGGGCGGAATTTCATGCGGACGGTGAAGGTGATCATAAATTTCGCTCCGGCGACTCTCGTCTGATGCTCATTTTCCTGCGATCTGCCGCATAGCCTGGTGAAACTCGGGCAGCTCGACGGTTTGGTCGCGATCCGGCCCTGTGGATACGATACCGATCTTCGCACCGGATTCTCGCTCCATGAAGCGCAGGTATTCCTTCGCCGCCTTCGGCAGCTCATCGAAAGATCGTGTTCCTTCGGTCGAGCTTTTCCATCCCTTCAGCTTTGTATATTGCGGCCGAATGGACTCGATTCCTCGAATATCCGCCGGGATAGTCTCGCAGCGCTGGCCGTCCACTTCATAGCCGGTGCAGACAGGGATATCCTCGAGCTCATCGAGCACGTCCAGTTTGGTGACCACCAGCCATTCCGTGCCGTTGATCTGGTTGGAATAGCGGAGGAGCGGAAGATCGAGCCAGCCGCAGCGGCGCGGGCGGCCGGTGACTGCGCCGTATTCCTGCCCGCGCGCCCGGAGGGCATCCGCGAAGGAATCATGGATCTCGGTGGGAAACGGGCCCTCGCCGACGCGCGTGATATAGGCTTTGGTGACGCCGATGACGGTGCCGATCCGATTGGGGCCGATGCCGGTGCCGGTGGAAGCGCCGCCCGCCGAAGCCGAGGAGGACGTTACGAACGGATAGGTGCCGTGATCGATGTCGAGCATGGTGCCCTGCGCGCCTTCGAACATGACGCTGTGCCCTTCGTGGAGCGCCTGATTGAGAAGCAGAGCGGTGTCGGTGACGAAGGGGCGGATTTTTTCGGCGGCCTGCGCGTATTCGTCGTACATCTGCGAGGGGTCGAGCGGCTCGGTGCCGAAGAGCGCATGGGCGATGGCATTTTTTTCCCGGCAGGCATTCTCGATATGCGTCTTCAGCAGCGCGGGATTCAGCAGATCGACGATGCGCAGGCCGTTGCGCGCCATCTTGTCTTCGTAGGCCGGGCCGATGCCGCGGCTGGTGGTGCCGATTTTCTGGCGCCCGGGTGCGCTCTCCGCGGCCAGCTCGATCATGCGGTGGTAGGGCAGAATGACGTGGGCGCGATTGGAGACGAAGAGGCGGCTGTCGACGTCGATGCCGAGGTCACGCAGCCGGCCGGTCTCCTTGAGAAAGGCCATGGGATCGACCACCACGCCGTTGCCGATAACGCCACGGCAGCCCGGCCGCAGCACGCCGCAGGGGATGATCTGGAGAATGAACTTCTGCCCGTCGATGATGACGGTGTGGCCGGCGTTGTGCCCGCCGGCATAGCGCGCGACCACCGAAAAACGCTCGGAGAGAACGTCGACGATCTTGCCTTTGCCTTCATCGCCCCACTGGGCGCCCACCACCACTGCCGACTTTGCCTGGGTCACCGGATTGCCTGCTTCCTTTCGTCGCTGATGCCGGCCTGGCGCACACACCCGGACCCTTACGTGCCGAGCCCGTTGAATATTGACGCTGGTTGAATCCTGGGTGGGCCGGATGCCGGAAAATCAGTCCATCCGATTCCTCATGATATATCGGCACGCGGCGAGCGCAAAGATCACCGAAGAAATGCCCGACCGCTCGCGGATTCAAAGAGATACTATTTCCCCATGTCTCCGCGCTGGCTTCGCCTGGCTCTCACCTGCGTCCTGTGCGCCGCGCCCATCTGCGGTCTGGGCGCTCAGCAAGCCGCCCCGCGAATTTCGGTTCCCACTGCGACGCTGGACCGCTATGTGGGGCAGTACCGCATGCAGGACGAGCCTGACATCGTGCTCTCGGTGTTTCGCGACGGAGACCGCCTGTATATCGAGGGCGCGCGGACGCCGCGGATCGACCTGACCGCCGTGTCGGATACGGCCTTCTCCGCATGGAATGGATATGTGACGTATACGTTCGTGGTGGGGAGCGACGGTCAGGTGACGGGGATGCGATTTTCGTCCCCCGGCGAGCAGGATTCGTTGCCGAGGATCTCATCACAACCGGTTGCCTACCACTTTCGGCCGTATTCGCGCGAGGAAGTGATGATCCCCATGCGCGATGGGGTGAAGCTGCATGCGGTGATCCTGCGTCCTACCGACACGCATGAGCCCTTGCCGTTTCTGATGGAGCGCACGCCGTACGGAGTGGATGGCTCGACGCCGAATTCGATCAACGCGCAATATACGGCGCTGGCGCAGAGCGGATACATCTTCGTGATGGAAGATATCCGCGGCCGTTTCAAATCTCAGGGCACCTTCGTGATGATGCGACCGCTGGCGGATCACCATGATCCGCACGCCGTGGACGAAAGCACGGACACGTACGACACCGTGGCGTGGCTGCTGAAAAACGTGCCGGACAATAATGGCCGCGTGGGGGTGGTGGGGGTGTCGTATCCGGGGTTCCTGGCGGCGGAAGCGGGGATCGATCCGCATCCGGCGATCCGCGCCATCTCGCCGCAGGCACCGATGACCGACGTATGGCTGGGCGATGATTTCTTTCACAATGGCGCCTTTCGCCAGACTTACGGCTACGACTACGTGATTGGTATGGAATCGAGTAAGGAGGTCACCCTCCCGAAGCTCAGCGAAGATGCCTACACGTATTTCCTGAATGCGGGATCGTTCGCAGCGGCGGGCAAGCTGGCGGGGGCGAGCGATCTACCGACGTGGAAGGCGTTTCTCGTGCATCCGGCATATGACGATTTTTGGCGGGCGCGGGCGGTGCAGGATCACCTGACGACGGTGGCGGTGCCGACGCTGGAAGTTGGCGGATGGTGGGACCAGGAGGACTTGTGGGGGCCGCAGGAAGAGTACGCGGTGCTGGAAAAGCACAATCAGCCGTCGGACCCCATGCATCGGGTGTACATGGTGCTGGGGCCCTGGCGTCATGGGGGATGGGGCCCGACCACGCGGCATCTGGGCGCGCTCGACTTCGGTGAGCCGGTGGGGGATGAGTTCCGGCAGCGCATCGAAGCGCCATTCTTCGCGTACTACCTGAAGGATCAGCCGGGGTTCAAGCTGGTGAACACCGCGAGCTACCAGACAGGCACGGATCGCTGGATGTACTACAGCCAGTGGCCGCCGCAGAACGAAACCGACCATAATCTTTACCTCGATGCCGACGGCTCGCTGAGCTTCAGCAAGCCCGCGGATCCGCACGCGTTTAAGGAATACACTTCTGATCCGGCGAATCCGGTGCCCTATCGCAAACGGCCGATTGAGGCGACCTACGCGCCTGATTCCCACTGGTACACGTGGCTGGTGCAGGATCAGCGGCCATACGCCGACCGCGGCGACGTGGCAATCTTCGAGACGGCGCCGCTGGACCACGATGTGACCGTGACGGGGAATGTGATCGCGGACCTGATTGCGTCCACTTCCGGTACGGACAGCGACTGGATCGTGAAGCTCATCGATGTCTTTCCGCAGGACCCGGCGCAATCGCCTTCGTGCGGGCCGACGTGCCTGACGATCGATCCGGGACCGGCTGTGCAGCCAGGCGGGTATGAGCTGATGATCGCGGACGAGATTTTTCGCGGGAGGTACCGCGTGAGCTTCGAGCATCCAGAGGCGATTCCGGCGAACACGCCGGAGGAATACAAATTCAGCCTGCATGCCGCGGACCATGTTTTTTTGAAGGGGCACCGAATCATGGTGCAGGTGCAGAGTACGTGGTTCCCGCTTTACGACCGGAATCCGCAGACGTTCGTGCCAAATATCATGACGGCGCAGCCGAGCGATTACAGAGTTGCCGAGCAGAAGATCTATGCGGGGTCGCACATCGAGCTGCCGGAGCCGAAGTAGCGGCGCTCACAGCGTCTTCAGATAGGCCTTGGCCCGCTCCAGATCAGGAAAGAGCTTCTCTTCGTCCTGGAACGCGCGGGAGTGGACGCAGCGACGGCCGTTGCGGTGTCGCACCGGATGCCTGAGGTGCAGCATCTCGTGGTACATCAGATATTCGATGGCGTAGCGCGGCGTCTCGCGGCGGTCGAAGACGCGGCTGACCATGATGGTGTTGTGCGCCGCGTCGTAATGGCCGAGCAAGCGGCGCGCGGTCACTTCGCTCCAGGTGAGCAGCGGGCGGCCCATTAACCCGTGAAAGAACTGGCGATTCAACGACTCGAATACCTCGTCGAGATCGTAGTGTTGGCCCTGTGCAGTGAGGATCTTCTTGCGCCCGCGCGTCTGGCGGATGCGTTCGCTCTGGCGCACCACGGTTTCGCTGGTGGTGAATCGCCGGTAGCGGAGCGCTTGCGTTGCATCGATCGGCTTGCGATACAGCTTGGCCAGCAGGATATGCGCGATGGCCCGCAGCACAGGCTCGGATGCGCCTTCAAGCAGGTCGGAAAGGCTGACGCGGATGTGCCCGTCGCGCAGGCGGATCGTGGTATTGAGCGAGGTAAAGCGCCGAAAACGGACCTCGATGGGAGGCATCGGCGCGCGCGGCCGCAACACGCGATACTCCTCGGCAAACAGTGCGGTAACCTCGGGATTCACCTGGATCAGAGCCTCGCACAGCGGCCGCGTGGAAATCAAGACGGGAACGGCGCGGGGCCGCGCTCCGTTACGATAGAGATATCCCGATTCCCCGGAGAATTTCTTGCACGGTACATCCCTGGAACGCGTCATCTTCCCGGCTCGCAACTTCGAAGGGAGCCTGCGCCTGCCCGGCGACAAAAGCATCTCGCACCGCTACGCCATGCTCGGCGGTCTTGCTGAGGGCGTCACCCGGCTGACGAATTTTTCGACCGGAGCCGACTGCGCTTCCTCGCTGGGCTGCGTGGCCGCGCTGGGTGCGCAGGTGGAGCGGAGCGCGGATGGGACTATCGAGATCACGGGAACGGCCGGGCGATTCCGGGCGCCAGCGGCGGCCCTGGATTGCGGCAATTCGGGATCGACGATGCGGATGATGTCCGGGATGCTGGCGGCGCAATCAGGGCGCTTCACGCTGGTCGGAGATGCGTCGCTAAGCCGGCGGCCTATGGAGCGGATTCGCAAGCCGCTGGCGCACATGGGCGCGCGGATCGATCTGACCGATGGCCACGCGCCGGTGACGATCGAGGGCGGTCCACTGGCGGGAATCGACTACACGACACCGATCCCCAGCGCGCAGGTGAAGACCGCTCTGCTGTTCGCAGGCGTGCAGGCGGAGGGCGTCACCACCGTGCGCGAATCGGTGCGCACGCGGGATCACGGGGAGCTGGCGCTGCGCGCGTTTGGCGCGAACGTGGAGCGGTCTCTCGATGCGGTTTCGGTCGCAGGAGGACAAGCGCTGCACGGAATCGAAGCGGCTGTGCCCGGCGATATTTCGTCGGCTGCATTCTTTCTCTGTGCTGCTGCGCTGTTTCCGGG
>JASIAO010000235.1 GCA_030041955.1 Acidobacteriaceae bacterium | reverse complement strand
GGCATAGGCTACCTCGATGACGAATTATCTTTTCGGCGTGCCATACTGCTCTCGCGCCGGAACAGCGCGCAATGCACGCCCGTTCACCTGAGGATCAAATGATTGTCAACAGATAAGCGACGCGCTTGCATGGAATTGCAGGCGACGTTCAACTGTTTCGTAGGTGCCGGATGCATCGCAGCCGGTCCCTTATCTCCGGCGAGATTCAGAGCGGCGCGCTAGACTGAGAGAAGGAGCCGATGCAAAAACTCACCGTCGCCACACACCGCAAGCGCGAGATTCTCGACATCACCGGGCAGGTGGAGAAGCACCTGCCGGATGCCTCCGGCATCGCCTGCCTCAACGTCCTGCACACCACCGCGGCGCTCACCACGGCCGACCTCGATCCCGGCACCGACCTCGATATGCTCGACGCGTTCGAAGCCATGATGCCGAAGCTGCACTACCGCCATCCGCACAACCCGGAGCACGTGCCCGACCACATTCTGTCGTCGCTCATCGGCACCGCGCTCACGCTGCCCGTCGATTCCGGCTCGCTCGTTCTGGGGACATGGCAGCGCGTCATCCTGGTGGAACTGGACGGGCCCCGCAAAAGGGAACTGACGCTCCACTTCCTCAGGAGCAGCTAGCACCGCAAAACCAAAGCGGGCCCTCGTCAAAGACGTGACCCGCCACGGTTTCTACACCCTGCACGCTAACCCCTGCACGCTGCCTCTACATCTTCACCGGGAAATTCGGATCGCCTTCCGCCTTCACTGCCGCTTCCGCCGCCTGGAAGCCCATCTTCGAGTGCGTCCCGTCGCAGAACGGTTTGTTCACCGACGCGCCGCAGCGGCACAGCGAGAAGGCAGGCTTCCCGGTCAGATCCCACTCGCGTCCCTCCGCGTCCACCAGCTTCACCGGACCCTCCACGCGGTAGGGGCCGTTCGGACGCACCGTAATCTTTACCTCGGACATGCAAAACTCCTGGGGAATGAATTTGCGTTGCGATTCTCAGTCTAAAGGACGCCTGACCCGGAAGGGCCATATCCGCGCCTCGCGCCCCTCGCCGAGAATAAAATCGTAGCCGCGACCCCTTCCTGTATCGGATGAACCCTGCCGCCGCGATCGATGCACCTCCGCAATCCTGCGCCACGCAGGAGCACGCGCCGCTCTATCGCTGGATTTTCCCCGTCCTCGGCGTTGCCTCTCTGCTCGCCTCCTGCGTCATCCTGTGCCTGCGCAGCCAGCTCCTCGGCGACGAAATCTATACCTGGATCGAGATCGGCGATCCATCCTTTACGCATCTGTTCCGCGCCCTGCCGCGTCTCGGCGGCGGAGGCATGCCGCTCTTCTACCTGGTCATGCGTCCCTGGGCGCACCTCTTTGGCCGCGGAACGCTTTCCCTGCGCCTCTGCACCTGCATTGCAACGTGCGCCGCGTTTCTCATTCTCGCCGCCACGCTGCGCCGCCGCTTCACGCCGTCCGCCGCATTCCTCGGCGCTGCCTTCGGGTTCTTCTCTTCGCTCATGGTCGTCGGCGAAAGCCACCAGGCCCGCACCTACGGCCTTTACCTGCTTCTTGCCACGCTGGCCGTAGCGCAATGGCTCCGCGTCGCCGAAAATCCCAAACCTCGCGCGCGCGACCTCGTTCTCCTGGCGCTCACTCAGGCCGGTCTCGTCCTCGGCCACGTTCTTGCGCTCTTCTACGCCGCGCTCATGCTGGCCGCGCTCATCATTGCGGACGCAACGCAGCGCCGCTTCCGCCTCCGCGTCTGCCTGTGCCTTGTCGCCGGGTGGCTCGCCCTCATTCCGTGGATTCCCGCCATTCTCGCCTCCATGGCCGCGGGCCGTCCGCACGGCTGGCTTCCCATGCCCGGCGTCGGCAGCTTGCTCGCCGCGCTCTCCTGCTGGATCTTCACCGGCCTCTACTGGCCCTCCACCCAGCATCACCTGACCCTCTTTGCCATCGGCTGGCTCTGCGGATTCGCCTGCTCCGTCATCCTCGCCGTCTCCGCGCTGCGCCGCCTCACCGTCGTATCTCCACAGCGCCGCGCCTTGCTGCTGCTCGCGCTCGCCCTCGTCCTCGCGCCGGAGCTCTTCTTCGTCGTCTCGCACCTGGCCCAGCCCATCCTGTTGCCGCGCTACCTTATTCCCACGGCCATCGGCGTCGCCATGCTGGCTGCTGCCTGGTTCGAAGAGAGCGGCCCTGGAGCCGGACAAGTCGCAGCTGCTCTCAGCGTCGTCTTCCTCCTGCTGCCCATCGCGTCGGTTCTGCTCACGACGCCTGTCAACTTCCACGCAGCGCCCATCGACCAGCTCGCCGCCGGCCGCCCCGTCGTCTGCGACGACTTCCACGACTTCCTGTATATGGTGCGCTACAGCGGCTACCCGGATTCTCCGCAGTACCCGCTCGACTGGCCCGTCGCCCTGCGCGCCGAACGCGCCGCAGTCAGCAATTACCATCTCCTCGTGAATTACCGCCGCGAGGGTTTTCTCGTTCCCAACGTCCGCGACGTCTCCGAGATTCTCAACCGGCCCTCGTTTCTCCTGCTCGACAACTCCGAAAGCCCCTGGTTCCGGCTCGAAATCGCCTCCAATCCCCGCTTCACTTTCACCGTCCTGCGCCGGCTCGATCCCACGCGCCGCCTCATCGAGGTCACCCGCAAGCCATGACCGTGCCCTCCGCCGCTTCCCGCGAAGCGCCACGTTCTTCTGCGCAGCAGAGCGCTTTCTATCGCTGGATCGGCCCAATTCTCGGCGTCCTCTCGCTCATCGCGTCCTGCGTCCTGTGGTCGCGGAAAAAACAGCTCGCCGGCGATGAGCTTTTCACCAGCGTTGAGATCGCCGACCCCTCGTTCCGCCATCTTCTCCACGCCGCGGAGCACCTCGGCGGCGCCGGCATGCCGCTCTTCTACCTCACAATGTGGCCCTGGGCCCATCTCTTCGGACTCAGCGCGCTGTCTCTGCGCCTCGCCTCCTGCGTGGACGTCTGCGCGGCCTTCCTTGTCCTGCTCGCCGTGTTGCGCCGCTGCTTCACCGCGCGCGAGGCCTTCCTGGGCGCAGCTTTTGGCTTCTTCGCTTCGCTGCTCGTCGTCGACCAGAACGTCGAAGCCCGCGGCTACGGCCTCTATCTGCTGCTCGCCGCCCTCGCGGTCGCCTGGATTCTCCGCGTCGCCGAAGTCCCGCAGCCTCGCCTGCGCGATCTGGTTTTGCTCGCGCTCACCCAGGCCGGTCTCGTGCTCGGTCACGTTCTGGGGCTGTTCTATGCCGGGCTTCTGCTCCTCGCACTCATCGTCATCGACCGCGGCCAGCGCCGTTTCCGCGTCCGCGTTTACCTCGCCTGCATGGCGGGATGGCTCGCCCTCATCCCGTGGATCCCCGCCATCCGCGCATCGATGGCCGTCGGCAAGCCGCATACCTGGATCGCCATGCCCACCCTGGCCGATCTTGCCATCGGCCTCTCCGGCTGGCTCTTCGGCGGCATTTACTTTCCGCCGCTGCGCGACCACCCCATCGGCCTCATCGCGGGATGGGCCTGCGCCATTGTCTGCATGCTTGTGCTGGTTGCAGCCGCAGCGATTCGCCTGCGCAACGCCGAGCCTGCTCGCCGTTCCACCGACATTGTCGCCCTCGCCCTGCTCTCCGCGCCCATCCTCTTCTTCGTTGTCTCGCATCTCGCGTCGCCCATCTACGTTGGCCGCTATCTCATTCCATCGGCCATCGGCATTGCAATCCTCGCCGCCGCCTGGTTCGAACACTCCGCCACGTTTTCCGCGCCGCGCGCCGCAGCCGTCCTCGCCTGCGTGTTACTGCTGCTGCCCGTTGCTTCCGCGCTGCTCGCCCGTCCTGAGAAGCTCGACGTCGCCCGCATCGACCAGCTTGCCAACGGCCGCCCCGTCGTCTGCGACTGGCTCCAGGACTTCCTCGCCATGGTTCGCTACAACCAGGACCCCGC
>JASIAO010000234.1 GCA_030041955.1 Acidobacteriaceae bacterium | reverse complement strand
GCGGCGGGCGCGGCGCTCCTGAGCAACCTGAGTTATGAGCAGGGGAAGGTGGTGGAGTGGGATCCGGTGGGGATGAGGGTCAGGGGGTAGAGAGTTCGTCGATCGTGGTAAGCAAGGCGGGTTGTTGCGGGGTGGACGCCCTGCCTGCCAGCACCAGGTCGCGAGTTCGGTCCCTGCGCCCTGCGTTAGTACACTTTCGGGGCCAGTCGCCATCGTACGCGCGCACAATACTGAGAGTAGCCCGGCAAATCCGCGCGCAGCAGCTTCTCCTCATCGAGCAGCCGCAGCACCAGCATTGCGATGACGATCACGCTGGTCACCAGCGCCGTCACCGAGCCCAGTCCAATCGGCATCCCCAATACAAGCACCGCCATCCCTGAATACATCGGATGCCGCACGAACCGGTAGGGCCCGGTTGCGATGACACGTTGATCCTTCTCGAGCCCGATGGTTGCGGAGGCAAACGTGTTCGCCCGCAGCGAGACAAACGTAATCGCAAAGCCACACACCACAGCCACCAGCCCCAGGACGCACGCCCAGCGCGGCAACACCGGGTCCCAGCCAAAGCGACGGTTCAGGCCCGCCAGCAGGAATGTCAGCAGCCATGCGCCCATAACCGATCCATGAAATACCTTCTGCACCGGGCGCTGTTCCTGTCGCCGCAGTCGGCGCTCCAGCAGTGCCGGATCCCTGCGCTGGAGGTAAATCACCGACGCGAGGCTGCCGCTCCCCATCAGCACCAGGAATGCCCATGCCTGCCAATAGCGAATCGTTCCGGCAGCGCCCATGAGGATGCAGCTGAACAGGATTATCAGGGTCAAAAAGCGGACGACATACCTTGCAATCATCGTCCAATACCCCATCGGTTGTTCTCGGGATCGCGGAACAGCGGGAATCGCGCACGCGTACCGCGATCATCGTCCGACGAACGCTTCAGAATACCGCCGCGGATCCGTGGCGAGTGTGAATTCTCACCCTACGGTAAGACTTTGGAAACCGGCTTCCGGCCATTGGGCGCCCTTCTGGCCGGATAACCGTCGATACGGAAGTTGCCGAACTCCGTTTTCAACGCTTCCGGCAGCGTTGCAACTCAGGGCAGTTCGCGGACCCAGATGTTGCGGAAGCTGATGGGTGGGCTGGGGTCGCCGTGGGCCTGGAGCTTGATGGGGGCGCGGTCGTACGCCTTGTAGAACGGCTTGCCGATGTAGAGGGTCTGGCCGGTGAGCTGGAAGTGATCCTGCACGAGGACGCCGTTGAAGAAGACGGTGACATACGCGGGCGACGCGAGGGAGCCATCGGGTCGGAAGCGCGGGGCGGTCCAGATCACGTCGTAGGACTGCCACTCGCCCGGTGGGCGCGAGGGGTTCACGAGCGGCGGCGACTGCTTGTAGATGCTGCCGGCCATGCCGTTGACGTAGGTCGGGTTGTTGTAGCCGTCGAGGACCTGGAGTTCGTAACCATCGTCACCGGGGCCTGTGGAGGCGAGAAAGACGCCGCTGTTGCCGCGCGCCTGGCCGGAGCCGGTGACGTCTTTGGGAATGCGGTATTCGATGTGGAGCTGGTAATCCTCGAAGCGCTGGCGGGTTTCAATGTTGCCGGCGGATTTGTTCACGGTGAGGATGCCGTCGTGGACGATCCAGCGGGCCGGGGTGTGATCCTGAGCGGAAACCCACGCGTCTTCATCTTTGCCATTGAAGAGGACGATGGCGTCCGAGGGCGGCGCGGCGCAGGTTGCGCCGGGAGTGACGACGGGCGGAACGGGTTTCCACACCTCGGTGTCTTCGGGCTTCATTCCGGAGGACTGCTGGGCGAAGACGGGCAGCGCAAGGGCGGCAAGAGCGAGGCAGAGGATGGGGTTCTTCACAGCGTACAGCGTACAGGGGACAGCGTACAGCGTACAGCGCCCAGTGATTAGTGCGGTTGGTTCGGCTGCGATCCTGATTGGGGCTGCGGTTGCTGTGCTGGTTGTGATCCGGGCTGCGCGGACGGCTGATTGGTGGGGTGAGAGTTGTTGGTGATGTCCTGCCCGTTGTAGATGATGCGGATGCTGGTGCGGAAACGGTGATAGTTGGTGTAATCGACCATCTCGTCCATGTTGACGTTCTGGCTGAGGTAGCCCTTCCCGGCGGAGAAATGCAGCATGGCAGCGCCGTGGGTGTACACGGGGAACCAGTACTGACCGTCGACCAGCTGGCGCCAGGTGATGAAGGGCAGCGTGAGGTCTTCGTGGCCGGGGCGCAGGTCGTCGGGGACGTTTTTGCCGTCGGTGACGACAATCTGGTGCTGCTTCTGGTCGACCCAGATGCGGCCCTGGAAGTAGCGGTGCTTTTTCTCGATGACCTTGGGCTTGACGTCGAAGACCCAGGTATCGATCTGATCGATGCGCTGCTTGCCGAGGTAGGTGATGTCGTACTGGCTGGCGGCTTCGGCGGTGAGGACGAAGAAGAGGCGCTCCTCGATGTCGGAGAAGTCGCTTTCGCTCATCATCACGTCTTTGATGGTGCTCTGGGGAGCGTCGACGACGCGCTCTTTACGCTCGCCCTGGGGGTTGTAGTAAATGTTGACGACCTGGTAGTACACCTGGCCGGTGGGCTGGTTGTCGTCGTCGAGCACCTGAACTTTGACGGTGCGGGTCCAGGTGTAGTCGTTGAGGGCCTGGTTGAAGAGGGTTTCCTTGGCGGTAAACTCCTTGATGATCTGATCGACGGGGATGGAGGGCGGGGTGGGGTCGAGCGGGCCGAAACCGGAATCGAGCGGCATGGAATCGCGGGATGCCTGGGCGTGGAGCGCCGGTGCGGCCGCGAAAGGCAGGAGCAGCAGCGCGGCCAGCAGAGCGGCGAGGCGCGAACGATGCAGGGGATGGGGAGAAGCAGACGACACGGTTACGGCTCCTGGTCTTGCTTCAGAATAGACGCAAAGGAAGGTGGATGGGATCACCGTTGGAGGGGAAGATTCGCAGCGGCGCGGGGAGCGGTGCCGGGCGGCATAGGTAGCTTTGTGAATACGGAGGCTGAGAAGATGCTTACCCCTGCCTTAGAAAACAGTTAGACTTTGCTGGGGTGTAGAGGGACCGGCGGCTTCCAGCTCGTAGGATGAGGCCCGTGGACGACCACCCCGTGAAGCGAAGCCGGGGTAGAGGGCGGACTGTCCCGGTGGACCGGACGACGACTGAATCACGCATCGCGCCGAGGATCGATCGGGTCAGCCGCTGCGGAAAATGAATCTGCAAACCTTCGATATTCCCACGCTCGCGATACTGGCCGCTCTGATAGCGGTGTTTGGAACGTTGTGGCTTGAGTGGCGGTCGCATCCGGCCAGCGCGGAGCGGCTGGGCGAACTGCCGAACGCGCGGCACCGGCACCTGCTGTGGCTGCTGGGATGGTTCCTGCTGGTGGTGCAACTGGCGGCGCAGGTTTCCCGCTATGGCGGCACGGCAGGCGGCCAAACGGTGGCGCGGGACTGCATGGAACTTGGCGCACTGATGTTCCTGGGCTCGCTGGCGGCGCAATATTTCACGAAAAAGCCAAAAATTCTGTACGTGACCGCGTTCGGCGCGCCGCTGGTGCTCTATGCCACGTTGAGCTCGGTCTACAGCGCGCCGGGCACCGCGGTCCGCGCCGTATTGTTGCTCTGCCTGGCGGCGACGCTGCTGGTGGGCGCGCGCTGGAGCCTGCACCGGAATCTGGTGCCGGAGTGGCTGAGCCTGCCGCTGGTGCTGGTGGTGGGCGCGGGATGCGCCTGGCTGACGTTGCGCGCGGAGTATACGGAGGCGCTGGAGCTGGTGCACAGCGGCATTCTGCTGATGACGGCGATGCTGTTCGCATCGGCGTTCCGCCGGGCTACCACAGGCGTGCTGTTTACGGTGGGAGGACTGGCGGTGTGGTCCGTACCGGGCATTCTGCACGCGATCCCGGCGATCGCACCTCCACCCGCGGAGTTTCTGCGCGCGATCGACCTGGTGAAGGTGCTGACTGCGCTGGGCATGATCGTTCTGGTGCTGGAGGACGAAATCGCGTCGAACCAGGCGGCGCTCGCGCGCGACCGCCGGGCGCGGCGGGAGATGGAGAAGTACAACGAGCTGTATCTGGGAGTGATGCCGCTGGATCAGAGCGAGCGGCAGTACGGCCAGGTGTGCGAGACCATCGTGGAGGCCAGCCGGTTTGCGCAGGCGGCTGTTTTCGTGCGCAATGCGGGAGGAACGTTCCGGCTGGTCGGCCACGCAGGCATTCCGGCCGAGGCAGCCGGCGCGCTGAACGTTGCGGGCGCGCGCGTGACGGAGGAGAAGCTGGCGGAGCTGACCAGCGCCCGCTATATGGCGCGGGAGATCGGCCACCTGATGCGGGTGGATCTGACTCCGGTGATGGCGGCGGAGGATAAAGGGAGTGCCGGGTCGCGCGCGTCTGCTTCGCCGGAGGCGCTTCCGAAGGGACTCAATCATCGCGATTCATGGATCATTGGTATCCGCGTGCGCGACGGCGGCTGGCAGGGGGCGCTGCTCCTGGGCGGCTTGCGCCAGCCGGGGCTGGCGCTGCGCACCGATGACGTTCTGCCGCTGGAACTGCTGGTAGCTCGCATCGCGGCGGCGAGGGAGCAGGTGGGGCTGCTGCGGCGGCTGATGCACTCTGAACGGCTGGCAGGGCTGGGACAATTGGCAGGGGGAGTGGCTCACGAGCTGAATAATCCGCTGACAGCGGTGACTGGCTTTGCCGAGCTGTTGTCGGAAAGCGAGAGCGGCGGAGTGCGGGATCGCGCCCAGGTGATCCTGAGCGAGGCGCGGCGGATGAAGAAGATTATCGAGAGCCTGGTGCGCTTTCGCAGGATTACGCCTGAGAGCCGCGGCCCAATCTCAGTGGAACTGCTGCTGCGCGACATCGAGAAACTGGCGCGGCACGACCTGGAGCGTGCGCGCGTCGATCTGCAACTGAAGATTCCGGAGATTCTGCCGCCGGTGATGGCAAACGAGGATCAGATCCGCCAGGTTTTTCTGCAGATCGTCAAGAACGCTGTCACGGCGCTCGAAGAGATGCCGCGAGACGCGGAGCGGCGGCTGAGCGTGGACGTTACGGGGCTGCGGGAGGGGGTACGGATCAGGTTTGCCGACAACGGGCCCGGATTCAGCGATCCGGGGCGCGCCTTCGATCCGTTTTTCACCACGCAGAACCCGGGCGAGGGGTTCGGACTGGGACTGAGCCTGTGCTACTCCATCGTGCGCGAGCACGGCGGTGAGATTTCGGCGGCGAATGTGGAGCCGCACGGAGCCGAGGTGACGATTGATCTGCCGGTGGATGAAGCGGCGGCCGAAGGAGCACGGCCACGCACGACGGCTGCGGGCGGAGCCAGCGCGCGCGATGTAGCATAAGAACCGCTATCAGAGCAGAAGTGAAGAAGGGGCCAGACGCATGAGGGGAAAAGTGTGGGCGATGGCGGCGCTGATGGCAGCGTCGCTGGCCGGGGCGCAGACGGTGCCGACGGCGGTAACGCAGCGGCCGATGACCTTCGACGACATGATGAAGATGCGTCGGCTGGGAGACATCGACGTCTCGCCGGATGGGAAGTGGGTGCTGTTTTCGGCGACGGACGTGACTCTCGAACAGAACACCCGCACGCCACATCTGTGGATCGTGCCGGTGAATGGAGGAGCGGAGAAACCGCTGCTGGCGTGGAATGCGGGCGAGAGCCGAGGTCGATTTTCGCCGGATGGGAAGCAGATTCTGTTTGAGAGCGGGCGCGATGGCGGGCAGCAGATCTGGCTGGCCGATTTCAACGGCCAGGCGGGCACGATTGGTGAGCCACACGAGCTGACGCACATCAGCACGGAGACTGATGGAGCGATGTGGTCGCCGGATGGGCAGCACATTGCGTTTTTGTCGCAGGTTTATTCCGAATGCAGCGCTGGTCCGGGACCGGGAATCGCGCCGTCCGGCTCGGATGAGGACGCGTGCGATAAGCGCAAGGATGAGGCGCAGGCCGAGAGCAAGGTGAAGGCGAAGATCTTCACCCACCTGCTCTATCGGCACTGGAACGCGTTTACGGATGACAAGCGGAGCCATCTGTTTCTGGTTTCCGTGGCGGATGGGAGCTTTCGCGACCTGAATCCGGGGGACGAGCACGACGTTCCGCCGTTCTCGCTGGGCGAACCGGATGGATACGCGTTTTCGCCGGACGGAAAGGAGATCGCGTTCGAGGAAAAGAAAGTCGATGACCCGGCGCTGAGCACGAATGTGTCGATCTTTGCGTTGAACCTGGATGAGCCAAATGCACAGCCGGTGAAGATTTCGACGAGCGCGGGCGGGAATTTTACGCCGCGCTACTCGCCGGATGGGAAATGGATTGCATGGCGGATGCAGGAGCGGGCCGGGTATGAGAGCGACCGCTTCCGGTTGGTCGTTTACGACCGCGCGACGAAGCAGATCAGGGAAGTTCTGCCGAATTTCGACCGGTGGGTGGATGAGGAGGCGTGGGCGCCGGATTCGCAGACTATCTATTTCGCAAGCGGAGATAAGGGCGAGGAGCCGATTTACGAAACAACTCTCGACGGCAAGATGAGCATGCTGACGCGCGAGGGAACCTACGGGGACCTGCATATTGTTGCGGATGGCAAGGCGATCGTTGCGAATCGCATGACGGTGAGATCGCCCGGCGAGGTGGTCGAGATTTCAGAAGAGACAGCGGCGCCGGCTGAGGGCAGCGGAATGAAGGTGGCCGGCATGCCAGAGCTGAGGATGGGGTTCGGCCCGGTCAGCGTGCGGGCAGTGACGCAACTCACGCATCTGAACGACGCCGTCCTCGCCCAGCTCGATCTGCCGAAGATGGAGTCGTTCTGGTTTCCTTCGATTGGCGGAGTGCGGGTGGAGGGATTCATCATCAAGCCGCCGGGGTTCGATGCGACGAAGAAATATCCGGTGAAATTTCTGATTCATGGCGGGCCGGAGGGCGAGTGGGGCGACAGCTGGTCGTATCGCTGGAATCCGGAGCTGTTCGCAGCCAACAGCTATGTGGTTGTCATGATCAATCCGGGCGGGTCGACCGGGTATGGGCAGGCCTTTGTCGATCGCGTGAATGGCGACTGGGGCGGGCGGCCGTACATCGACCTGATGCGCGGGCTGGATTACGCCGAGTTGCATTATCCGTTTATCGACAAGACGCGGGAGTGCGCGCTGGGCGCGAGCTACGGCGGGTACATGGCGGACTGGATTCTGGGACACACGGACCGGTTCAAGTGCATCGTGACGCACGACGGGATGTTCAACACCGAGTCGGCGTACGGGACGACGGACGAGTTGTGGTTCAACGAGTGGGAGTTCAAAGGGACACCGTGGACGAATCGGCCGCTGTATCGGCGGTGGTCACCGATGCTGGCGGAGACGCACTTTAAAACGCCGACCCTGGTGGTGCACTCGCAGCTCGACTACCGGCTGGATGTGTCGGAGGGGTATCAGATCTTCGACACGCTGCAGCGGATGAAGGTGCCATCGAAGATGCTGTATTTTCCCGATGAGGGGCATTGGGTGCTAAAGCCGCAGAATTCGCAGTTCTGGTACAAGACGGTGAATGACTGGGTGGATGAGTGGACCAGGACCAGGGATTAGGGATTGGGGATTAGGGATCGCATGATTGCGCATTTGCGGGGAAAGCTGTTCGCGAAGAGTCCGGGGCAGGCGATTGTGGAGGCCGGCGGGGTAGGCTACGACGTCACCATCAGCGTGCCGACGTTTACGGCGCTGCCGCGCGAGGGCAGCGACGTCGCGCTTTACATTTATACGCAGGTACGCGAGGACACGCTGGCGCTTTACGGGTTTCTGGAGCGCGATGAGAAGCGGCTGTTCGAGCGGCTGATCACCGTGTCCGGCGTGGGACCGAAGCTGGCGGTGACGATTCTGAGCGGGCTGAATCCGGAGCGGACGGTGGCGGCGATTCGCGCGCAGGATCACGCGACGCTGACGCGGATTCCTGGAGTGGGCAAGAAGCTGGCCGAGCGTCTCGTCGTGGAGCTAAAGGAGAAGCTCGAAGACTTTGCCGTGGCGCCGGAGCCGGCGCTGGCCGCGGTTCCGGCTGCGGAAGATGTGCTGTCGGCGCTGGTGAATCTGGGGTACTCGCGGCCGGCGGCGCAAAAGGCGATTGAGACGGCAGTGGAGCGGGACAAGACGGCGGGAGCGAACTTCGACGAGTTGTTCCGGGGCGCGCTGAAGGTGATTCGTTGAGGACAGGGGTTAGGGTTCAGAGTGCGGCCAGAGGGATTGTTGCATTTTTCAGGTAGGCGCGGCATCCATGCTGCGCGGGTAGGAGCGGCATTCATGCCGCGGACAAGGGGCAGTCGCAAATCCCGCGGCTTCAGCCGCCGAGGCCGGCCGGCATTCCGTCGATTGCCGGTCCATCCATCTCCAGCCAGGGGTAGTCCGGAGTCTTCGGGTTTCCGGCAATGTAGAAGCAGTGTTGGCGGTAGTCTTCAGCATCGCGGATGCGATGTTCATAGAAGCTTCTTTGCCAGAGCTCCGCTTTCCAGCCAGTCTGACTTCGGAATGCATGCGAGAAGCCGCCCTTGATGCATTGCACGCAGCGTTCCAGGGATTGATCGGCGGCAGGCGTGAGGAGCAGGTGGAGGTGGTCAGGCATGATGACAAAAGGGTGCAGGGCGTAGCGGCGCTCGTCACGGTAGTGAAACAGGATTTGCCGCAGCAGAGCCGCCGAACGATCCGATTGCAGCAACCTCCTGCGTTCCGCAGCGACAATCGTCAGGAAGTAGGTTTGAAGGGCGGGCCGCACGTGGAAAGCGTAAGACCGCTCGGCACCTCGCGCCAGATGACGGAAGTTCCGGCAGGAAAGGAATGGGCCTCAGCGGCTCAAGCCGCACCTCGTCACAGATGCCTGAATTGCGCGACATGAATGTCGCGCCTACCCGGTGACCAGCCTTATTCGATTATGGCGATTTTGGCGCGTTTGCCGACGCGGACAGTGACGCGGGCGGGCAGTGCGGTGAGGGCAACCGTCGGAGCGGAGATGGTTTGGCCGTCGAGGCGGACGGCGCTCTCGGCGAGCTTGCGGCTGGCTTCGGCACCGGATGCGGCGAGGCCGAGGCGGACGAGCAGCCTGGGCACGCGAACGTGCAGGCCGGGCGCTGAGGAGGGGTTGGTGAGCTCGGCGAACGCGATGCGGACTTCGTCGAGACCCTCCAGGTCGTCGGACTTTTGCTGAAATTGCCGCGCCCAGTTGTCATCAGCCTGTTGCGCAGCCTCCTGGCCGTGAAAGCCGGCGACGATGGTGCGGGCGAGGTTCTTTTTGGCCTGCATGGGATGGAGCGCGCCGGAGGCGATGTCCGCGTTCATCTTGTCGATTTCGCTCTGGCGGAGATCGGTGAGGAGGGTCCAGTAGCGAGGCATGAGCTCGTCGGAGATCGACATGAGCTTGCCGTACATCTCCTGGGGCGGCTCGTGGATGCCGATGGCGTTGTTCAGGGACTTCGACATTTTCTGCACGCCGTCGAGCCCCTCGATGATGGGGGTCATGAGGACGATCTGCGGAGGCTGGCCGAAGTCGCGCTGCAGCTCGCGGCCGGCGATGAGGTTGAATTTCTGATCGGTGCCGCCCAGCTCCACGTCGCAGCGCAGAGCGACCGAGTCGTATCCCTGGGCGAGCGGGTAGAGGAGCTCGTGGAGGGAGATGGGCTGCTCATTCTGGAAACGCGCGTGGAATTCGGCGCGCTCCAGCATCTGCGAGACGGTGAATTTGGCGGCCAGGCGGATGATGTCCTCGAAAGAGAGCTTGCCCAGCCACTCGGAGTTGAAGCGGACTTCGGTTTTCTCGCGGTCGAGGATGCGGAAGACCTGGTCGGTGTAGGTCTTCGCGTTCTCGTCGATTTCCTCTCGTGTCAGCGGCTTGCGCGTTGCGTTGCGGCCGGTGGGGTCGCCGATGAGCGTGGTGTAGTCGCCGACGAGGAAGATGACCTGGTGGCCGAGGTCCTGGAAGTGCTTGAGCTTGCGCATCAGGACGGTGTGGCCGAGGTGGAGGTCGGGAGCGGTGGGATCGAATCCGGCTTTGACGCGAAGGGGGACGCCGGTCTGGCGCGATTTTTCGAGGCGGGCGCGCAGGTCGTCGACGCGGATGATCTCGGCCGCGCCTTTCTGGAGCAGGTCGAGCTGCTCATCGACGGGAAGGAAGCTGGACATGGGCAGGAATCAGTATAAAAGCGGTTAGAGGTGAGTGATCAGCGTTTGGCGTTCAGCGAGTGGACTTCCCCGCGCGGGCCGTTCTGCGCGATCAGCAGCCAGCGATGGGCGGCGAAGGCTCAAAGACCCGCGGTGCCGCTGGATATCCGCATGTCCTGATCGCTGACCGCTGACTGCTTGATACACTGGAAATATCTTGGTTGAGCTGGTTCCATCCATACTCTCCGCGGATTTTGCGCGGCTGGCCGATGAAGTATCGGCGGCGGAGCGCGGAGGCGGAAGTGTGATCCACGTGGACGTGATGGACGGGCATTTTGTCCCGAATATCACGGTGGGACCGCCGATTGTGCAGTCGCTGCGGAAGCACACGAAGCTGCCGCTGGACTGCCATCTGATGATCGAAAATCCGGACGAATATATCCCGGCGTTTGCCGAGGCGGGGGCGAGCTGGGTGAGCGTCCACTACGAAGCCTGCCGGCACCTGCATCGCACGCTGGAGCTGATTGAGCGGCACGGGATGGAGCCGGCGGTGGTAATCAATCCGGCGACGGCGGTGGAACTGCTGATTCCGGTGCTGGGGATGGTGCACCATGTGCTCGTGATGAGCGTGAATCCTGGGTTTGGCGGGCAGCGGTTTATCCCCTATTCGCTGAACAAGATACGACGACTGAAAGAACTTCGGCAGGAACTGGGACTGCGGTTTAGGATTGAGGTGGACGGCGGGGTAGCTCACGACACCGTCGGCGCGGTCGTCGAAGCGGGAGCCGAGCTGCTGGTGGCCGGGAATGCGGTTTTCGGCGAGGGGCACGCAGAGCGCGATGCGCGACGGCTGCTGGAAGCGGCGCTGCGTGCGGCGCAGGTGGCCGCGTAAGATTGAAAACCTGGGGCAGGGTCGTCGCGGACCGCCGAGCCCTGGAAGACCGTGAAGCGTCCGCGACTTCTGAGGTGTTATGAATCGGCTGGTTATTCGGATTTCGGCGGTTACTTTGGGCGCGGCCATCGCGTTCTCACCCTGCGCGTTCGCCAGGAAGCACAAGAAGAACCCGAAGGACTACAACACGAGCGAGACGGCGCTGCAGAAGGTGAACTCCGAGCAGCCGGACAAGATCCTGTACGACAAGGCCATGCTGGCCATGAAGAAGGGCAAGTACGACGTGGCCCGGCTGGATCTGCAGACGCTGCTGAACACGTATTCGGACTCAGAGTACGCGATGCGCGCGAAGCTGGCGGTGGGCGACACGTGGTTCAAGGAAGGTGGATCGGCAGCGCTGGCGCAGGCGGAATCGGAATACAAGGACTTCATCACGTTTTTCCCCAACAGTCCGGAAGCGGCCGAAGCGCAGATGAAAGTGGGGGACATTTACTTCCAGCAGATGGAGAAGCCGGACCGCGATCCGCAGAACGCGGTGAACGCGGAGCGTGAGTACCGCACCATGCTGGAGCAGTTCCCGGATTCGCCGCTGATTCCCAGGGCCAAGCAGAAACTGCGCGAGGTGCAGGAAGTGCTGGCGCAGCGGCAGTACGAGATTGGAGAATATTACTTCTCGCGCGACAACTGGGCGGCTTCGATTGCGCGGCTGCAGACGGTGGCTGATGACTATCCGCTCTTCAGCAAGGCGGACGACACGCTGATTTCGATCGGCGACGCGTACGCGCAGGAGGCGGCGTATGTCTCGTCGCGCTTCAGGATTCCACCCAAGGCCAAAGCCGAGCTGGAGAAGTATTACAACGACCGCGCCGCAGCCGCATGGGACCGGGTGTGCACGCGGTATCCGCTGGCGCCGCATGTGGAAGACGCGAAGGACCGGCTGATCGCGATGGGGCGTCCGGTTCCGGATCCGACGGCTGCGGAGCTGGCCGAGAGCCAGGCGGAGGAGGACAGCCGCGTGAACGTGAAGCTGGGCTCGCGGGCGCTCTCGCTGCTGGGACGCGGGCCGGATACGATCAGGGCCGCGCGCGTGGGCGATCCCTCGCTGGTGAGTCCGCCGCCGGTGATTCCGAAGGATCTGAATGAAGAGGCGAAGACGGCGCTGGTGGACGCGATGGCGGGCAAGCCGATTCCGGAAGTGGGTCCGGGCGCGCCGGCTCCGGTACAGGCTTCCGCAGCCGCACCGCAGGCAACGCCCGCGGCCGAAGGCGAAGGCGCAGTGCAGACGCTGACCCTCGGTGACGTGCCAACGGCGAACAGCGCGCCGGGCAACAGCGTGAGCGTGCAGGTGCAGAACGGGGATACGGGCGCGGGGGTGACGGAGGACAGCGGAGCGGGCGCGACGGCGAATACGCCGCCAGGCGCCGCGGCGCAGCCAGCCGCACAGCCTCTGGTTGCCCCGGTGGGGCCGACGAACAACCAGCCGCTGCCGCCGGTGGATAAGCCGGCTGCGGCGCCGGAGCAGATCAACCAGGTGCCGAGCGGTCCGGCAGGGGCGCAGGTGCAGACCGGCGCCAATGCGAGCGGGAAGCCGACCACCAAGAACAAAAAGGTGCCCTACGACAAGAAGGACGAGTCGTCGAGCAAGCACAAGAAGAAGAAGGGCGTGGATAAGCTGAACCCGTTCTAAGAACAAGCTGGTTGCTGGTAGCTCGAAGACCGGCAGCAGACGTAAAGCGTGAGCAGGGAGAGGCCGCGTCAGCGCGGCCTTTTCCATTGGCGGCGCGCGCGCGCATTATGATGGAAATTTGCATGTCCCAGCATCCCAGGCCCATTCAGGAAGATCCCGTGGAGAATCCGAACCGCCGCGAACTGCCCAAAGCGTACGATCCAACAGCGATTGAAGACCGCTGGGCCGAGTATTGGGTGCGGGAGCGGTTGTTTCATGTGGAGACGCCGGAAGCCGGCGTGATCGAGAAGCTGCGCGCTGCGGGCCACGACGTGTTCACCATCCTGCTGCCGCCGCCGAATGTGACGGGGCGGCTGCACATGGGCCACATGCTGAACCAGACAGAGATGGACATCCTGACTCGCTGGCGGCGCATGCGCGGCGACCTGGCGCTGTGGCTGCCGGGCACGGACCACGCGGGCATTGCGACGCAGATGATGGTGGAGCGGCAACTGGCGAGCGAGGGGAAGAAGCGGCAGCAGATGGGCCGCGAGTCCTTCGTGGAGCGGGTGTGGGAGTGGAAGCGCCACTACGGGGGCGCGATTCTGGAGCAAATGAAGCGGCTCGGCGCGAGCGTGGACTGGTCGCGCGAGTACTTCACAATGGACGACAATTTGTCGGTCGCGGTGCGCGAGGCGTTCGTGCGGCTGTACGAGCAGGGGCTGATCTATCGCGGAGCCTACATCGTGAACTGGTGCCCACGCTGCCAGACGGCGATCAGCGACCTGGAAGTGGCGCACGAGGAGCAACAGGGCAAGCTGTGGGAGATCCGGTATCCGGTGGTGGGCGCGCCTGGGGAGTTTCTCACCGTGGCCACCACGCGGCCTGAGACGATGCTGGGCGATGTGGCGGTCGCGGTGAATCCGATGGATGAGCGCTATCTGCCTCTTCACGGAAAGATACTGAAGCTGCCGCTGGTGGGGCGCGAAATTCCGGTGATCACGGACGATTGGGTGAAGTCGGACTTCGGGACGGGCGCGGTGAAGGTGACGCCGGCGCACGATGCGAACGACTTTGCCATGGGGCAGCGCCACGGGCTGCCGCAAATCAACGTGATGGACGAAACCGCGCACATGAACGCCGAGGCGGGCACGTATGCGAGGCTGGATCGGTACGCCGCGCGGAAGCGCGTGCTGGAAGACCTGGAAGCGCAGGGACTGCTGGGCGCGGTGCGCGATCACGTGAACGCGATCGGCAAGTGCGATCGCTGCAAGACGGTGGTGGAACCGCGGCTCTCGACGCAGTGGTTCATTGCGGTAAACAAGCAGCCGAAAGATGGCGGCGCGTCGATGGCGGAGCTGGCGATTGCAGCAGTCAAGGCCGATGGCGCGGGCGAGAAAGCGATCCGGTTTACGCCGGAGAATTACGAGAAGATCTATCTGGAGTGGATGACAAACATCTACGACTGGTGCATCTCGCGGCAGTTGTGGTGGGGACACCGGATTCCGGCGTGGCACTGCGTGGCGTGTAAGCAGATTACGGTGGCGCGGGAGGATCCGGCGAAGTGCGCGCACTGCGGGAGCGCGGAGATCACGCAGGAAACGGACGTGCTGGACACATGGTTCTCGTCGGGGCTGCTGCCGGTGAGCGTGTTTGGATGGCCGCGGCACACGCGGAACTTCGACGTCTTCTATCCGACGCAACTGCTGGTGACGGGTTTCGACATTCTCTTTTTCTGGGTCGCGCGCATGATCATGCTGGGGTGCTGGTTCAGCCAGGACGAGCCGGCCGCCGATGGATCGAAGCGCGCGTTGAAAGACACGGTGCCGTTTCGCGAGGTGTACATCCACGCGCTGGTGCGCGATGCCGAGCGGCAGAAGATGTCGAAGACCAAGGGGAACGTCATCGATCCGATCGAGATTGTCGAGCGCTATGGGACGGATGCGGTGCGGTTCACGCTTGCTTCGATGGCGTCGCCCGGAACAGACATCGCGTTCAGCGAGGCGCGGACGGAGGGGTATCGGGCATTCGCGAACAAGATATGGAATGCCGCGCGGTTCATTTTTATGAATGTGGAGAAGGCGCGGGAAGCGGGGATCACGCTGGAGCGGGGAACGCTCGGACAGATGCCTGCCGCCGGAGAGAGCGATCCGATCGAGGCGCGGTGGATTGTCGCGGAGCTGAACCACGCGGCGCAGGAAGTCGATGAGGCACTGGCAACCTACCGTTTCGACGACGCAGCGAATGCGGTTTACCAGTTTTTCTGGGGCGACTTCTGCGACTGGTATCTGGAAATCGTGAAATTGCGGCTGGACTTCAGCGAAGCAGCGGACCGAGCTGCGACGGAGCAGGCGCTGGCGACGTTGCTACAGACTTTCGAGGAGGCGCTGCGGCTGCTGTCACCCTTCATGCCGTTCCTCACAGAAGAGCTGTGGCACGCAATCTATGAGGACGACGTTCCGGCGAAGTCGATTGCGCTGACGCGGTATCCGCAGCCAGCGGAGATCGACGAAGCAGTGCGGCGTGATTTTGCAAGGGTGCAGGAGCTGATCGTTGCGGTGCGCGCGCTGCGCAAGGACATCGGCGTAGAGGAGAAGGTTGCGGCACCGATCCGGGTGCGCGCGACCTGGGATGGACTTCCCTTCACCGCGAATCTCGAGGTGATCCAGCGGCTGGCGCGGGTTTCGACGGTGGAGACGGTGACCGGCGCGCTGACTGGAAGCGGCATCCGTTCGACCCCGAATTTTGACGTGCAGGTGGTCTATGAGAGGAAGGTTGATGCGGCGGCGGAACGCGAGCGCCTGACGAAAGATCTGGCGAAACAGGAGAAGGCGCTGGCTGCGGCGGAGCGTCAACTGAATAACCCTGCTTTTCTCGCCAAGGCTCCGGAGGCTATCGTGGAGGGTTTGAGAAAACAGGAGGCCGACACGCGCGTGCTGATGGAGAAAACGCGCAAGGCTCTCGAGGAGCTGGGATAGATCGCCATGGAATGGAAGAGCCGCCGAATTGAGGCCATTCTGGAGCAGGCGCTGGTGGAGGACCGAGCTACCAGCGACGTAACGACCGCGCTGACCGTCGATCCCACGCTGCGCGCCGCGGCGACCATCATCGCCAAAGAGGACTGCGTGCTCGCGGGCGTGGGGTGCATTCCGCGTTTCCTGGAGATTTTTTCGCGGCTCGACCCGCGAAACAGCGGACGGTTCGAAGTGGTGAGCCATCCGGAGATTTTCGACGGAGTACGGCTGCGCAAGGGGCAGGCGATTGCGGTGATCCGCCACAATGCCCGGGTGATTCTGGCGTGCGAGCGGGTGATCCTGAACCTGCTGCAGCGGATGAGCGGCATTGCAACGATGACGCGGCGCTACGTGGACGAGGTGGAAGAGACGGGGGCGAAGATTCTGGATACGCGGAAGACCGTCCCGGGGCTGCGCATCCTGGACAAGTACGCGGTACGCTGCGGCGGCGGGGAGAATCACCGGCTCGATCTGTCGGATGGAATTCTGATCAAGAACAACCACATCTCACTGGGCGGCGGGATCGTGAAGGTGCTGGAGAGCGCGCGGGAGCGGCGCAAGCCAGGGCAGACGATCGACATCGAAGTGCGGAACGTGGACGAGCTGAACCTGGCTCTGGACCACGGCGCCGAGTCGCTGCTGCTGGACAATATGACGCCGGGCGAGGTGAAGAAGGCGGTCGCGCTGGTGCAGGAGCGGGGCTTCGATATTCCCGTGGAGGCGTCGGGCGGGATCACGCTCGAGAATGTGCGCAAGTACGCGTTGGCCGGGCCGGATTACATTTCGGTGGGGGCGCTGACGCACTCCGCGCCGGCGGTGGACCTCTCGATGCGCATTACCGCGGAGCTGTATTGAGAGATCAGCGATTAGTGAGCAGCGATCGGTCGAGCTACTCAGGACAGCTGGCAGCGGACGACATGACGCAGGACGCATTCGATCTGGATGAGCTGAACGCGGCGATCGAGGGGACGCGATTCGCAGGCAGGCTGCACTACTTTCCTACGATCGGCTCGACGAATACGCGCGCCATGCAGCAGGCGCAGGCAGGAGCCCCGGATGGCAGCGTGTATCTGACCGATGCGCAGACGGCGGGGCGCGGACGCAGCGCGCACACATGGGAGTCGCCGGCGGGATCCGGTTTGTACGTCAGCGTTTTGCTGCGGCCGCAGATTGCGCCGGCGGACATTCTGTGGCTCTCGCTGGCCGCGGGGCTCGCAGTGCAGCAGGCGGTTCGCACGGTTACCACGCTCGAATCCGATCTGCGCTGGCCGAACGATCTGCTGCTCGGCCGGAAAAAATTCTGCGGGATGCTCACCGAGCTGAACGCGGAAGTGACGCGCGTGCAGCACGCGGTGGTGGGGATCGGCATCAACGTGCATCAGCCACAATTTCCTGAAGAACTGCGTGAGATTGCGACGTCGCTACAGATCGAAACCGGACGCTCGTGGCCGCGCCAGGAGCTGCTGCTGGCTTTGCTACAATCGCTGGATTGCGAGGCCGCGGCGCTCGCCGATTCGGCGGAGCGCGCCGCGCAGAGCATTCGCGAGCGACTGGAAGCAGGGTCGTCGTGGATCCGCGGAAAGCGCGTGCGCGTGGACGAAAACGGCGGATTTACCGGTGTGACCGAGGGCCTGGATGCGCGGGGTTTCCTCCGCGTGCGCACGGTGGAGGGCCTGCGCACGGTGCTTTCCGGCGGCGTGCGGGAAGCCTGAGAGAATGGAGATGCCATGCTGCTGGTGCTGAACGTGAACAACACCAATACGGTGATCGCACTCTATGGGGTGACGCCCGAGGGACTCACGGCAGGACTGCGCGCGACGTGGCGCATCAGCACGCGGCAGGGGCAGACGGCCGACGAGTACGGGATTCTGGTCCGCAGCCTCTTGCAGAGCGAAGGCGTGGAGAGCGGAGCAATTCGCGGGATCGTCATCGCGTCGGTAGTGCCGCCGATCGACTGGATCCTGCGCCAGTTCTGCGAACGGTATTTCAACCAGAAGCCGCTGTTCATCGAACCGGGCGTGAAGACAGGGCTGCCGATTCTGACGGACAATCCGGGCGAAGTGGGCGCGGATCGCGTGGCGAATTGTGTGGGCGCGTTCCATCTGTACGGCGGGCCGACGATTGTGGTGGACCTGGGGACGGCAACCAACTTCGATGTGGTCTCGCGCAAAGGTGAATTTCTCGGCGGAGCGATTGCGCCTGGGCTGAACATCTCCGCGGAAGCGCTGTTTGCCCGGGCAGCGCGGCTGCCACGCGTGGAGATTCGGCGGCCGGCGAAGATTATCGGCACGAACACCGTGGACAATCTGCAGATTGGGTTGTTCTGGGGTCACATCGGCCTGGTGGACTCAATCCTGGAGCGCATGATCGCGGAGCTGGGCACGGAAACGAAGTGCGTGGCGACGGGCGGACTGGCGCACCTGATCGCGCGCGAATCGAAGTACATCACGGAAGTGAACGAGATGCTGACTCTGGAAGGGCTGCGGCTGATCTACGACCGTAACCACGCCGGGGACCGCAATCGCGCGGCGCGCAGCCAGGCGGAAGCCGCGAAGACACGCGCCGCGGGCGCGTGAGTGTAGTGGAAAACTACTTCAATTACTTTACGGAGATCGAGGAGCGCTTTCAGCAGCGGCGGGGATCGATTCTGCTGCTGAGCACGCTGGACTGGGCGCTGATCGAGACGTGGCGAGAGGCGGGCATTCCACTGGAGGCAGTGCTGCGCGGTATCGACGCAGCTTTCGATCGCTACGATGCGCGGAAAACGCGCACGAATGTGCGGCGCATCAACGGGCTGGCGTGGTGCGCGCAGGAAGTGATGACGGCAGCCGAAGAGATGGCCGAGGCCATGGTGGGCACGGCAAAATCAAAGGCCGATGCGGAGGGCGCTGGCCTGGAGCATGAGCGTGTGGCCGCGCATCTGAGCGAGGCGGCTTCGAAATTGAAGGCGGCGAAGCTGGCAGGTCTCGCAGCGCAGACGGCGACGGAAATTGCGGAGCGGCTGATGGCGCTGGCGCAGTCGGCGCGAGAGCAGACGTCCACGCTGAACCTCGAGGAACTGGAGCGCACGCTCACGGTGCTCGAAGAGAAGTTGCTGACGGCGCTGATGGCGACGGCTCCTGAAGCGGAGCTGGCGGCGCTGCGCGAGCAGAGCGAGCGGGAAATTGCGCCGTACCGGAGGCGCATGCAGGCGCTGCAGATTCGGCAGATCGAGCAGCAATTTCTGCACAAGCGGTTGCTGGAGCAGCACGACCTGCCGCGCTTCAGCCTGTTCTATATGAGGCAGGAGTGAAACTGCGCATCGAGAAGATGATTTACGGCGGCGCGGGGCTGGCGCGCGTCGAGGGGAAGGCTGTTTTTGTGCCGTTCGCGCTGACGGGCGAGACGGTTGAGGCTCGCGTGGCCGAGGAGAAGCGCGGCTACGCCACGGCTGAGATTGAGGCAGTGGTGGAGCCGAGCGCGGTGCGCATTCCCGCGCGGTGCCAGTATTTCGGAGCGTGCGGCGGATGCCATTATCAACACGCAAACTACGCCGCGCAGGTGGAGATGAAGACGGCGATTCTGCGGGAGACGCTGGAACGGGCGAAAATCCGCGAAATTCCTGAGATCGCCGCGGTCACCAGCAAGCCGTTCGGATATCGGAACAGGGTGCGGCTGCACGTGCAGCGACATCCGTTCGCGTTGTGTTATAAGCGGCGGAACTCGAATGTAAATCTGCCGATAGCGGAGTGTCCGATTGCGGCGCCGGTTTTGCAGCGCGCGATCACGGAGCTGAATCGCGAGAGCGATGGACTGGGCCTGGCGGAGTGGGCGCGCGCGATTGAGCTGTTCACGAATGAGGACGAGTCGGCGCTGCTGATCGCCCTGTGGACGGAGCGCGACCCAGATGATGCGAAACGCCAGCTGACGCAGATATGGCCGAAGCTGCGCGGACTTCTGCCGGAACTTGTCGGAGCAGGGGTCTTCTCTGTGGAGCGGGCGCAGCGCGCGAGCCGGCTGGTGGCGCATGTAGGCGAAGAGGCGCTGCAATACCGGTGCGGCGCGCATGAATATCGCGTGAGCCTGGGCTCGTTTTTCCAGGCAAATCGTTTCCTGCTCGACGCTCTGGTGCAGCTTGCGGTGGGCGGCGAGAGCGGGAAATGCGCATGGGATTTGTATGCCGGAGTTGGCTTGTTTTCGGCGCCACTGGCGGAGAGATTTGCTGAAGTAACTGCGGTCGAGGTAGCGGCGAGCTCGGTGCGCGACCTGCGCGAGAATCTGCGCGGCGCGGCACGCGGGCGCCCGCATCACGTGATCGCTGCGGAGACGGCGACTTTTCTCCGTCAGGCCGCAGAACGGCGGGAGCCTGTGCCGGATTTAGTAGTCGCGGACCCGCCGCGGGATGGGCTCGGAGCGCAAGTGAGGTCCCTTTTGGGAAAGCTGCGGCCTCTGCGCATTACTTACGTTTCGTGCGATCCGGCAACGATGAGCCGCGACCTCGCCGCGTTGCTAGAATCCGGCTATCGCCTCGGCAGTCTGCACCTGGTCGATCTGTTTCCGCAGACTTTTCATCTGGAAAGCGTCGCACATCTGACGCTGGGTTAGCGATTCCTGAGCAGGCCGGGCGACGATAGCCATGGCCGCTGCACTCATCGAGCAATCGCCGAGCGTCCGGACGAAATCGCCATCGAAAGCGGCGGCGCGAATGAGCGCGGTGTCGCGCGCGCCGGCGTTATTCGCGGCGATCTGCTTTGCGGGCGGGATACTCGCGGCGAAATTCGTTTGGACGCAGCCCGGACAACTGCTCGTTGCGGTGATTCTCCTGTTCGTGACGGCATTGGTTGCCTTGTTGCGCGCGGAGCGCCTGGCCCTTGGCGCAGCGACGGCGCTTTGTGTGCTGCTGGGAGGGTTTTGCGCGGAGACGCAGCCGCGTTCGCCGGTGAATACTCCGCTGTCGCGCATCGCCTGGGCGACACCGGCGCCTACTCCGGCGACGCGGCGTGAAGGGATAGCAACCACGCATGCCATTGAGGGCACGATTGTCCGCATTTCCCCGGTGCGCCGGATCGAGACGCTGGCGCCGTATTCCGATGTGGTACGGGAGGAGCAGAGCCAGCAGCTTGATGTGCGCGTGGCTGCGGTGGATGGGCAGCGGTTGCCGACTCCGGAGGGTCTGCGCCTGACGCTGTATGCGGGGGCAGACACAGCCTTCCCTGTTCTGCGCTGCGGCGAGGCGCTGCGCGGGGATGCGGAGATGCACGCGGAGGAGCGGTTTCTCGATCCGGGCGTGTGGGATGCGGGCGCGTGGCTGCGGCAACAGGGAATCAGCGCGCAGGGGAGCGCTCATCTCGAAAACGTCACAGCGATTGCGACAGATCAGCGACCTGGCTTCTGGTGCTGGCTGCACAGTCTGCAGCAGGATGCGAGCGAGCGACTGGCAGCGCTAGCGGATGGGCCCGCGCCGGCGTGGGTTCCGGCAACGCTGCGGCTGACGCACGATGACGCGGCGATGCTGACAGCCATGCTGACCGGAGACCGCACGCTGCTGGGGCAGCGACTGCGCGCCGGCTTCGAGCGCACGGGATCGTTTCACCTGCTGGTGGTTTCCGGAATGCATCTGGCGATTTTCTCGGGCCTCATTTTTTGGATGGCGCGGCGGCTGCGGCTGCCGCGTGCGGGCGCATCGCTCGCCACTATTGCGCTATCGCTCGCGTATGCGCTGTTCACGGGTTTCGGGCAGCCGGTGCAGCGCGCATTCTGGATGGTGACGCTGTATCTGGCGGGGCGCATGCTGTGGCGCGAGCGGCGGCCGATGAATGCCATCGGCTTCGCGGCGCTGGTGATGTTGGCAGTGAATCCAGCGGCACTCTTTGAAGCCGGACTGCAGATGACGCTGCTGTCCGTGTTGGCGGTTGCGGGTATTGCCGTGCCCGCTGCCGAGCGTACGTTCGGGCCGTATTTGCAGGCCACACGGAATTTATGGTTGCTGCCATTGGATCCCTCCTTGCCACCCCTGGCTGCGGAGTTTCGCGTGAGCTTGCGGGCCTGGGCGGAGTTGCTGCGTTCGATCACGGGCAGGCGCATCGCGTACGAACTTTTTCCGCGCGGGGTCCGGATGACGCTGATCATCGTGGAATTGCTGGTGACGTCGATGGCCATTGAGCTGCTGATGTCGCTGCCGATGGCGGTGTATTTTCACCGCGTCACCGCAGTGGCGCTGCCAGTGAATTTCCTGATCGTCCCGTTGCTGGGGATTCTATTGCCGCTCGCGCTGGCCACATTGGCACTCGTGCTGACGGTTCCCAGGATTGCAATGATTACCGGGATGGCGCTGGCGCTGTTGCTGCGCGGAGTCAGCGCGCTGGTGCATGCCTTTGGAGCGATGCGTCTGGGAGACTGGCGAATTCCCGCTCCTGTTCCCCTGGCCATCACTGCCACGCTGCTGCTTACGGCGGCGGCTCTGCTGCTGATCCGCATCAGGCGATTCGCCATCGTCGCCTGCGCTGCGGCGCTGGCGCTGGCCACTGCGGCGGCCACACTGCCTCGGCCGGTGACACATCGCGCGGGAGCTTTGGAGATTTCGACCATCGATGTCGGCCAGGGCGATTCCCTGCTGGTGATTACGCCTAACGGGAAAACGCTGCTGATCGACGCAGGCGGGATTGTGGGGCCGGCGGGGCTGACCGGGAGCGCACCGGGAGCGCGAGACTCGAACTTCGATGTGGGCGAAGACGTGGTGTCGCCGGCGTTGTGGTCGCGCGGCATTCGGCGGCTGGACGCGGTGGAGATTACGCATGCTCACGCCGATCACATCGGCGGGATGCCGGCGGTGTTGGCGAATTTTCGCCCGCGCGCGCTGTGGATCGGCATTAATCCACATTCGGCTCTCTACGATGCGGTTCTCAGTGAGGCCGCCGCGATACACACGCGCATCGTGCATCATGTGGCAGGGGAGACATTCGATTTTGATGATGTGCAGGTGCGGGTGCTTGCGCCGGAACCGGATTATCAGCCGGGGCCGATCCCGACCAATAACGATTCGATGGTGGTGCAGATGCGCTATGGGCGCACGACGGCGCTGCTGGAGGGCGACGCGGAGTCGCCGAGCGAGGAGCGCATGCTGGCGCGGGGAGGGCTGCATGCGGATTTCCTGAAGGTGGGGCATCACGGCAGCCGCACATCGACGACACCGGCGTTTCTGGCAGCGGTGGCGCCGGCGTGGGCGGGAATTTCGGTGGGCCACCGGAATTTCTACGGCCATCCGCGGCATGAGGTGCTGGAGCAGCTACAGGCGGCACACGTGCGGACGTACCGGACGGACTTGCTGGGGCTTTCGACGTTCTACCTGGACGGCAACAGCGTGAAGGCCTCGGTTTGGGCCGCGCAGTAACGAGCTACCATTTGAGGACCATGGCTTCCAGAGCGTCGCAGGCGGCGACGGCTCCGTTGTCGGCGACGATCTTCGCTGCAACGATTTTGGCCTGCGCCTGATAAGTGTTATCTGAAAGCAGTTTCCATATGAGCCGAGACGCAGGCTTTGCCTTGTACTGGTTACGGCCGAGGACTTCGGCGACTCCCAGACGGCGCACGCGACGCGCGTTGTCGGGCTGATCGTGACTATAGGGCATCACCAGCATGGGCTTGCCGGCGCGCAGGGCCTGCGCGGTGGTGCCGATGCCGCCCTGATGGATGAGCACCGAGGCACGGGGGAAGATTTTGGAATAAGGCGCATAGCGCGTGACGCAGATGGTGTCGGGGAGCCTGCGCCTGGGAAGATTGCGGTCGTCTGCGCCGATGAGGAGCACGGCGCGCTGGCCGAGAATCTCCGCGGCCTCGGCGCTCTGCTCGTAGAAATCGCCGGCATTCATCACGGCGGCGGAGCCAAGGGTGAAGACCAGAGGCAGCGGACCCGCCTCGAGGAACGCCGCCAGCTCAGGCGGCAACTCACCCTCGTCGCCCGCGCCGTCGTGGAAGGCGAAGCCGGTGATCTTCGCGGAGGGCGGCCAGTCCGGTTGAGGCTCGCCCATGACACGCGAGTAGAGCGCGAGGGCCAGGCGCTGGGAGTGCTTCGCGTCGAAGATGGGATCCTTGCCGGGGGGGAGCCCGAGCTCGCGGCGCAACGTGTAGACGGGCTCCGGCCACTTGCGCGTGACGAAGCGCGCGAATCGCGCGACCACGTGGCCGAGGGGCGGGAAGGACTCCTGCACGCGGGCCAGCGTGGGATAGGGCGGGAGCACGGGCGGATCGTACGCGGAGAAAAAGGAGAACGGCGCGAGCACGTAGGAAGCCCAGGGAATGCCGGTCTTCTCCGCGACGATGGGGCCGGCGTAAGCGAGCTCGCCGGTGACCAGCAGATCGGCGCCGCCATCGGCTTCAACCGCGGCGAGGAGATCCTGATAGCTCTCGCGGAGCGACGGGAAGAGGAATTCGCGGAGGCCGGTTTCGGTGCCGTGCTTGATGTCGTAGATCATCGCGATGAGGCGCGTGTCGGTGGGGTCCTGATCGGGACGCACGCGCGTAAAGCCTATGCCGAGCGGCTCGACCTTGGGGCGAAACATTTCCGGGATGGCGAGCACGGGCTGGTGGCCGCGGCGCTTGAGCTCGAGGCACAAAGCGACGAGGGGATTGACATCCCCAAACGTGCCATAGGTCGAGAAGACGATTCTCATCGGCAATCGTTCAGGAATTGTCTCAGAAACTTGTCTCAAATTGGTGAAATCTGCGCTCCAGTTCCCACTCCTGCTGCGCTTTCTCGCTGGAGTGAACCAGAGTTGCACACATCCCTGCCGGCGTTTCATTGCCCAACTGGCCGCGGCATGCGGCGACGGGGGCGTCCAGATGCTCCGGCGTGAAGCGCTGCCAGAGGCTGGCGCCCGGAAGGAAGGCATGCTCAATGGAAGTGCGCGCCATCAGCTTGAAATCGAGATAGGTGAGCGGATAGGTAACGGCGGCGCGCACATACTCATGGGTGAGATCGATGCGAGAGACGCCCTCATCATCGGTGGAGAGCGCGACAGGCACACCCATTTTGCGATAGAGCATGAAGGGGTGGTCGTTGCCGGTGACGTTGAGGATGACGGCGTTGCTGGTGAGGTTGATTTCCACCATTACGTGACGGTCGGCCATCTCCCGCATGAGCTGCCAGCGATGGTCTTCGTACATGATGTCGACACCATGACCGATGCGCTCTGCGTGGCCCTGCTCGACGGCCTGCCGGATGTGGAAGGTGAGGCCCTCGGGAGGAACAAGGCCCGGCGCGAGCTCGCCGGCGTGCAGCGTGATGTGGACCTTCGGATAAACGCCATGCAGGTAGTCGAGCATGTGCATCTGCAGGGTGTAATCGCGCATGGCGATGTAGCCGTCCTCGGGCATCACGTAGTTGATGCCGACGACGTTAGGATCGGCGGATGCGACCTCGAATCCGAGAAGGGTTTGCGCGAATACCTGCTGCGGGGGATATCCGCGGAGAACCTGATACAGGAATCGCACGGTGACGGCACAGGCCGGCGCGGCATCCGCTTGGCCGCAGTGCTCGATGGCATTGCGCTGGCGCAGCATGCCATCGAAGGCTGCGCGATTGCTCGCGATACTTTCACGAAATGCGGGATCGGCGAGGAGCTTCTGCCGGAACTCGGTGAGATTGGGATCCCAGCCGAGTGTTGCTGCGGCGGCGGCGACGGGTTTGAAATCCGGAGTGTCCATCAGTTCCAGATACTGCTCGTTCTGCGCGGCGGCGCGGGAGGCAACCTCGTCGACCCACTCGCCGGCATGAACATCCTCTTCTCCAAAGCGGCCGAAGGTCGAGAAGAAGTGATCGTGGCCGGAGTCGCCTGTGACGGGAATGAAGCTGCGCATGGAAAACGCGTCGATAAGCTCGTCGTAGAGATGCTGATCGGAGGAGACGGCGGCGGCCGGGGACTCGCCAGCGGGGCAATCGGGCGCGTGATGGCCGGCATCGAATCGCAATTGCGCCGCGTTGACACAGATGTTGTCCTCGGCGGCTTCGTGAATCCAGGTCTCGGCGTAGACAGCGCCGCTGAGGTGGACGTGCAGATCGGCACCCTTGGGCATGCGCGCAAAGAAAGCATAGAGAGCGTCCGGACCCTGCTGGCGCGCTTCGTCGAGAGCATGCGCGGTACGCATTTCCGCGATGGGCCGGGTCTGCGCTGCCGGAGCGGCACGGACAAACAGGAACGAGGGCGACGCGGCGAGAAGCAGGGTAAGCAGACGTGCGGCGCGACGATGGGGCATCAGCCTCGATTCCTGGGGAGGAGCTGAATTCAGTGGCACAAGTGTATCGCGGGTGGGCGCGGGATAGTGATAAAGGGGCATCCGATCCGCCAGGACTGCTTTGTTATACTGACGAAGGTTGTTGCGACGCGATCGGCAGTGCCTGCCGCAGTCAGACAGCTCCCCAACAGCGCTGGTTCCATCCGGCGGCCAGGTAGCTCAGTGGTAGAGCGCGGCCCTGAAAAGGCCGGCGTCGGCGGTTCGATCCCGTCCCTGGCCACCACTTTATAATCAATAATTTAGAGGACGCGACCGGCAGATCCTCTCCTCGACTCACGTCCTCAGATATTCCATTCCATAAGGACGGGCATCGCCTGTTGAGAGCAGCCAGTCCCTCATGAGGCGTCCGGCCAGGACAGGCGCATCTGCCAGTTCCCCGAGAGTGCACCTGCGGAAGTCGAAGACAGTGCCACTTTCCTGTTCAACCCGAAGACTGGATGCTATATGGAAACCGGCAGGGAGACGCAGCCGCGCCACCACGGGAATTTCGTTCCCGCCCATGCTTTGCGGGTAGAGCATCAGGTGTTCCCACTGGACCTGCACGATATTGCGGGTCATGACTCCCCCATTGAGTGGAGAAAGATATTGAAATTGGGCTTCGAGCACGGACGCACTGCGCGGAATAGATACGTGGAAAGCGTTGACATTGAGCGGATCGCGACGCCACTGCAGAGGCTTGCCACTCAGCCGTAGCTCCAGACCCGCAAGGTCGGCGACGGAGATGGTCGGTGCATGACTTCCAATCTTCCATCTCGGATACAACAACGTAATCGAAGTCTCGTCATGAAGAGGGATGAATTCGGTGACAGAAAACACCTTGTGCACGGTGTCGGTGGCGTCCACGTCGATACAAATGGGCAACTTCGCGCCGGCAGCAGCGGCACCCTCGACGTTGAAAGATGCGGCGCAGCAGAATACCGCGATGCGAAGGATGGTGGATTTCACTCGGGTCCGCATGGGACCCCAAGGATAGATAGTGCTCCGCGAGCGCGCCGCACTTGTGCCACATACTCGCAGCAGGCGCATCGGCATGCAGTACCAGCGGCTACCCGTCCACGCAAATCACTGGCCCACAGCGCCCAGGCCGGAACTTCGATGTGAGCCGGCCACACCCAGAGCCCAGGTTGATGCATGAAGGGGTTCTTCCTGGAGAGCAACGATCTCCACTCGAAACCGTGCCCGGCCTCTCGACATCCTTGAATCCAATCGCATTGGCAAACATCTCTACTGGCACCGGATCGTCTGGACCGTGAGTTTGTACTGGTTTGTCGCGTCGCGAGTGTCTCCGCCGAATTGGGCATCCAGCGGAGGGAATATTGCGACAGAATGGAGGTTACAACGCGAACGATGATCCATCCAGTTAATCTTCAGGCGCGAATTCGGGGTCCTCGAAGGTAGGTCCAGCAGAAGTTGCACGTGGTCGCTGATGCGGTGAGGAACGTCAGATCGCTGTTAGAGTCGCCCTATGTCAATCAAAGTTTGCGTGGCGGGTGCAACGGGCTGGGTTGGTCGAGCACTCGTCACAAAGATTCTCGCCTCGAGCCGTTTCACCTTGTCAGGCGCAATATCCAGAGGTGCTGCGGGGCAGGATATCGGAACGTGTCTTGGCCTCGAGCCGGTTGGGGTGAGGGTTGCGAATTCTCTTAACGATGCCCTGTCGCTGCCGGTGGACGTAGTTGTGGATTACACATCGCCGGGCTCGGTGAAAGAGCGGACATTGCAGGCGCTCGACCGCGGCGTCCGTGTCGTAATCGGCACATCCGGATTGACGGCCTCTGATTACTTCGAAATCGATGAATTGGCCAGAAAACGCAACCTGGGAGTGATCGCGGCGGGCAACTTTTCCATTACCGCTGCTCTGGCTAAACATTTCGCGCTCTTTGCAGCAGGATTTCTGCCGTCATGGGAAATCATCGACTATGCCCACGCGGACAAGGTAGATGCTCCCAGCGGAACGACGCGCGAATTGGCGGAGGAACTTGCTTCTGTCGCACGCAACCGGATCGAGATTCCAATCGCGGACACCCACGGTGATTCGCAATCGCGAGGAGCTACCATAGCCGGAACGCAGATCCACTCCATACGTCTGCCAGGGCACGTGATTGGATTTGAAACGCTCTTTGGATTACCTGATGAACGTCTGGTTATTCGTCACGACGCCGGTTCCGGGGCGATGCCATACGTGGCGGGCACGATGCTGGCAATCGAAAAGGTCATGGCGACGACAGGACTGATTCGAGGCCTGGACCGTTTGCTGTTCGACAATTGAATTGGATGGCGATAGCAGAAGCAGCGGCGGCAAGTTGCAGCACGCGCGGGCGGTTACTCCTCGAACGAGTCAACGGTTGCTCTGTGGTGCGATCGGCAGGACATTCGAATATCCGCGTGAATTGGAGCTGTCCATATGATGGAGCCCTTCCTTCTACCATATTCGCAGCCGGCAGTGGACGACCTGCGCCGTCGCCTGCGGCAGACGCGATGGCCGGAAACCGTTCCCGGCGCCGGGTGGTCCCTGGGCGTGAATCGCGAATTTCTCGAAGATTTGTGTCGCTATTGGATGGATACGTTCGATTGGAAGGCGCAGCTGGATCGTCTCTCGGCTCTCCATCACTACCGTTACAGAGCTAAGGATGGCTGGGTTCACTTCATCTGTGAGAAAGGCGCCGGCCCATCTCCAATGCCGCTGGTTATTACACACGGCTGGCCCGGATCGTTTCTTGAGATGCTCAGGATTCTGCCTCTTCTCACCGATCCTGCAGCACATGGCCACGACGCCGCAGACTCGTTCGATGTAGTCATCCCATCACTGCCTGGATTCGGCTACTCCGACAAACCCGCACAACTCGGAATGAACGTTTTTCGTATCGCTGAAATTTGGGCCGAGTTCACGAATGCTCTCGGGTATCAGAGATTCGCTGTCCAGGGCGGAGATCTCGGCGCCGGCGTGAGCACTGCGCTTGGCTTGCGCCACCACGAACGCATCATCGGTATCCACCTCAATTACATTCCCGGTTCCTACCGCCCCCATTTGCCTCCCGGCACGACGCCGTCCGCAGCCGAGGGGCGCTTTCTGGCCGACGCTGCAAGCTGGTTCGACGAAAACGGAGCCTACGCACATTTGCAGGGAACGCGCCCCAACACACCAGCCTTCGCGCTCAATGACTCGCCGGCCGGCTTGGCTGCGTGGATCCTGGAGAAGTTCCGCGATTGGTCCGATTGCGATGGCGACGTGTATCGCACGTTCACACGCGACGAACTGCTTCGAAACGTCACACTCTACTGGATGACCGAGACCATTTCGTCATCGTTCCGCTTGTATCGCGAAGGAAGGGGAGCACCGCTCCGCTTCACCGCTGACGACTTTGTACAGGCTCCGTGCGCGATAGCTCACTTTCCAAAGGAGATCATAATCCCGCCAAGAGAGTGGGTTGAGCGCGGTTACAACGTGCAGCGGTGGACCGAACTGCCTCGTGGTGGGCACTTTGCGGCTATGGAGCAACCGGAACTTCTGGCCGCTGACATCCGGGAGTTCTTCAGGCCGCTCAGGCGGTGAGCGCCGGGGCTTATCGAATCCACTGAAGCAGATTTGTATGAAGCCATCGGCCATGCAACATCATCCATTGAAACAGCCATTCTGTTGTCCCGAGGCCGTCCATGCATACGACTCACCCCACGTCGCCAGTCGATTCCCGGAACTCGCTCTCAGCTCAGCCAGTCATTGACATTCGATCGCTCGCACCCGGCGATGACGCCACTGCATTCCGGACGCTGAATGAGGAGTGGATTACACGGTATTTCACTCTTGAAGCCAAGGACCGCGAGACCCTGAACGATCCTGTGCACTCCATTCTCCTGAAGGGCGGCCATATCTTTATGGCGTACGCAGGCTCCGAGGCCATCGGATGCGTCGCGCTGATTCCCATGCGCGATGGCGTCTACGAGCTTTCCAAGATGGCGGTTTCTCCTCATCTGCGCGGCAGAGGCCTCGGCCGCCGTTTGCTTCAACACGCGATTGCGCAGGCCAGAAAGATCGGCGCCAGATCTCTGTTTCTCGGCAGCAATACGCGGCTCAGGGATGCCATTCACTTATACGAGTCGGTCGGCTTTCTCCATGTAAAGCCTGAGACTCTCCCCCCAATGCCATATAGCCGCGCCGATGTTTTCATGGAGATGCCTCTGGAGCCTGATTCGCAGTGAGGGCAGCCATTGCGGTATAGGGCTTGTTTCTGCACTTGAGCCAACAGCGGAAGGCAATATGGATGGCCACATTTATAGCGAACAAGACAGTTGCCCCCTTGCTCTCTGCGGTACTGGCGATCGTTTCAGCCAGTGCGCTTACGCCCGTAAGAGCCGTACAGGCGTCGCCGTTTGGACCGGTTACTTCAACGGCGCGCCACGACGAAGTGCTTGCCCGGGAAATTGTCCAATTGTTCAATGCAGACCAGGCGCTTTTGGCGGACCTCGAAAAGGCTAAGCAAGATCCTGCATTTCGGCAGACCCTTGAGTCCTATGTCGATTGTTCAAAAGTGAAAGAGCATAATCCCAATTTCTACGATTCAGTGGTTTATGCACTTTGGGCCCAGGCGCCTGACGCTCCCGAGATCGTTCGGCGCTACGCCAGATTCCGTAAGACAACGGATGCACGTGTCCAGTCGATTGTCGCAGAGAATGGCTGGCCGCAGAGAGCCGCCGTCGGTGATGAAGCCGGGGCTGAGTTCTTCTTTCTCTTCGGACATGCCGATGGCGACAACGTCTGGAGAGTGAGTCAGCTCGCGAACATCAAAAGAGTGTTCCGGGAGGATCATTTTAATCCCCGGCTTTATGCCCATTTATGCGATCGCCTTGCCGAAGTGGCAGGCAAGCCCCAGATTTACGGCTCCATCATGGGACCGGGCGATACCCCGGGCAGCGCAAAGCTTTACTGGCCGCTGATGGATAACATGGCGGCCGCGGACGAGCGGAGAGCTCAGATTGGCCTGCCTTCCATCGAAAGCGACCTTGACAGATTCCGCCAGGGCGCCGTGATCGGTCCTTATATGACGCCCATAGTGAAGGGGGAGGATTGGAGTATGGCTGACGTTTACAGGGCACCCTGGTAGACGCGACCAGCGTGCTTTGTTGCCGATTCATTCACCAGACCGATCGGATGATCGGTTAAGCGCGCGAAGCTGTCTCCCGAGAACCTCCGCTGGCTTTAGCGAGCCCGTAGGGAACTAAATCTCGTGCAATCGGGTGTATCGCGTGCCGTCACCAGCGTGGAGTCATTGTTCGGCACGAAGCCCTTTACTAACTCCCATTTGGCTGTTCATACACGATAGCACCATGACCTCCCGCCCCCATCCCGACGCCCGCGGCGTGAAGCTCTTCTTCGCCTTCGTTTCCATCTACCTTATCTGGGGGGCCTCGTATCTTGCGATTCGCTGGGGTCTCGACGGCATTCCGCCGCTCATTCTCATGGGCCTGCGTCACCTGGCGGCCGCGCTCATTTTGCTGGCATGGCTCGTCTGCCGCGGAGTGAGAATTGACCACCGGCTCTGGAAGCCCGCCGTGCTAATCGGGGCGATTCTATTTCTCGGCAGTCACGGCCTGCTGGCCTGGGCGGAAATGCATGTCGACTCCGGCCTCGCCTCGATGATCAGCGCCACCGAGCCCATCATCATGGTGTTGCTCGCCGGATTTCTCGGACAGGAGCGCCACGCTTCCGGACGAGTTTTTCTTGGCATGGTCTTCGGGCTGGTCGGAATCGGCGTCCTGTTTGGTGTGGGCCAGGGACACGACTCGATGCTCGGCGACCTCGCGGTGCTGGCGAGCGCGATCCTCTGGTCGGTGGGTGCGATCTACGGGCGCGGTGTCGATAACGGCGGCTCCGTGATCATGTTTGCCGCGATGCAGATGCTGGCTGGGGGCGCGCTTTTGCTCACGACCGGGGTCGCACTCGGGGAACGCCTCCACTTTGCTCAAGTGGCTCCGCGCGCCTGGTGGTCGCTCGCCTACATGGTGATTTTCGGCTCTGTCGTTGCCTTTAGCTCTTATGTCTGGCTGCTCAAGGTCACCAGTGCGGCACGAGTCTCGATGTATTGCTACGTGAATCCGGTGGTAGCAGTACTGCTGGGATGGCGATTGGCAGGCGAGAAAGTGACATTGCCAATGATCATGGGTGCCGCCATTATTTTGATCGGCGTTCTGCTGGTCAACACCACCAAACACGAACACGTAGCGCTACTGGAGCCGATTTTGGAAGAAGAGCTGGCGATGCCGGCTGACTAGGTCGCGACGGCATTTTGCCGTTCGCTGCCACATTGCATATTGTCTGGTTGGGAGTGGGAGGCTTTGTGCTGTTGGGATCGCGAAGCTCGAAGCACGTTACCGGCATAGTACAAGAAGACGGTGACGTCGGAGAATCACTTAAGCGCAGGGGGTAACATGGCCGTTCTTCGGGAGTGGCGGGCTGAAATTCGCCGTGAACTGAAGCATGAATACGTCGAGTACGTGCGCAGTACAGGGATAGCAGAGTATCGAGCTCTGCCGGGAAACCTCGGCGCCGTAGTCGCAACCAGAGATCTCGATGAGGAGCGATCTGAAATCGTCACTCTAAGCTGGTGGACCGACAACAAAGCGATCCAGAGTTTCGCGGGTGAGGATATCAGCATAGCCCGCTATTTTCCCGAGGATGACCGTTTCCTGCTGACCCGCCCGGAAGGGGTGCTCCACTACGACTCAACGCCTCTGAGTGAGGCAGGTGGATAGTGACATAGGACGAAGCTCTCAACCGACTGGCGCGACGTGTCACGCCGTCAGCCATGAGAGCTGATCCGCCTTATCGAAAATCGGTAAAGCGGACGCGCAGAGGAGGGAGTGGGCCGACAGAAAATGAGTTTCGTTGCGCCCTGAACTCTGCATCATCTTTACCTGGTTTTCGCCCTCTTCGTTGCCCGTCTGGAAGATCCTTTCGCCGCTTCCTTCTGCGATTGAATGGCATGCGCGTTGACGATCGCCCGAATCAGGCCCGGAAAGCGCTGCTCAATCTCCGCGCAGCGCGAAGTGTTATGCACTTCGACGCCTCGCCGCTCTCCACGAATCAGCCCCGCTTCTCTTAGCGCTCGGAAGTGCTGAGAGAGCGTGGATTTAGGAATCGTCTTGTCGCTGACAGTCAGGAATGTCGAACAGTTCTGGGAGCACCCCTGCGCCACGATGTCTGCGTAGATGGCCACCCGTATCGGGTCGGATAATGCGTGAAGAATCCCCTCAACCGTAACGTCTTCGATCGAGGGATGGTAAAGCGGGCGCACGCCTATAAGAGTAGCCAGAGAATGAAAAATGTTCAATAGTTCAGCGCTTCGGAACTAATGAATCGTTCTTCGGGTGACCTCATCTACACTTCAGAGCCCGGCGATGGCCTGCCCAGTGAGGCGCCCATGAAGGCTTCGAATCAATCCGGTTCCGGAAAGAGGATAAAGATATGAGCAAGCTCACAGGTAAAGTTGCAGTTGTTACGGGCGCCTCCAAAGGTATAGGAGCCGCCATCGCCAAATCGCTGGCTGCTGAAGGCGCCGCCGTGATCGTCAACTATGCGTCCAGCAAGGCGGGTGCCGACGCGGTCGTTCGCAGCATTACAGATGCCGGTGGCAAAGCCGTGGCCGTCGGTGGAGATGTCTCCAAAGCTGCAGAGGCACAGGGCCTGATCGACGCAGCCATCAGGAACTTCGGACGCCTCGACATTCTGGTCAACAACTCGGGCGTTTACGAATTCGCATCCATCGAAGCGGTGACTGAAGAGCAGTTCCACAAAATCTTCAACATCAACGTACTCGGTGTATTGCTGACCACGCAGGCTGCCGCCAGGCACCTTGGCGAGGGCTCCAGCATCATCAACATCGGTTCCGGGGCCAGCCGCGTCACCCCGCCCAACACCGCGGTCTATACGGCGACGAAGGGCGCACTGGATGCCATGACCGGGGTGCTTGCCAGGGAGCTTGGCGCGAAAAAAATCCGCGTCAACTCCGTCAATCCCGGCCCCGTCGAAACCGAAGGCACACACAGTGCCGGCGTCATCGGATCCGACTTCGAAAAGGCGCTTATCCAGCAGACGCCGCTTGGACGCACTGGCCAGCCTGATGACATTGCCCGTGTTGTTACCTTCCTTGCCTCCGAGGATGCGAGGTGGCTTACCGGCGAACTCATCATCGCCAGCGGCGGCCTCCGCTAATCCCCTGGCAGTCAAGCGGCCCTGTAGCGATACGGCAGCGGGGCCCCGCACCAACCGCAATCACACACCAGGGAAAGGACGATTATGGGAAAGCTCGAAGGAAAAGTAGCCGTTATCACCGCGGCCACGTCTGGCATGGCGCTCGCAACAGCGAAGCTCTTCGTGGAAGAGGGCGCGTACGTGTTTATCACCGGTCGTCGCAAGGATAAGTTGGATGAGGCCACAAAACTCATCGGCAGGAACGTGACCGGTGTGCAGGGCGATGCGGCCAATCTAGCCGATCTCGACCGTCTCTATGAGATAGTCAACCGCGAGAAAGGTAAGATCGACATCCTCTTCGCCAGTGCAGGTCAGGGCGAACTGGCTAAGCTCGAAGAGGTCACGGAGGCGCACTTCGACAAAAC
>JASIAO010000233.1 GCA_030041955.1 Acidobacteriaceae bacterium | reverse complement strand
TCCGCCGCCGCGAAATAACCGGGCGCGACATCGTTGTAATCCCAAAAACTCAGATTGATCACCTGACTGCGCGGGAACAGCTTCCACACCTGCGGCGCGAAGATGCCGAAGTGCGTGCGCGCGTCCGCCGCCGTTTCAGGACCGGAGTGCGCGCTCAAAATGTGCAGCACGCCGACCCGGAATTTGCTGTCCTGATTTTGTTGGCTCCAGACGCGGGCTGGAGTGTACATCAGGGGCGTGAACGCTCCATACGTGCCGCTCAGAGCCCATACGCCGGCGAATTTTTCCGGATCGACGGAGGCGCTCTGACTCACCAGCCCGATGGCGGTGGAAACATTGCCAGCTTCCTCAATGGCCGCTTTCAGCCGCGTCCCCAGCGGATTGTCCACGGGGCTGTAGTGTCCCCATAAGCTGCCATGCTCCACATTAATCGACTCCGAGAGGTCAGCGGCCAACGTGAAGAATCGTCCTTCGGTGACGTAATTCATCCACTTGATGATTTCGGAAATCGCGCGCCGCGCCCCGGCCACCTCGCCCGGCTTTCTGAACAGCGCGATGTTCACCTGTTTCTCCGCGCCGGAAATCGTATTGCGAACTGTGACCTTCTGCGGGTCTTCAGGCAGCGCCGCAACGCGCAGGCGATCGTCGAGGAACGGGTCGCGCGAGGTTGAGATGCGCAACTTCAGACCGTCGGACACGGTATCGCCGATTTCCACGAGGCGCTCGGCGAGGCGATCGCCTAATCCATTGCGGTCAAGCAGCGATATCACCACGTCGATGTTCGTCTTGAACTGGATCAACCGCTCGCGGTTGTCGCTGACCGCGCCCTTGCGAATGCCTTCGAACTCCACGCCGTAGTGCTTTTCGAACGTCTGCGCCAGCGCGACAAAATACTCCGAGTTCATCTTCAGCGCGTAGGGATGGCTCGGGTAACTCACCAATTGATCGCCGTCGCCGGGGATTTTTCCGCCGACAGCCGCGGGCCAGTAGCCCTTAACCGTCTTGCCGATTGCCACGACGGGACGGCGGTCGTGCGGATCCACTTCGTCCATGGCTTTCAGCGCCGCGGCCACTTCGCCGTAATCGTTACCGTCGGACAGCGTGAAGACGTTCCACCCATACGACGCCCACTGATTCACCAGGTCGTAGCCGTGGTACTGCGCCGCGATCACGCCGTCCATCAGGCGATCGTCGATGCCCGCGTTGTTGTCGGAAACCATCACGCGCAACCGCTTTCCGACCTGCAGTGCCAGCGCCTGCGTTTTCAGCTCCTGCGCGTGACCTTCGGTGAGTGCGAATTCGCCCTCCAGCGCGATCACCTTCGGCGAATCCGGCGCGCCCGCCACATCCCAGAACGCGGCTTTGCCCGCGGCGGTCGCGATGCCGACACCCGAGGGTCCGCCGTTCACGTCGTTGGTGCAGTCGGTGCTTTCGGCATGTCCGGAGAGGGCGCGGATCCCGCGGCCTTTCGCCTGCGCAAACAGCGGATGGTCTTCCAGACCCGTTTCCCGCAGCAGCGTTTTGAGCGCGCCCGCGCCGCGCCGGAATCCCAACGCGTCGATGGGCAGCATCGCGACGTGCGGCTCGACGCGATAGCGCGGGTCGCCGGTCTGCTGATACTTCCGGTACAGCGCCTGTCCCATGATCATCCACAGCGCGTAGCACGTGGGGATCGAGTGGCCCGCCGCGAGCATGAATTTGTCCGAGTAGGGATGTTTCGGCCGGCGGTAATCGAAACGGAGTCCGCCGTGTTCAGGACCGATCAGATGCGCCGCAACATTGTAGGGGGTGTACGCGAGGGGTCCACCGAGATGCCCGGTCTGCGCGTAATTTCCGAGCAGCACCAGAGTCATGCAGGTCATATATCCGATATCGTCGAGCAGCGGATCGCAGGCCAAAGCCTCCTGCTGAGAGTCAGAAGGAAATACATGCACGCGCGATGTCATAGGCAATCCAAACAGGAGACTACACGATTATCAAACGCCGTGTTCATTGTCCTCCAAAAATCTCTTGACAACGAATTGAAAGGGAGCGTAAGTTTCCGGGCAACATGGAATCGTTACCATGTCCGGGATAACGACGATTCCGCGCCGACTGGCGATTCCCCGGATCGAATCGAACTTAGGCCGAGAGTTTCCGGCCGTGCATTCCCATCTCCGCAGATCTGCAGGGTCGTTGCAGTTGCCTGTGCTCGGGACCGTACGGTTGTCGGGACCCCCGCTCGACTCACCTCTTCCGCAAAGGACGATTCCCATGACCCACTCCAGCAGCAATGGCAGTCGGCGGCTTTCATGAGAAGTCTCCTGCCTCTCAGAGGTACTGAGAGTTGTTGGTGGGTGACAATTCGAGTTGCCGGTTACGATCACAGCGCGGCTGGATCAGACGAATAGCACATCGCCGCAATCTGCCAGCCATTGGCCGTTTTCACCAGTTGCCAGGTCTCGCTGCCTCGGTTTTCGGCTGTCCCGTCGATATTGAAGACAAAATCGAAATAGACAGCGGCGATGGTGCCGTCCGTAAGGATGACGACGTTGCTGTGTTCCGGGTCGAGAGCTTTGGGCGTCGACGAGACAAACTTCACGAAATCACGATAGCTGCCGACGCGAATCTTCGGAGCTTTTATGCCCTTCGCCTGCGCACGATCGTAGGCAGCATCCGTCAGCACGTTCAGCCAGATATTGGCCTCGGGCAGGAACAGGCCGGAGAGCGCGGCTCCATTGTGCATGACAACTGCTTCATGGTACTGATTCATCATTTGCTCGATCGCAGCCACTTGTGCGCTGTGCTCGTTAGCTGTCTCGGGTTGGGCCATGGAAGGAATCGACTTCTGGGCGATTGCCGCCATGGGCAGAAGGATAAGAGCACAGAGAGTGAACTTACTTAGTTTCAGCATGAGTGCTCCTCAACGTGGAACAACGAAGTGTTTTCATTTGGTTTTGCGAATGCATGCAAATGCGTCGGGTATGAAATGTGATTTGCTCACGGGTGTGCGGCTTCACGAGGTCGCAAAATGGCCCGGAAGCTCCGGTGGTACTTCAGAAATACAAGCACCCACAGGACACATGCCACCAGTGCCGGAGCAATGCTTTCCGGCGCGAACGTCAGATGGAAAGCCAGGATGTTGTAGAGTTCCGCCGCCAGGAGCGTTAAGGCAAGCGGCACAAAGTAGCCTGAAAGCAACAGCAGCCCGGCGATCAGCTGAACAGCGAAAAAGAACGCCGCAAAGTGCGACGAGCTGATGGCCATGAAGAACTGAAGCGCCAGGGGATTCGCCGGAGGTGGTTGATGAATGAAGTTGAGGAACCCGTTCAGGCCAAAGATCGTGAACAGCAGCCCCAACAGATACCGCGCGATGATCGACACTACCTTCATAACTCGTCTCCTTTAGATCGTCTGGACGTGCACTTGCAGGGCGTGAAGATGCGGAGCGAGAAACGCAGCGCAGTTTTGCCCGGAGTTCAGTGCGATGGTTCCACCCGTTGTGAGGAAGGTCGCTTCGCTGACGCCCAGGAAGCCAAAGACTGACCGCAGATAAGGCTCCACGAAATTGAACGACGCCATCTGCGTCTGAGCGTCGTAGATGGGCGAGTCCTTTTTCGATTCGCTCCGCGAGCACTGAGTTTCGTGGTTAGATCTGAGCGGTGCCACCGTCAACAAAGAGCTCGACGCCGTTGACGAAGCTGGAGTCGTTCGAAGCGAGGAAGAGGGCAACGGTTGCAATTTCTTCCGGTCGTCCCATCTCCCCGCGCGGTATCTGGGATTTTAAGAACTCCCTGGCGTCGGAGCCGAGAGGATCGAGGAGCGGTGTGTCGATTGTGCCAGGGCTAAGAATGTTCACCCGGATTCTGCGTTCTTTAAGTTCCACCAACCAGGTACGAGCGAAAGAGCGCACAGCCGCCTTGCTGGCGCTGTAGACGCCGAAGGCTGGAAACCCTTTGATGCTGGCGATCGAGCCGTTCATGAAAACCGAGCCGTTGTCGTTGAAGAGCGGCAGCGCCTTCTGGACGGTGAAGAGGGTGCCGCGCACATTCAAGTCGAAGGTTTTGTCGAAGTGCGCCTCCGTGACCTCTTCGAGCTTAGCCAGTTCGCCCTCACCTGCACTGGCGAAGAGGATGTCGATCTTACCTTTCTCGCGGTTGACTATCTCATAGAGACGGTCGAGATCGGCTAGATTGGCCGCATCGCCCTGCACACCGGTCACGTTCCTGCCGATGAGTTTTGTGGCCTCATCCAACTTATCCTTGCGACGACCGGTGATAAACACGTACGC
>JASIAO010000232.1 GCA_030041955.1 Acidobacteriaceae bacterium | reverse complement strand
CGCCTGCTTGCGGCAGATCGTCCCGATCTGCTGCTCCAGCTTGCGCACCCCCGCCTCGCGCGTGTAGTGCCGCACAATGTACCCAACGCTCCCGTCGGGGAACTCGATGTCCTCCGGCTTGATCCCGTTCTCCTTGATCTGCCGCGGAATCAGATACCGGAAGGCGATGTGCTTCTTCTCCTCTTCCGTGTACCCCTGCAGTTCGATGATCTCCATGCGATCCCGCAGCGGTTCCGGCACCGTGTCCAGCATGTTCGCCGTGCAGATAAACAGCACCTTCGACAGATCGAACGGCTGATCCAGGTAGTTGTCGCGGAACGTATTGTTCTGCTCCGGATCCAGAATCTCCAGCAGCGCCGAAGCCGGATCGCCGCGGAAATCCCGCCCCAGCTTGTCCACCTCGTCCAGCATGAATACCGGATCGTTCGCGCCCGCGCGCCGCAGGTTCTGGATAATCTGTCCAGGCAGGGCGCCGATGTATGTGCGCCGGTGGCCGCGCAGCTCCGCCTCGTCGTGCATGCCGCCCAGCGAGATGCGCCGGAACTCCCGGCTCAGCGCCCGCGCAATGCTGCGCCCCAGCGAGGTCTTGCCCACACCAGGAGGTCCCACGAAGCACAGGATCGGCCCCTTCATGTCAGCCTTCAGCCGCCGCACCGAAAGGTAATCCAGTATCCGGTCCTTCACTTTCTTCAGGTCGTAGTGGTCCTCGTCGAGGATCTCCCGCGCCTTGCCGATATCCACCGCCGAGCCCGACGACTTCGACCACGGCAGCACCGCCAGCCACTCGATGTAATTCCGAGTCAGCGAGTAATCCGCCGCCATCGGCGACATACGTGAAAGCCGGTTCAGCTCCTTCAGCGCCTCTTTCTTCGTCTCTTCCGGCATCCCCGCCGCTTCAATCTTCTCGCGCAGCTCCTCGATATCCTTCTGGCCCTCGTCCATTTCGCCGAGTTCCTTCTGGATCGCCTTCAGCTGCTCACGCAGATAGTAGTCCCGCTGCGACTGCTGGACCTGGTCCTGCACTTCCGACTGGATCTTGTTGCGCAGTTGCTGGACTTCCAGCTCCTTCGCCAGATGCTTGTTAATCCGCTCCAGCCGCGCGCCCACGTCCGGCGTTTCCAGCAGTTCCTGCTTGTCCGTGGTGGCCAGAAAGGGCAGGGAAGACGCGATAAAGTCCACCAGCCGCCCCGGCTCGTCGATGTTCATCGCGATCGTCTGCAGCTCGTCGCTCAGCGTCGGCGAAGACGACACGATCTGCTGGAACTGCGTCACCACATTGCGCTGCAGCGCCTCGACGGCTGGGTTCTTTTCCGGCGGCACCTCCGGAATCGTATCCACCGTGGCCACCATGAACGGCTCGATGCGCGAAAACTCGCCCAGCTTCACCCGCTCCGTGCCTTCGGTGAATACAAACAGGCTCTGGTTCGGCATCTTCACGACCTTATGCACGGTCGCCAGCGTCCCGAACTGGTGCAGATCCTGCGGCTGCGGCGCGTCCACCCGCGCATCCCGCTGCGCCACCACCACAATGCTCTTTTCTTCGCCGAGCGAGTTGATCAGCTGGATCGAACTCTCCCGCCCCACCGTCAGCGGCAGTACCGCGTGGGGAAATAAAACTGTGTCCCGAACCGGCAGTATCGGCAAACCCCGCCCGTTGCCGCCTTCCCGCTCCCGCGGGTCGCCTGGTTCAATAACGCTAATGAAATCGCTTGCCATGAGTGTCCTTATATCAAATAATTGCTCATTGGATTCAGCAGATTCGGAAAAGTCTCAACCTGAGCATTTTCGATGGAGGTACGCGCCCCATCCCCGGCCAGTTCACTCTGGTCCCAGGAACCGGCAAAGCTCCGCAAAATCATGCCCTTCTGGGATTTGGATGCCGCCTCGCCCACCATCTCTACATCCTTATCGCACGGATCGCGGTAGCGGTTGAGATGCCATCGATGCCGCTCGGTTGTGTGCAACCTGTTAGATACCCAATCGCCGCCCGTAGTCGGCCCGACGGGCGTATTCCCCGTTAACCCGTCGGCCGTGTCGTCCTTGGCGAGCCAGGCAACGCCTGCCCGGCACGTTCTGCTGCCCGGTACCGTCCTAGCTCCCGCACCATCGAGCAGTGCCGCGGCAGCATCTCCAGCGCCCGGTCCGCCGCCGTAGCGTCCGCCAGTTGATAGTCCGCGTAAAAGACGTACTCCCACGGCCGACCTGGCACCGGACGCGACTCGATCCGGGTCAGGTTCGTTCCCAGTCCCGCAAATACCTGCAGCGCTTCCACCAGGCTGCCCGGCCGGTTCTCCACTGTAAATGCCAGGCTTACCTTGTCCGGCTGCGCATCCTGCTTTACCTGCGCTCGCTTCCGGATCAGAAAAAATCGCGTGTAATTCTCCGCGTTGTCCTCGATATCGGCCAGCAGGATCTCCGCCCCATACTGCTTCGCCGCCTGCGCGCTGGCAATCCCCGCCACGCCCGGATCGCGCAGCTCCATCAATTGCTTTACGCTGCCCGCCGTGTCGTAAAACGGCGCCGCCTCGATCTCCGGATGCTCCCCGAAGAACCTGCGGCACTGCGCCAGCGCCACCGGATGCGAGTACGCGTGCCGCACCCGCTCCAGCTTCGTCCCCGGCAGCCCGATCAGGTTGTGCCGGATGCGCAGCAGCCATTCGCTCTCCACGCCCACATCGTGTGCCAGCAGCAGATCGTAATGCTCCACCACCGATCCTGCCAGCGAGTTCTCGATCGGGATCATCGCTGCGTCCGCCGACCCGTCGGTAATCGCTGCAAACACCTCGGCCGACACCGCGCACGGCAATAGGGTTGCCTCGCCATCGTACTTCAGAGCCGCCTCATGGCTGAACGAGCCCGGTTCTCCCTGAATCGCAATCCGCAAAAGCTTCAATCCTCCCAGGTATTTGTATTTGTACCGCAACGGCGGCGCAAAGTTCATCGGGAGGAACGGCAACCCTGCGCCTCTTTCCCGCACCCTATCAATCGTTTGGCCCGCACGTCTTAGGAAGAAAGGAGAACACGCCGGATGCTTTGGACACTGTTCGTCATCCTGCTCATTGCGTGGCTGGTTGGTTTGATTGGCTTCCACATCGTCGCCTGGTACATCCACATTCTGCTCGTCGTGGCGCTCGTGGTGCTCGTCATTCAGCTCATCAGCGGACGCAGGCCGGTCGTTTAGGCACTTTGCAGTTGCAGTTCCGTACGTAGTCAGTTAAATCCCAGGGGGTAATTCAATGAATTCGGATCAGGTCAAAGGCAAGGCTAACGAAGTAGCTGGAAAGATCAAACAGGGTGCCGGCGAAGCCACCGGCAACGACCGGCTCGCCAACAAAGGCGTGGCCGATCAGGCGAAGGGCGCAGTCCAGCAGACGTGGGGCAATATCAAGGACGCGGCCAACGAGGCCGCCAAAACCCGCGAGCACGAACAGCACGAGCGCAACGCCGAAACCCGCGAGCACGTCTCCCAGCGCATCGACCAGGCAAAAGATCGCGCCAACGATAAGATCGACAACTTTAAAGAGCAGGAACGGGAACGCCGTTCCGCCTGATTGCAAATCCTCCAGTAACCAACTTAGGCTCGCGGAGTTACCCTCCGCGGGCCTTTTCTTTTGCAGCCGCGATGCCGCTTCAGGGCGCAAAAAAGCGGCGCAGGACAGACCCCCGCGCCGCTTCCCCATTCATCAGGAACTAATCCACCGTGATCGTCTTCGTAGCCGTGTAGACGTCTCCGTTCGCGTCCCATAGCTTGAAGACCAGGGTGTACGTCCCGCTGGCCAGGGTCTGCGTGGTCTGCACCCAGGTGCTGCCTCCCGCGCAGTTGCTGCTCTGGTAGCAGTAGCCCTCGTTATTCACTGCCAGGCTCCCGTTGATGTAGAGCTGCGCCGCCGTCGGCACCACGCTGCCGGTGTTGCCGTTCGCGACGATCTCCACCGGCGAGCTGCTGCCCGAGGGCACGCAAATGTTCGCGGAGTCCGTCGTTGCCGAACAGACCGGCCCCGGCGTGCCGCTGTACACCGTCACCGTGCGGTCGGCCACGAAGCTGCGTCCGCTCGCGTCCCATCCCTTGGTCACGAAGTAGTGAGGCCCCACGCTCTCGGGGAAGGTGGTATTAAAGCTGGTTACATCCTGCGAGTACTCCAGCTGATTGTCCACATACTCCTGCATCCCGGTCACCTGCGTCGTGTCGTAGGAAGTGGCCTCCACGCGCACCGGGCTCGGCGAGTACGTATTATCCACCGGCTGGCACGCAGTTACAGACGGACTAATCGTGTAAGTCCCGCAGGCCGCCCGGTTAGTCGAGTTAATGTAAAACTCAGCATTGCCGTTCGATCCCTCGTCGACGACAAAGTCCATCATGCCGTCGCGGTTGAAGTCCGCTGCCGCCATCATTCCCGCGGAGTTCGTGTTGCTGATGAACTCCTGCGCCGTCTGCTGGAACGACCCGTTGGCATTGCCTGGCCAGACGAACAACCCAAAGTCGCACCAGCAGCTGGTCCCGGTCGACGCCACGATATCGCCATAGCCGTCGCCGTTGACATCCACCCCCCACTCGCCCAGTCCCTGATAAGCGCCGGGCCCGTAAAGGCTCGGATCCGTGATCACCGTGCTCTTATAAAGCGAGTTACCGCCCTGCCCGTAATAAACGTCGAAACCCGCGCACGGGTTATACACCGACGCCTTGCCGGAACCATCGTTGTTGGTCAGTGTCGGATTGCACGTATACCCGACCAAAACGTCCATCATCCCGTCGCCATTGAGCCGCGCCATCTTCACCAGCGGCTGCACGTACGACCCCAGATCGTCCTGCGTAAAGGTGCCC
>JASIAO010000024.1 GCA_030041955.1 Acidobacteriaceae bacterium | reverse complement strand
GCTGAGCCATTCGGCGGCCGTTCAGCCAAAACTGACCCAGGAAGGGGAAAATGCGGCGGTTGTTGCACTGAACATGGGGCTTCGCTGCGGACCGGGGCCTGCTCAGGCCATGGCGGCGTGGGTGGTGTCAGCGGCCTCGAGCAGGAGATGCGGAGAAGGATCATTGGAGGGATGGCCGAGGAGGTATCCCTGGGCCTCGTCGGTGCCCAGTTTGCGGATCATGTCGAGCTGTTCCTGGGTTTCGATGCCCTCGGCGATGACCTTCATTTGCAGATCGCGGGCGAGGGTCAGGATGGAGCCAACAAAGTTGCGCGTTTCGCGGCGCAGCATCATTTCGCTCACGAAGGACCGATCGAGCTTGAGGCAGTCGAAGGGGAGCTTGGGCAGATAGGTCAGGCAGGAGTAGCCGGTGCCAAAGTCGTCGACCGCGACGCTGACACCCATGCGCTTGAGACGGAGCATGATCTCAGCCGCGCGCTCCATGCCGTTCATGGTGGCCGACTCGGTGAGCTCGATCTGGAGCAGGGTGGGGGCTAATCCGGTGCGGTGCAGGACGTCGGCAACCTCTTCGAAGAACGAGTCGCGGGCGAACTGGACGCTCGATACGTTGACGGCAACCTGAATGGGGCGACGGGCGAGTTCCTGCCACGCAACGGCCTCCGCGCAGGCCCGCTCCATAATGTAGGCGCCGAGGGGAACGATAAGACCCGACTCTTCAGCGATGGGAATGAAGACGGTGGGGAGGATGGTGCCAAGCTCGGGGTGGACCCAGCGGGCGAGGGCCTCGAAGCGCACCACAGCGCCGGTGGCGAGGTCATACTCGGGCTGGTAATGGAGCTGGATTTCACCGCGGGCGATGGCCTGCTGGAGCTCATGCTCGAGGGTGAGCCGCTCGCGAGCGGCGGTGCCGAGGTCGTCGCCGAACTGGACAATGCGGCTCCTGCCGTTGCGCTTGGCCGCATACATGGCGCAATCGGCCTGCTGCATGAGCTGCCCGGTTTCCGCTGCGTCAGGGAAAATGCTGAGGCCGATGCTGGCGCCGATGTGGACAGTGTGCCCGGCAATTTCGAAAGGGGGCTTCAGAAGATCCAGGACTGTTTCGGCAATGATGCGGGCATCGCCGCGGTTCTGAAGCGTGTCGAGGACGAGGGCAAATTCGTCGCCGCCGACGCGCGCCAGGGTGTCGGCATGGCGGAAGCGGCCTTTCAGGCGCTGGCCTACCTGAGCGAGCAGGGCGTCGCCACTGGCGTGGCCGTAGCTGTCATTGACCAGTTTGAATCCGTCCAGATCGACGCAGAGCAGCGCAACGGTCTTCTTCTCGCGGCGCGCCCTGGCGACACATTGGGCGAGGCGGTCGGAGAGGAGCCGACGGTTGGGAAGGCCCGTTACATCATCGATGAGCGTCATGCGGCGCAAACGGAGTTCGGCGTCACGACGAATGCCGTCGCGACGCTGCAGCTCGGCCATTATAGCGTTGAAGCCGGCGGCAAGGGGAATCACCTCATCGACCGCGGGGGCGGGAACTTCCGCGTTAAAGGCTTCTTCGCGGGTGAGAGACTGAACGGCAGTGGAGAGTTCCTGGAGAGCCCGGCTAACCTGCGAAGACTTTTTGAGCGCTTTGTCCTGCAAAGCGAAGAGGCGCTGCAAAACGAAAAGCCAGAGCAGGAGACAGGAGATGGCGAGCACGGCCAGCCTGGGCCATTCGTGACTAACGCGCACAACTTTGCCGGTGGCCATCACGACTCCGGGCGCAGCATTCAGCAGAGATAGTCCGTCGGTCGCATCAGTTTCCGGCGGGTGATCCTCAACAGAAGCCGTGGAGCGGGGATGCCTGGCTGATTTTTTCTGAGCCGGGGCAGCAGGACTCGATTTGGCTGGCGGCGCAGGGGAAGCGGCCGCGGGTCCGGCAGTCTTACGCGCGTCGAGGAGCAGCATTTCGCCGGCGTGAATGCCGGCCTGAGGAGGCTTGAGCGTGAGCGGGACGGCCCCGGTTCCGTCGTGAACCCAGATATGGGCGCCCGCAGGGTCTGCCGCGAGGACGGTGGCGCGAAGGTGAACTTCGGAATTGACCGGAAGAGCCGAGAGCTGCACGATGGAGGTGGCCGGAGAGAAGACGGAGTCCCGCCAGAGCGCCGCACATAGAACCGCGGCACCCAGCGCAGGGACCAGGACTGCGGCCGTGCGAAAAGCCGTTATGCCGCTCCGCTCCATCTCGTTATAGTGCGCGGGCGAGCGAACAGCGCGCCATACAACTTTGGTCTTTGCGGCATGAAATCAGGCCGGTAAGCGATCTCGGCAGACAAAATCCGGCAGGACTACTCCGCCGCGAGGCAGAGCCACGCCGCCCGGGAAGGGCGAAGGCGCTGCGGGAGCAACGCCTCACCGCCCAGGTTTGCGGAGATTATTGCGGCTTGTACGTTCCCTGCCCCCAGTGGAATGTAACGGCCGGAGCGCACGCAGGATCGGGCGTGGCCGGAGCCGGTTCACCGGGCGTGTGCAGGATGCCCATATAACGAACGGTGGTATCGCCTGAAGGCGCGCCCTGCTGCCCGGGGAGGACAGCGAAGACTACGCGGCCGTCGGCATTGGTTTTCGAGTCCAGGGTCTGGGTCTGGCCCGCGGTAGTGGTTTCAACCTTGATGGTGGAGTTGGCGGGAAATCCGGCGCCCTGAACGATGTCCAGGTCGGCATCTTTCATGGCCAGGACGACCTCGAGGCTGCAGCCCTTGTCGGAAGCGGCGATGGGGAACGGTACAACGCTGGCTGCTGCGCCATTGCTGCGATCAGCCCCAATCAGGGCGACGCGAATCGCCTCACCGGGGGCGGCGACGGCCTGGATCTCGACGGGCTGATCGGGCTTCATCGTCTGGGTGCAAGGAGGCGGTGGCGGAGCGGCCGGTTTGGCCGGCGTCGCCTGCGCAGTGGGCGTGGCGTTCGGGGCAGGAGGCGCGGGCGCGTTCGGCGCGGCGGGCTGCACGGGCGCCGGCTCAGCGCAAACGGCGTGGCCGGCGGCATCGAGAACGATATCGCCCATCACCGTCTTCATGGACTCGCCGAGGGTCCAGCGCACCAGGGAGAGATGCTCGCCGGGGCGAAATCCGGAACCGGTGATCTGATAGGTGAGTTGGGTGGTTCCCTGCGGGGTTTTCGTGCGGCCGGTTTCGACCAGCGAAATGGCAACGCCGGGCGTGGAGATCTGCGGGCCCCAACGTGCCTGAAGGGCCGCAAGACGCATGGCCATCTCGTAGGCGCGCCTCCGCTGCTCCTCGGCCGCCTCGGCCGGGGTGGGCGTGTGCGCATCCGGAGGCAGACTCTGAAGTTGCAGCGGGGGAGCACCGGGCGCAAGGCCTCCCTGGGGCGTTTGCTGTGGAGTGGCCTGAGCCGGCGGAGCGGCTTGTTGTGTCGGAGCCGGAGTAGCCGGCGTACCGGAAGACTGAGCGGAAGCGCTGAGACCGAGACAGAGGACGGCCGCGACACAGCCGGCGGCCAGCACAAATCGGGGAACCATACGTTTGAGGATATCGAAAAAAATGGGCCATGGAGCAGGAGCGCGGCGGCCAGGGTGACGGATCACGGCAGGCACGTATCTAATGAGAGCGATGCGGACGGATGCGAAGCGGACGGGGCGGCTGATTCTCGCGGTGCTGGCAGCGGCGATGCTGGCGTGTCTGCCGCTGCTCTATGCGCAGGCTGCGGGCGGCAAGCGCCTGATCCTCAAGGATGGCTCATATCAGATTGTCGCGAAGTATGAGGTCGTCGGCGACCGCGTGCGGTATCTCAGCGCGGAACGCGACGACTGGGAGGAAGTCCCGTATTCATTGGTGGACTGGCCAGCGACCGACAAATGGAACAAGGAGCACGAGCCGGGGGCGAAGCCGGAAAGCTCTGCTACAAGCGGCAACACGGGCGCGACCAATCCCGGAGAAAACGAGGCGGCAGCGATTGACCGCGCGGCTGCAGCCGAGCGCGCGGACCAAATGGCACGCATGCCGACCGTCGCTCCGGGGTTGCAATTGCCGGACGAGGACGGCGTGTTCGTGCTGGACAATTTTCAGAACATTCCGGAGCTGATCGTGCTGCAGCAGAGCAGCGGCGATGTGAACCAGGGCGGGACGCACAGCGTGCTGCGGGCGGCGATCGATTCGTTTCGCGGAGCGCAGGAGCCGGTGAGGATCTATGGGCAGGCGGCGCGGGTGCGTGTGCACGTCGACGATCCCACACTCTACGTGAGCCTCGACACAGGCAACCAGCAATATGCGCCGGAGTCGGCGCTTGTGGTGAATACGCACGGCGACAACAGCGTGCAGGACAAGAACTCCTACAGCTCGCCGGAGAGCCGCTACGCCATTGTGCGCGTGCAGGTGGTGCCGGGCGAGCGGGTCATCGGCGCGGTGCG